>JAEZBZ010000131.1 GCA_023412745.1 Pseudomonadota bacterium | reverse complement strand
AACGTATGCCCATGATCGACCTGATGGCCTGGAACGCAGACGCGACACGCATGCCCTACAGGATGCATGCCGAGTATCTGCAGCGGCTGTATCTCGACAACGAGCTGGCGGCCGGACGCTTCATGGTCGATGGTCGCCCGGCGGCTCTGCAGAATATCCGCGCGCCGATGTTTGTCGTCGGCACTGAACGGGATCACGTCGCGCCATGGCGCTCCGTCTTCAAGATCCACGCCCTCACCGACACCGATCTCACCTTCATTCTCACCAGTGGCGGGCATAACGCAGGTATAGTCAGCGAACCCGGGCGCGCGCGCCGCAGCTTCCGCATAGCGCACAAGGGCCACGATGATCTTTGCTTGAGCCCAGAGGAGTGGTTATCAGAAGCAGAGCGCAGACAGGGATCATGGTGGGAACCGTGGACCTCGTGGCTCGCGGAGCGTTCCGCGAATAATCGCGTCCAGCCGCCAGCGATGGGCGCGCCCGATAAGGGCATTCTTCCCGGCGAAGATGCGCCCGGTACGTACGTTTTCCAGAGGTGAGTCACGTGAACGAGTTGCTGACCAACCAGACGTATAGCGAACTGCAGATTGGCGACTCGGCATCGATCGTTCGCATCGTCGGCCGGGACGATATCGATCTGTTCGCGGCCGTGTCCGGAGATATCAACCCGGCGCATCTCGATGCGGCGTTCGCGGCTACCAACATGTTCGGGCACATTGTCGCCCACGGCATGTGGACCGGCGCGCTGGTTTCAGCCGTTCTCGGAACCAAACTGCCCGGCCCCGGAACCATCTATCTTAGCCAGGAACTCGATTTCCTGAAGCCGGTTAGCCCCGGCGATACGATCACAGCTACGGTGACGGTTAAAGAGAAGATGCCGCAAAATCGCATCGTGCTGCTCGAAACCGTCTGCACCAACAACCAGGGCGACCAGGTGCTGCGCGGCATCGCCAAGGTGATCGCGCCCGATCATAAGGTCGAATGGCCTCGCACCCGCCTGCCCGACGTGACGCTGCGCCGGCAAGATCGCTACCAGAGCTTCGTCAACAAGGCGCGCGATCTGTCGCCAGTGAAAGCCGCGATCGTGCATCCCTGCTCGGTCGCAGCGATCCAGGGCGCGGTCGAGGTTCGCGATGAAGGCCTGCTCGATCCGATCCTGATCGGGCCGGAAGTCAAAATTCGCGCAGCCGCCGAACAGGCGCAGGTTTCGCTCGACGGCTTCATCATCGAACACGTGCCGCACAGCCATGCGGCGGCAGCGCGCGCGGTCGAGTTCGCGACGGCGGGCAAGGTCGCCGTCCTCGTCAAAGGTAGCCTGCACACCGACGAATTGCTTAGCGCGGTACTGTCCAGCGCATCTGGCCTGCGCACCGAGCGTCGCCTCAGCCACGTCTACGCGATGGATATTCCAGCCTACCCTAAACCGCTCATCGTCACCGACGCCGCCATCAACATCCAGCCGACGCTGGAGCAAAAGCGCGACATCTGTCAGAACGCGGTTGATCTGCTGCATACGCTGGGCTTGGCGGAACCGCGCGTCGCCGTGCTCGCCGCCGTGGAGACCGTGAACCCGAAGATGCCCGCGACCCTGGATGCCGCCGCGCTCACCGTCATGGCAGCGCGTGGTCAGATTACAGGTGCGCTGGTCGATGGTCCGCTGGCTTTCGACAACGCCATCAACGCCGATGCCGCACGCACCAAGGGTATTGTTTCGCCGGTCGCCGGACAGGCGGACATACTGCTGGTGCCGGATCTGGAAGCCGGCAACATGCTGGCCAAACAGCTCATCTATTTCGCCGGCGCGACTGCGGCTGGCCTCGTCCTCGGCGCCCGCGTGCCCATCGTGCTGACCAGCCGCGCCGATCCACTTTCGGCGCGCATCGCATCGGCCGCCCTGGCCAAACTCGTCGCTGCCCTGCAACCGCCGAAGGGACTGCCCGCCCAATGAGTCACGATATTCTGCTGACGTTCAACGCAGGCTCGTCGACGGTGAAAATCGGCGTATTCGCGATCCAGCGGGGGAAGGCCGTGCGTCAGGCCAAGGGCACCATCGATTTCCAGAAGAAGCCGCTTGGACTTCGCGTGTCCGATGCTTCTGACACTGTTGACGTCGAACTGGCAGCCCGGTCCGACGAAAATCTCAGCGCCGTCCTGTCCGAGACCTTCGCTTGGCTGGCCAAGCGCTACGATATGAACCGCGTCATCGCCATCGGACATCGCGTCGTCCACGGCGGCGGACTGTTCAGCGGCCCAACCGTGCTGGACGATGCCGCAATCACGGCCATCGAAGAGCTTACCCCATTGGCCCCGCTGCACCAGCCGCAAAGCTTGCGCCTGATCTATGCCGTACAGCATGTCCGCGAGGATCTGCTGCAGACGGCCTCGTTCGACACCGCATTTCACCGCACTAATCCCGAGGTGGTATCGCGCTTCGCCCTCCCGCGCGCGCTGTATCACGAGGGCGTCAAGCGCTATGGTTTTCACGGCCTGTCGTACAAGCACATCGCCAATGCGCTTCAAGAGCACTCAGCTGATCTCGCGAAAGGCCGGGTGATCGCAGCACATCTTGGCAGTGGCGCGAGCCTGTGCGCGATGGTGGGCGGGCTGAGTCGCGATACCAGCATGGGCTTCTCGACGCTCGACGGCATACCGATGGCAACGCGCTGCGGCGCGCTCGATCCCGGCGTGCTGCTGTATCTGCTCGCGGCAGGTGAATCTCCCGCCAAAATCGAGCATATGCTTTACCACCAATCCGGCCTCCTCGGTGTTTCCGGTATCAGCGCCGACAGCCGCAAGCTGCTCGCCGATCCGCGTCCCGAAGCGAAGGAAGCGATCGATCTGTTCACGTTGCGCACGGCCGGCGAGATCGCGCGCCTGGTCGCGACGCTCGGCGGTCTCGACGCGATCGTGTTCACCGCCGGTGTCGGCGAGAACCAGCCCGAAATCCGCGCCGGCATCTGCGAACGGCTGGCCTGGCTCGGTGTTGAACTCGCACCCGAGGCGAACGCCGCCAATGCATCGCGGATCGACTGCCCGGCGAGCCGCGTCGCCGTCTGCATCATTCCTGCTGACGAAGAGCAGGTCATTGCCGATGAGACGCTCGCGATCCTGAACAGGAGAGATTGACCATGACAACGATCGTCGATCTCTCAGGAAAACGGGGCCTGGTCGCCGCCGCTGATGTCCGACGGCGGTTGTCTGCTCAAGGTAATTTCTATCGCGAGGATCGCGTGGTCGAAAACTACAATCTGATGGGGCAGGTGAAAGCGGCGCTGGATTCGAGCGTACGCGACATCGCGACCGATCTCGCGGACAAGAAAATCCGTGCACACGCTATTTTGACGGGCCCGCTGAAGACGCGCGCCGCATCCGGCATCGACCGTTTCGACGAGCAGCTCGATCAAGTGCGCGCACGCATGCCGGCCAGCCGCCTCGCAACAATAGAGGAGATCGGCCGCGTCGCCGCGATCCTGGTCAGCGATGCCGCCGCGCCGTTGACCGGATTCGTAGTATACGCGGACAACGGCTCCCACACCGTGGCCTGAGCCGCGTGCGTTCGACAAGCTCGCAATCCGACGGAAACGGATTTCGGTTGACCATCGTCAATGCGATCGCGGGCGGTGGATGATGAAGTGGCCGAGCTACGGGACGACATGCGCGGCGACCGCAGGCCCAGTAGCACCAGCCGACATAACCCAGAGAGGTCGTTTCAGCGGAAATGCACGACGTTACGATCGAGCGGCAGCAAGCCGATACCGAACACGTCGCCTATCACACGCTGGTGGCGGCCGACGCCCTCGGACGCCTGGCGACGCGCCCGGAAGGTTTAAACGCCGACGACGCAGCAAAGCGGCTCCAGACCCATGGCCGTAACGAACTTCCCGCACCTCCCCCGCGCCATCCGCTGCTCCGTCTCCTCTCACAGTTCAACAATGCGCTGATCTATTTCCTGCTCGCCGGCGCCTTCGCAGCGTGGACGCTCGGCCACGTGATCGACGCCTTCGTCATTGTTGTCGTGGTTCTGGTCAACGCCATCGTTGGCTTCGTGCAGGAAGGCAAGGCGGAAAACGCGCTCGCCGCCATCCGCAACATCATCGCGCCGCGCGCCAACGTGCTACGCGACGGCCAGCGCCACGCTGTTCCGGCCAGCGAGATCGTACCGGGCGATATCGTGGTGATCGAAGCCGGCGATCGCGTTCCGGCTGATCTGCGATTGCTCAAAGCGCGCGGCCTGCTGATCGAAGAAGCCATTTTGACCGGCGAATCCGTTGCCGCGGAAAAGGGCGAAGATCCGGCCCCCGCCAACGCCGCCCTTGGCGACCGGAGTTGCATGGCTTTTTCCGGCACCATGGTCGCGGCGGGACAAGGCACCGGCATCGTGGTCGCCACCGGAATCAACACCGAAATCGGCCGCATCAGCGCGCTGCTGGGCCAGGTCGAAGAGCTGACAACGCCACTTCTGCGTCAGATCAATGCATTCGGCCGCCGGTTTGCGTGGATCGCCATGGGCGGCGCGGTGCTGCTGTTCGCGTTCGCGGTGCTGGCGCGCAACTTCGACTGGACAGAAGCGCTGATTGCCGTGATCGCGCTAGCCGTCGGCGTCGTGCCGGAAGGCCTGCCTGCGGTCATCACCATTACGCTCGCCATCGGTGTCCGCCGCATGGCCGCGCGCTCTGCGGTGATCCGCCGGCTGCCTGCGGTCGAAACGCTCGGCGCAACATCTGTCATCTGTTCCGACAAAACCGGCACGCTGACCCGCAACGAAATGACGGCGCAGCGCATCAATGTCGCGCTCGGCGAAGCACGCGCCAGCGGCGCGGGCTATGGGCCGGACGGCGTCCTGACCCTGTCAGCGGAAGTCGATACCGAGGCCGGACGCGAGACGGTCATGCTGCTGGCGCGCGCTGGCCTGCTGTGCAACGACGCGCAGCTTCAGCAGTTCGACGATGCCTGGACCGTCAACGGCGACCCGATGGAGGGCGCTCTGGTGGCGCTCGCCACCAAGGCAGGGCTCGTCCCCGAGACGGCGCGAACCGAGTGGCCGCGCCTCGACGAAATCCCGTTCGACGCTCAGCATCGCTTCATGGCGACGCTGCACAACGCCCCAAATGGCGACGGCATCATCCTGGTGAAAGGCGCGCCGGAACGCGTGCTGGACATGTGCACGACGCAGGCCGACGGGCAAGGCGGCACGCCGCTCGATCCGGCATACTGGGCATCGCGCATTGCCGCTGCAGCCGCCGAGGGTGAACGCGTATTGGGCTTCGCGATGAAGCCCGCCTCCGGCGCGACGACGCGCCTGTCGTTCGATGACGTCGAGCAGGGCCTGGTCTTCCTCGGCATCGTCGGGTTCATGGATCCGCCCCGCGAAGAAGCGATGGCCGCCATTGCCGAGTGCCGCACCGCCGGTATCTCGGTGAAGATGATCACCGGTGACCATGGCGCCACCGCCGCCGCGATCGCGCGACAACTCGGCCTCAGTGACGATCCGCAAGTGCTGACCGGCGCCGATGTCGATCAGCTCTCCGATGACGTACTGCAGGATGTCGTCACGCATACGTCCGTGTTCGCGCGCACGAGCCCTGAGCACAAGCTGCGCATCGTGCGCGCGCTACAGGCGAACGACCAGATCGTCGCGATGACCGGCGACGGCGTCAACGATGCGCCATCGCTGAAACAGGCCGACGTCGGCATTGCAATGGGCAACAAGGGCACGGAGGCGGCGAAGGAAGCCTCGCAGATGGTGCTGCTCGACGACAATTTCGCGTCGATCGTCGCCGCCGTGCACGAGGGGCGGACAGTATATGACAATATCCAGAAGGTGACGGCCTGGACGCTCCCGACCAACGGCGGCGAGGCGCTGACGGTCATCCTGGCGATTCTCGTCGGGTTCACGCTGCCGATGACGCCCGCGCAAATCCTCTGGATCAACATGATCCTCACCATCACGCTGGGACTCGTGCTGGCCTTCGAGCCGTCGGAGCCGAACGTGATGCGCCGCCCACCTCGCTCGGCGACCGCTGGTCTTCTTACGCCATTTCTCCTCTGGCGCGTGATTTTCGTCTCGCTACTGTTCGTTGCCGGGGCGCTATTCATTTTCTTCTACGCACTCGACCGCGGCTACGACATCGACACCGCACGCACCATGGTGGTCAATACCATCATCGTGCTGGAGATCTTCTACCTGTTCAATGTCCGCTACTTGCACATGACGTCGTTCACCTGGCAGGGCGCGTTGGGGACACCGCCGGTGCTGATCGCCGTCGGCGCGGTGGTCCTGGCGCAGCTCGCCTTCACCTACCTGCCTGTCATGCATACGCTGTTCGCGACACGGCCGGTTAGACTGTTCGACGGCGTGCTGATCGTGGCCATCGGCCTCGTCGTCATGCTGATCCTCGAGATCGAAAAGAACCTGATGCGGCGGCTGGGCGTGCTGAAAGTTTATAGCTAGCAGGCAGCGGGACCACCCTGTCGGTTGCCCTATGGCGCCGGCAGGGTGTTGACTGCGATGGGCTGTCGTCCCTAGATATCCACTGCCGTGCAAGCTGCACCCGGGCCCGCGGGAAGGGTTTAACCCACTTGTATCACTGAGCTGACCACACGACCTTTGTGCAGCCGGATTTGCGGGTCATCGGCGTTTCGTGCACGGAGGCTCCCTATGAACCGGTTCCCTGAGCGGCCAAATCTCAACCACCTGAAACGGCAGGCCAAGGATCTGCTTGCCGGCTATCGCAGGCGCGATCAAACCGCGATGGCGCAATTGCGTGCATCGCTGCCCATTGCTAACGGCAAGGACGATACGGCCATCGCGGCTCTCGATCTCAGGCTGCACGATGCGCAATCCTGCATCGCCCGCGCATACGCCTTCGCATCGTGGACTGATCTGAAAAGCTTCGTCGACGCGCGCAATGCGCTGTCCACTGACAGATCTGCCACGATCATGGCGTGGCTGCGCTTCGTCTATGCGGGCGACATCTCCGGCGGCACCAGCCGATCGCGGCCGGCGCTGGCGGCTCGTATGCTGGCCGAACAACCAAACCTGCTGGGCGATGATCCCTACCTCGCGTGTGCTGTTGGGAATGAGGCAATGCTGCGCGCGGCCACGCAATGCGATCCCGGCTGGGTGAATACGCCGGGTGGCCCGCTTAATCTGCCGCCGCTGGTGGCCGTCACGCATTCCGGATTGCTGCGTTTGCCCGAGTTTCGTGACCGTCTGCATGCCTCGGCCCGGTTGCTGCTGGGCGCAGGCGCTGATCCGAACCAGGCCGTGGGCAACCGCTGGCCGCCATCCTCTTTAGCTGAGCCGTCGACGCAATATCCGCTGTCTGCCCTTTACGGCGCGGCGGGCCAGAACCACGATCCTGACCTGACCAAGATACTGCTCGACGCGGGCGCAAACCCCAACGATGGCGAGTCGCTCTATCACGCACTGGAAAGCACCGCATGCACACGCCTGCTGCTTGAAGCCGGCGCCACGATGGCAGACAGCAATGCCATGTATCGCGTGCTGGATCTCGACAATCTGGAAGCACTGAAGCTGTTGCTGTCCCACGGCGGAAATCCGAATGCATCGGCAGACGGTGCGCCCACCAACCAGTGGGGCGCGCCGTTGCTGTGGGCGATCCGGCGGCGGCGGTCACCGGAGCATATCGCGGCGTTGCTGGAGGCTGGCGCCGATCCGTCCATCCGCACGCCCGATGGCACAAGCGCTTATACGCTGGCGTTGCGGTTCGGATTGACCGAGGTCGCCAAATTGCTGGCGCGCGCGGCGGGCGCACCGGGCCTGTCGCAGCCAGATCAGTTCATCGCCGCCTGTGCGGCAGGCGACGAACCAACTGCGCGCCGACTGCAAAGCGAACTGCCGGACCTTCCCGCGTCCCTGCCCCCGGCGCAGCTTCGGCTATTGCCCGAACTTGCGGCCCAGGATGGCAGCGGCAACGCGATCAGGCTTATGGTCGAACTTGGCTGGCCGATAGCGGTGCGCGGCGGCGACTGGAATGCCTCGGCGCTGAATCATGCGGTTTTTCGTGGCGATTCTGCACTCGCGCATTTTCTTTTGGAACACGGCGCAAGCTGGACCGAGCAGCACGGCTATGGCAGCGATGCCTTGGGTACGCTGAGCTGGGGATCGTGCAACGAGCCTGTCGAAGATGGCGATTGGCTCGGTTGCGCGCGGGCGCTCGTCGCGCACGGCATGCCCTCGGCGACACTAGATCCGTCTGGTTCAAGCTACGTCATGATCGCCGGGCGCTGCCTGCAGTTCTCGGACGAGGTCGCGGAGTTTCTGCTCGACCCATCCTCTTAAATCGCAGCAATGGGGATCGGACGCGCAATACGCGTCCGATCCGATGTCGTGGTTACTTCGCCTTCTGCACGGTGTTGTAGCTGGTCATCAGATTGCGATAGTCCGGAATGTGGTTGGAGAACAGCGCGGCAAGACCCTCGACGTCGTTGCGCCAATCGCGGTGCAGTTCGCACGCCCCGCCGAACCACGTCATGAGTTGGGCGCCAGCCGCCGACATACGATCCCAGGCAGAATCCCGGGTCAGGGGATTGAACGTGCCCGATGCGTCAGTAACGACGAACACCTCAAAACCCTCCTCGATCGCCGACAGCGCTGGAAACGCCACGCAGACCTCGGTCACGACACCAGCAATGATAAGCTGCTTCTTGCCGGTCGCCTTGATCGCCTTGACGAAATCCTCGTTGTCCCAGGCATTGATTTGGCCGGGGCGCGCAATGTACGGCGCATCGGGGAACTTCTCCTTCAGCTCCGGCACCAGCGGGCCATTCGGGCCGCTCTCGAAGCTGGTCGTGAGGATCGTCGGTAGCTTGAAGTATTCGGCGAGATCGGCGAGCGCCAGCACGTTGTTCTTGAACTTGTCCGGCTCGATATCGCGTACGAGGGAAAGCAATCCAGCCTGATGATCGACGAGCAGCACGGCGGCGTTGTTCTTGTCGAGACGCGTGTAGGGCTTGGTCACGAGAGTGCCTCCATTGCGTTTTGTGAATGATCCGCGAGAAGGGCGGCGAATCGCGCCTTACTGAGCGGCGCGGGCATTATCGCCGACGCCGCTTGTCTTCACGCCATCGCGCTTTCGCGGATTGCGCCGAACTTACCGTTTTGGAAATCGAGCATGGCCTGCTTGATCTCGCCGACGGTGTTCATCACGAAGGGTCCGTGAGCGACCACGGGCTCCTCGATTGGTTCTCCGGTTAGCACCAGCAGCTTGGCCTCGCCGTTGCTTTCAACGATGAGGGCTCCGCCGTTGCGCCCGAATACGACAGTCTGCGCGTCACGCACGATCTCGCGGCCGTTGATCTCCACCGTACCCGACAGAACGAGCGCGGACAGCGTGTGCCCCTCCGGCACATCGAAGGTCGCCGACTTGCCCCGGGTCAGACGCACGTCCCCGATGTTAATCGGCGTGAAGGTGCGCGCCGGACCGGCCACATCGCCGAAGTTGCCCGCAATAACACGCACGGCGCCTGCGTCATTCGGCAACGTCAGGTTCGGGATGTCCGCATCGCGCAGCGACTGATACCCGGGCTTCGCCGATTTATCCTTGGCCGGCAGATTGACCCAGAGCTGCACCATCTCGAAGTTGCCACCCGCCTTGGCAAAAGCCGGCGCGTGATATTCCTCGTGCAGAATGCCGGACGCTGCCGTCATCCACTGCACATCTCCCGGGCCGATCACGCCGCCTGCGCCGGTGGAGTCGCGATGCTCAACCTCGCCCTCGTAAACGATGGTGACGGTCTCGAAGCCCTTGTGCGGATGCTGGCCGACACCCCGCCGCTCCGAGGTCGGCGTAAAGCGGGTCGGGCCGGCGTAATCCAGCATGATGAACGGACTGACGTGCTGGCCCTGATCGCGATGCGACAGCATCGTTCGGACCGGAAAGCCATCGCCGACCCAATGCTGGCGCGGCGCGCTGTAGATACCGGGTATGTCTCTCATGGTCTGTCTCCTTGCCGCGCACAATGAGCGCTGCTTGTTGCGACAAGAAATACCTGCGTGACGTTCATGGCACCAGGTGCCGAATCTTGACCACATCGTCCCACAGATGAGACAATTGAGTTATGCAGAACCTGAACGATCTCTACTACTTCGTCCAAGTGATCGATCACGGCGGCTATGCGGCTGCCGGGCGCGTGCTGGGGATTCCGAAGTCGAAACTTAGCCGCCGGATCCTGGAGCTGGAGGATCGCCTCGGCGTGCGCCTACTCCAGCGTTCCACGCGCAAGCTGAGCGTCACCGACGTCGGGCAGGAATATTACAGGCACTGCGTGGCCATGCTAGTCGAGGCCGACGCAGCGCAAGAGGCCATCGAACGATCACGCTCCGAACCTCAGGGCCTGATCCGCATCAGTGCGCCACCGGCCCTGGTTTGCTTTGAGGTCGGGCCGATGATCGCGCGCTTCATGGCCGCCAATCCACGCGTGACAGTGGAGCTGGATTCGACGTCACGCCGCGTCGACGTGATCGGCGAAGGTACCGACGTTGCAATCCGAGTCCGCTTCCCCCCGCTGGAGCCTTCGGAACTGGTCATGCGGACGCTAGGCGACAGTCCGCAGCGCATGGTTGCCTGCCCGGATTTGACAAAGGATTTGATGCTTCCTCTGGTTCCGGCCGATCTCGCCGGCCTGCCCAGTCTTGATCTCGCGCCGATGCTGCCGCGCCACGTGTGGGAACTGGAGGGCACTGACGGCGCTTGGGTTCGCGTCACACACACACCGCGGCTCGTCACCGATGACATGGCGCAACTTCTTCACGCCGCGCTCGCAGGCGTCGGCGTCGCCAAGCTGCCGTCCATGGTTGTGGACGAGCACATTGCGTCCGGCAAGCTGATCGACGTCACGCCGGGCTGGGCGCCGCGCAGTGGTGTTGTGCACGCAGTATTTGCCTCACGCCGCGGATTGCTGCCGTCCGTGCGCGCCCTGCTCGATCATCTGACAGCCGAATACGACGCACTAAGGCGCGCGGCGGTGCCTCCGTCGGAACGCTGATTACCGGACCTGCAGCCTGGAACTTCTGCCGTCTCTCCCCATATTCATCGCGTTACGCCACGCAGACAATCCGGGAGGAATACCATGTCCGTTCCACGCGCAACCGAACGCGCGGTACTCAGCGCGGAAGAACTTAACCTGATAAACGAAACGCATCATCCGGCCATTTACGAAATTGATTTCAAAGGTCTCGGCGCGCTTCAAAAACGGCTTCGCGAGCAGCGCGGCAAGATGAAAACACAGACGCGGCAGCGCGCACGCGAAAAACGCGGCAAAAGCGACCCACGTGGCAAAAGCTTCCCGGCCAATCTGGAGCAGCCGCTCAAGAAGAAACAAATATTCTCAAGCGCCTTGAAACGGGTGAATAAGGAAATGGAACGACAGCGCGTGGTCAGCGCCCGCGCCACCCACGTCGAAGCAGCGCAACGCGCTCTGGCCGCGCATAGAAGCGCCAAGTTCCGCGACGCACCTCCGTCGGACAAAACGGCCAATGAAGGCATGCGGGCAATCCCGAGCGCACGGCGCCGCAGGACAATCCCCGGCAGTCAGATCGGAAGCATTTCCCAACAAACCCGCAACGCGCAAGCGCGCAAGGATAATCGCACTTGAACGTGACACAGGCGGTTGGTTACACGCCGGCCGCCTGCATTGTGGCGCGCCGATCGACTATCCCTTGATGAAGGCAAGCACTTCCGGATTTATCGTACCGGCATGGGTGGTGCACATGCCGTGCGGAAAGCCTTCGTATATTTTCATTTTGACATTTTTCAGCAATTTCTCGGAAAGTGGGGACGCGTCCTTGTAGGGCACCACCTGGTCATCGTCGCCGTGCAAGAGCAAAGTCGGCACATCGATCGCCTTGAGGTCTTCGTTAAAGTCGGTTTCGGAAAACGCCTTGATGCCATCATAGTGGGCTTTCGCGGATCCGATCATGCCTTGCCGCCACCAATTCTGGATTACACCTTGGATCGGCTTCGCGCCTGGCCTATTGAAGCCGTAAAATGGCCCGTTGGCGAAATCGAGGTAAAACTGCGCGCGATTGGCCGCCAAGGACTGGCGCAGGCCGTCGAATACCTCCATCGGCAAACCCCCAGGATTAGCATTAGTCTTGAGCATAAGCGGCGGCACCGCACTAATCAGCACTGCTTTGGCAACACGGCCCTTGCCGTGGCGCGCCACATAGCGGACGACTTCGCCGCCGCCGGTCGAATGACCGATGTGAACCGCATTTCTAACATCGAGATGCTCCATCACAGCCGTAGCGTCGGCGGCATAGTGATCCATATCGTGCCCATCGCTCACTTGGCTCGACCGCCCGTGGCCGCGCCGATCGTGCGCGATCACGCGAAAACCTTTCTCGAGGAAAAACAGCATTTGCGTATCCCAATCGTCCGCCGACAGCGGCCAACCATGGTGGAACACAAGAGGCTGCGCAGCCTTTGGGCCCCAATCCTTATAGTAGATCCTGACGTTGTCTTTGGTGACGATCGAATCCATTTTCCGGATCTCCAATTGTTTCGGCACACCGTTACGAACTTCAAACAATAAAACCAAACAACGACCCGCGCGATCGGTTGCAATTCACGCCGGATAGATGGACGCTCCGACAAGGGTTTGGTTTTGCATGCGACTAAATCCTTGACGAAGCCCGTGGGGCGTTCCCCACACTTTTCACTATCGGCATTATGTAAACTGGAAACGAATATCTCAATTCACAGTTCATCCTGCGGTCAATTCTCGATAACTGGCCTAACCGCGAACCACTAAGCGCTTGCATGCCGGGATGACGATCAGGCGCACGTTCAGCATTCGTGTGGCTAAGGAGTATTTCATGACAAAGGTATCACCCCAGGTGCTTCGGAAGGCTCCATTGCAAACGCCTACAGACCTCAGCGCCCAGGCGACGAAGGATATTTCCGCGGCAATGAACGGTCTTCTGGCCGACGTTTTCACCCTTTACCTGAAAACCAAGAATTTCCACTGGCATATGTCCGGCCCGCACTTTCGCGAATATCATGTGATGCTCGACAAACAGAGCAACCAGATCTTCGAGATAACGGATGATATCGCGGAGAGAGTTCGGAAAATCGGCGGCACAACGCTTCGCTCGGTCGGCCAGATCAGTCGTATGCAGCGCCTGCATGACAACGATGCGGATTATGTGACGCCCGAAGACATGTTGGCTGAGCTGGCGGAAGACAATCAGCAACTGGTCGGCTTCCTACGCACCACGCACGATGTCTGCGACGAACACCACGACGTCGCATCCGCCAGCCTGATCGAAAATTGGATCGATCAGGCCGAGCGACGGGCTTGGTTCCTGTTCGAGTGTACGCGCCAACCGCGCTGACGTCGTTTTTCGCTAACTACAACAAGAAATCGAACGCCACGCATACCCGCGGCGGCACTTTAGATTTGCCGCCGCACCTGCGCCATACCCACGGAGCAGCAGCATATGACTTGGAATCCATCGTTCCGGTATCGTCTGGAACAGGCCAAGCCCCGCGTCGGCGCAGGCGGCAAGACCCGCGGCGCCTCAGTGCGCGAGTTTCCCGCCAGCGCTGGAATAGCCGGCGTTTCGATGCGGTTGGAACCCGGCGCGATGCGAGAACTGCATTGGCATGCAAACGCTGCGGAATGGGCTTACGTCGTTTCCGGACATTGCCGCACGACGATCCTGCATCCAAACGGCCAATCCGCGATCGATACGTTCGATCCCGGCGATGTCTGGTATTTCCCGCGCGGCTGGGGCCATTCCATCCAGGGGATAGGCCCGGGAGAATGCCATTTCATTTTGATTTTCGATAACGGCGATTTTTCCGAGGACCATACGTTCAGCCTGACCGACTGGCTTTCGCGCACACCCGCCCCCGTGCTCGCGCAAAACTTCTGTCTGCCGCGGGAGGTCATCGACAAACTTCCGAAGGGCGAGGTCTATTTTGCGCAAGGTCCGGCCCCGAACGACCATTCGGCAATCTCAACCGAACGTGCGGCCTCAGCCTTGATCACCCCACATCGCTACCCTCTCCTTGCGCAACAACCCGGGCGCGTTGCGGGCGGTGGAACGCAACGGGTTGTGACGGTGGACGAGTTTCCCATTTCCACGACGATGGCCGGCTCAATTCTCGAAATTCAGCCGGGCGCGATGCGCGACCTGCACTGGCATCCCAATGCTGACGAATGGCAATATTACCTCGCCGGCAGCGCCGAAATGGCGGTGTTCCTGGCGGAGGGGCAGGTCGTCATGGAAGAATTCGAGGCAGGCGATGTCGGCTATGCGCCAGCGGGCGCTGGTCACTATATCCGCAATACCAGCTCATCGCTGCTGCGCGTTCTCGTCGGCTTCAACAGCGGTCACTACGAAGCCAACGACCTTTCTGCGTGGATTGCGTCCAACCCGCTGGACGTACTCGCGACCAATCTCGGCATTTCACCTGACATCGCAGCGAAACTACCCCGGCGAACCAATTTCATGGTGCCGCCCGCTTGATAGGATGAAGCCCTCGGCAAGGGCACCGAGGGCTTTCTCTCATTACGAAATACAGACTTTGCCATTCCTGATTTCCGTGACCTGGGCCATTTCAATGAAGCGATGCTGGCCACCAGACGACGGATCGCTTCGTGTCAGCTTGATCCGACCGCCTTCAACACGGTCGACGGCTCCGACATGCTGACCTTCACGGTCGACAACTTCCATATGCTCGCGGATTTGGGATGCATCGACTGCCATGCGTAATCTCCTGTGGGCTGTGTATCTACCAGCACAAACGATTCAACCGCCCGCTTCGTTCCGATAGCAAGCATCCCGTCGTGCGCACCGGGATCCAGACTGCGTCATCACGCGTTAGTGGGCATCTGGACCGACAAGCCCTGACGCTTGTCACATTGATCGCTGCCGAGATTTTCCCCTGATGTTGAATCGGAAAAAGGATTTGCGCGGCGGATATCCGCTGTGGAATCCCGCGCACCGGTCGGTGCGGTCAAAGCATCATCTGACGCGCGAACGATGCGACGTCGCCGTCGTCGGTGCCGGCGTGACCGGCGCGTTGACAGCGCTTGCGCTCGCGGAAGCGGGGCTTGATGTCGTCATCGTCGATCGCCGCGAACCGGCCATTGGAAGCACTGCGGCAAGCACAGCGCTTATTCAGTACGAGCTCGACATTCCGCTCCGTGAATTGAGCGATATGATCGGGACGCGAAAAGCATTTCGCGCCTGGCGACGATCCCAAGCCGCAATCGGAGATCTCAAGTCGACGGTTCGCAGAAATAATATCAATGCGGACTGGATCGATCGCGGCGCGCTATATTTGGCTGGCGTCGACCTGGGATCCCGCAGGATGCAGGAAGAATGCAGAGTGCGCAATAGGGCAGGGCTGGAATCGCGCTATCTGACATCGCGAGAACTGAAGACCGAATTCGGTTTCGAGCGCACGGCGGCTCTTTTTTCGCCGGGCGCAGCCGAACTCGATCCCGTCCTGCTGACCACAGGCGCGTTGCGGGTCGCCAAAAGCAAGGGCGCGCGCATCTACGCCGGACAGACCATCACATCAATTGAAAGCGGCGCAGGAGAGGTTCGCTTGCTGTCTCGCGAAAAAGGAGAGATTAGCGCCAAAAAGGCCGTCTTCGCCACCGGATACGAAGTCCCCGACGGACTGCCGCGCGATCTTTTTAATATCACGTCGTCGTGGGCCATCGCCACCGAACCGATTGATGAAGCGCAATTCTGGCCGACGCGGTGTTTAATTTGGGAAGCCGAGACACCCTATCTCTACATGCGCTCCACGTCGGACAATCGCATCCTGGCTGGTGGCGAGGACTCGGATCTGCTTAGTCCGGGCCGCCGAGATGCCGCGATACCGAACAAGTCGAAGACGTTGCTGAAACAGGTGCAAAAGCTGCTCCCCCATGCGAAGCTGTCGATTGCTTTCGCCTGGGCGGGAGCCTTCGCCGACAGCCCTACCGGACTGCCCGTCATTCGCGAACTCGATGGCTTTCCCGGCTGCATGGCCATTCTGGGATGCGGAGGTAACGGTATCACCTTTTCCGTCATCGCATCCCAGATTGTGGAAAAATGGGTGCGCGGGAAACGCGACGCGGATGCAGCGCTATTCGAGCAGCGCTGATCCTGCCACATATGTCTGAAATCCGCGTTTCCGGAACGGGGACCGGCAGGCCGTCCACGTTCCGAAAAAGTCTTCCGCGCCGATCAGCGCTTATTGGCGGTGCGCCAGGCCTGGAAATCTTCCTTGGACTTGGGATCCGTCGCCGGATACAGCCCGAGGATTGACCGCCCGTTCTGGACCTCGTGCGTGACGAAGTCCTCGAAAGCCGTCATTTCGACGGCCTCGTCCGCGATCTCGTCGGCCAGATGCGCGGGGATCACGACGACACCCTCGCCATCCCCAACGATGACGTCGCCCGGGAACACCGGCGCATCGCCGCATCCGATCGGCACATTGATGTCGATCGCCTGATGCAGCGTGAGATTGGTCGGCGACGACGGCCGCTGATGGTACGCCGGTATATCGAGCCTTGCGATCTCCGGGGCGTCACGGAACCCGCCGTCAGTCACAACGCCCGCAACGCCGCGCTGCATCAGGCGCGTCACAAGGATCGAGCCCGCGGACGCCGCGCGCGGATCCTTGCGGCTATCAATCACCATAACGGCGCCGGGCGGGCATTCTTCCACGGCCCTGCGCTGCGGATGCGCCCGGTCCTGGAACACGGTGATCGGGTTGAGATCCTCGCGCGCCGGCATATAGCGCAGCGTATAGGCCTCTCCCACCATCGGCTTGCCATCGGGATTGAGCGGACCGACGTTCTGGATGAACTGGTTGCGGAGACCGCGCTTGAACAAAGCGGTGCAGATCGTTGCGACACTCACCGTGCGGAGCTTTTCGCGTGTCGAGGAACTCAAAGGCATCGTTTCTTCCCTTTTTCATGTCCGTCAGCCGGGACGCTACGCTTTATCTTGCTGCAGGAACCGATTTGCAACGTCGCGCTTACCCGGCTGAATGAGTTGTGTATCGGGTTCGAACAGGTTGGGCCACTTCCGCGCCAGATGCGGCAGGGAAATCATCATGCCTGACAGGTGCTCCTGCATCGCCCGCGCCGCGACGGCAGGCTTGCCGGCAGCGATCGCAGCGATGATATCGGCATGCTGCTCGATGCGTTGCTTCAGCGGCCGCTCCTCCAGAAGCGTCAGATAGCGCACGCGGTCAAGATGGGCCTTGGCGTCCTCGATCGCCCGCCAGGTATTTGGCCGGCCCGCCACGGCAGCCAGACGGCGGTGGAACTGCTCGTCCAGGACAAAGAAGCGGCGCGCGTCGTTCTCCCGCCCGGCCTGGCGCTGGATCTTGAGCTGGCGCTCGAGATCGGCGACGTCCTCAGGGGTCGCATCGCGTGCCGCCCGCCGGACCACTTCGACCTCGACGGCCTGGCGGACGAAGTGAGCATCCGCAATCATGTGCACTGAAATATGAGCAACGAGCGTCGCCCGCTGCGGCCGAATGACGATCAAACCCGCACTGTTCAGCCGGATGAACGCCTCGCGCACGGGCTGCCGGCTGACATTGAACCTATTGGCGATATCCTGCTCGGACAACGCCATTCCGGATTTCAGGCGCAGCGTGACGATCGCCTCGCGCAAAGCCGTGACGATTTTTTCCGCCTTGGTGGCGGAGCGCTCCTCGTCGAGCTTCCACAAATCGCTATCGCCAGCCAGGAGATCTGTCAGGTCTTGCCGTGCACCAACTACCATACTAGTATGGTACTCGACATCAGCACACACCACAACAACTCTCCGGGAGGAAACAATGGTGCCGATAAGTCGCAGAGCGTTGCTGGCGTTGACCGCCTGCCTGCCTTTGATCGCCACGACCGGCATGGCGCAAGCTCAACAACAGCTCAATATCAACGCAGCACTGACGAAAGACGACCCCATCTACAAAGGGCTGGAACGCTTGCGCGATCGCGTGGCGGAGCGTTCCAAAGGCCAGTTGACCATCCGCATCTTCCCGGGTTCGCAGCTCGGAAAGGATGAAGACGTTCTTGAACAGGCCCGAGCCGGCGCCAACGTTGCTGTGGTCGTCGATGGCGGACGCCTCGCCGTATTCGTCAAGGAATTCGGCATTCTCGGCGCGCCGTATCTCGCAAGCGGCTTCGACGGCATCCGCAAGGTCGTGACCTCGCCGATGCTGGAGGAATGGAACACGAAGCTGAAATCGGCTTCCGGCCACTATGCCCTTTCATTTAACTGGTGGCAGGGCGAACGGCACCTCCTCACCAACAAGCCGATCAAAACGCCAGCCGATCTGTCCGGTATCCGCATGCGCACGCCGGGCGCGCCGGTCTGGGTCGAAACCATCCGCGCCATGGGAGCGACCCCGACGCCAATGGGGTGGGGCGAAGTCTATCCGGCCCTGCAGCAGCAGGTGATCGATGCCGTCGAGGCGCAGCATCCCGCGAGCTACGGATCGCGGCTTTATGAAGTCACCAAGCATCTGACGAAAACCGGACATTTCAACCTGATCACCGGCATCGTCACCTCGGCCGCATGGTTTGACAAGCTGACACCCGAACTGCAGACGATCCTCAAGGAAGAATCTCTTGCGGCCGGAGATTTTGCCTCGAAGCTCACCCAGGATTCCCTGGCCGGCATAGAGGCCGAGTTCAAATCCAAAGGCATGACGATTTCCGAGATCGATACGACCCAGTTCGTCGCCGCCACCAAGGGCGTCTACGACAAGCTCGGATACGGCGACCTGCGCGCCCAGGTCGAAGCGCTCCTCAAATAGCCTCGATCCGACCTTGAGCCGGGCACCGGAAAAGGCCCGGCTTTTTCTGCAGCAGCGCGATGCCGCCTATGAATGTATTGGGGCGCGCAAACTCGGGGAAAAAGATGCCTGACTGGTATAATCGGGTTGAGGAAATTGTCGCGAATTCTCTTCTTGCAATCATTACTGGCCTCGTTTTCCTGGCCGCGATCGCAAGAACCGTCGGCACCCCGATGATCTGGTCGGTCGATGTCGCGCAGCTCCTGTTCATATGGCTGTGTTTCCTGGGCGCCAATCGCGCAATGCGTTTGAAATCGCATATTGGCGTCGACATGCTGACGAAGAAGCTGCCGCGCACATCGCGATGGTTGCTCGAACTTGCACTGGGCGTCCTAACCCTCGCCTTCCTCATCACGCTCGCGATATCCGGCTACCGCCTGACGGCCCTCAACTGGCAGCGAATCTACGGCGACAGCGGCATTTCCTACGCCTGGGTCACCGGCGCAGTTCCCGTCGGCTGCTTCCTGATGAGCATTACCGTGATCAGCAATATGATCAGCGCGATCCGCAATCACCGATGGGTTTTCTATAGCAAATCTGGCGATCTCGACCGCGTAGACAGCCAGCTCGGGTGATTGCAAATGCTTCTCCTGATCACCGTCTTCTGCGTCCTCATGTTTCTCGGTTTGCCGGTTTCGCTCGCAATCGGTATTTCGGGTTTCACGTTTTTTATTTTCAACGACACCGTTCCGATCAGCATCGCCGTCCAGCAGATCGCGACATCTTCACAGAGCTTCCCACTTCTGGCCGTCCCTTTCTTCGTCCTCGCCGGACACATGATGAATAAGACCGGCGTCACACAACGGCTAATCAAGTGCTCTAACGTGCTGGTATCCTGGATGGTAGGCGGCCTGGCTCAGGTCTGCATTTTGCTATCGACCTTCATGGGTGGTGTATCCGGTTCAGCGGTCGCGGATGCGGCGATGGAGGCGCGCATTCTCGGTCCGGAAATGATCCGGCGCGGTTATTCGCGCGGGTTCACATGCGCCGCGATTGCAGTCGGTTCGTTGATCACGGCGACCATCCCGCCGAGCCTCGGCCTCATTCTCTATGGATACGTCGGCAATGTATCGATTGGCCGGCTGTTCCTCGCCGGCATCATTCCGGGGCTACTGATGATGATTGGCCTGATGACCGTTGTTTGGATCATTTCCAGCCGGCGCGATTATCAACCGTCGGCAAGAGAATTGCCCACCGGTCGCGAGGTTTGGTCCGCGATCGTAGATGCGAAATGGGCCTTGCTGTTCCCCGTCGCGCTGCTGATCGGCATCCGCGGTGGCATCTTCACGCCCTCCGAGATTGGTGCATTCGCGGTAGTTTACGCCATTCTCGTCGGCGTTTTCCTACACAAAGAGCTTACCTGGGAAGGATTCCGCGAAGCGCTATCCGATGGAGTTATCGACGTCGGCGTTATCATGCTGATCATTTTCATGTCGGGCCCCGTCGGCTATGCGCTCATCTTCGAGCAGACGCCGCAGGACATGGCGGAATGGATGCTCGGCTTATCGCAAAACCCCACCGTCATCGTCCTACTTGTTCTTTTGTTCCTTCTCATTCTCGGCACCGCGCTGGAAAGTACTGTTATGGTGCTTTTGCTGACGCCGATATTCGTCCCAATCGTCACCAAACTCGGCGTCGATCCAGTTCATTTCGGCATCCTGATGATGTCGGTCGTCACTCTCGGCAGCATGACGCCGCCAGTGGGGCCGTGCATGTTTGCCGTGTGCACGATCCTCGAAACACCGATTGAGGAATACGCGGTGGAAAGCCTGCCGTTCCTCGCAATGATCTGTTTCATCATCCTGCTGCTCACATTCACGCCGGGCCTCGTACTGTGGCTTCCGAATTTGCTGATGTGAAAAGCGCAAGAAAGCGACGACGATGCTCGAAACCTGGCGATGGTTTGGCTCGAACGATGTCGTGCCGTTGGTGGCGATACGACAGGCTGGCGCACGCGGTGTCGTAACCGCCTTGCACGATATTCCCTATGGAATCGCCTGGACCGATCACAGCATCCGCGAGCGGCAGAATGAGATTGCGCGCGATGATGCGCTCGGTCTTCATTGGGCCGTCGTCGAAAGCCTGCCGATCCACGAGAACATCAAGCTCGGCAGCGGTGACATATCAGGTATCGTCGACAATTACCGCACCTCCATGCGCAATCTCGCCGCCGCCGGCATTCGCACGATTTGCTATAATTTCATGCCGGTGATCGATTGGACGCGGACTGATCTCGCCTATCGCATGCCCGGAGGCGGACTCGCATTGCGCTTCAGCGCGCACGAATTCGCAGCGTTCGATTGCTTCATGCTCCAACGCCCCGGCGCGGACGCCGACCACCACGCCGACGCGGTCCGTCGCGGCAAAGCGTGGTTCGATAAATCCTCGCAGTCGGACCGGGACCGCCTGTTGTCGACTATCATGGCGGGTCTTCCTGGCGCGTTTGACCGCTACGATATTCCGGGGCTGCGCCGCATTCTCGCGGCCTACAAGGACATCACAGCAGATGGCCTGCGCGCGAATCTCATCAGCTTCTTGACGAAAATCCTGCCGCTCGCCGAGGAACTCGGCATCCGTTTCGCAATCCACCCGGATGATCCGCCAAGACCCCTCATGGGCCTTCCCCGGATCGTCTCGACCCAGGATGACATCGCCCAACTCTTCGCCGCGTACCCTTCACCAGCAAACGGATTGACGCTGTGCACCGGATCGCTCGGTGCCGGCGCAACCAACGACATCAGCGCCATCGCGCGGACATTCGCAGACCGCGTTCACTTCGCGCATCTACGCAACGTCCGGAAGTACGCCGATGGCTCGTTCCACGAGGCTGATCATCTCTCTGGCGATACTGACATGGTTGACGTCGTCGACATCCTGCTGGCCGAGCAATCGCGCAGAAGGCAGGCCGGAAAAGCCGACTGGCGCATTCCGTTCCGGCCCGACCATGGCCACGAGTTGCTCGACGATATCGGTAAAGGCTGCTTTCCCGGCTACTCCGCTATCGGCCGCCTCAAGGGACTGGCCGAAATCCGCGGCGTGATGGCGGCGCTTTCCAAAGTGAAGGGGTATCCGTTGTAAACGGCGCGGCTCATGCGGCCCACGTCTGCCCGCCGCCATCAACGCGGATGACCTGCCCGGACACGAACGCTCCCATCGGTCCAGCCAGGAATTCGATCACGCGCGCAAC
Organism: Pseudomonadota bacterium; assembly: GCA_023412745.1. GTDB lineage: Bacteria > Pseudomonadota > Alphaproteobacteria > Rhizobiales > Hyphomicrobiaceae > ZC4RG25. The sequence continues at coordinate 27,734 of JAEZBZ010000131.1, read as the reverse complement.
CTCATCGACTGTCGCAACACGATCAAGTGTGCCGTCTTCCGCCAGCCGCTCAGGATCGACAGCGCGGGTTGCAAGAAAGCGCTCGGTACGCGTATCGCCCGGCGCCAACACATTCACGGCGATGCCGTAAGGCCGCATCTGATCCGCAAGACAGCGTGTGAAGTGCGCCGCGGCCGCCTTTGCCGTAGCATAAATAGAGGCGTTGGTGCGGCCCTTGGATCCCGCGACCGAACCCACCGTGACAATGCGCCCGCGACGCCGTTCCATCATGCCTTGCGCCACGCGCTGACACACGAAGATCGTACTCAGCAAATTCCGGTCGATCACCGCGCGCACGTCCTCGGCCTTGATGTGCACGACGTCGTTTGGATTGGGCTTTCCGCCAGCCGCAGCAATATCCCCGCCCGCGTTGTGCACGAGAATGTCAATCGGGCCGAGTTCTCCAGCCGCCGTTGCCACCAGCCGCTCGATGTCTTCCATGCGCGTTAGATCCGCTAGAACTTTCACTGTGCGCACGCCATGAGTATCGGAGATCGCCTGGGCGACATCGGTCAGCGTCTGCTGACCACCGTATTCCGACGGCCCAGCCTCACGCATGCCGTGCACCACGATGTTGCAACCGAGAGACGCGAGGCGCTCGGCAAACGCACGCCCCAGCCCGCGACCGCTGCCGGTAACCAGTGCCACCTGACCTTCGAGGATGCGATCGAGCATTCAGCCACCTTCGAGATATTTTTAAATCGATAATTACGCGCAAAGTTATATCGCAATTTTTCGCAACGTATATAATGCGGAGCCGACCGACAATTATAATCGGGACAATCGCTAAATGACCAAACAAGATGCAGCATCGCGCGAAGCCGGGAAACGCTCTGCTATTGTACGTAACATCGCAGAAGTGCCGTGGAAGGAATTCCCCAATCACTTCGGCGGCGCGCTGTCAAAGCCGCTCGTGACACCCGATTCCGCTGGATCCAAGCATCTTGATTATCGAATTTCCTGCTATCAGCCGATGGCGTATGTCGCGACCCACACGCACCAGATCCAGGAGCAGATCTACCACGTCATCGATGGCGAGGGACTGATGGAAATCGACGGCAAGCGCCACGTCGTGCGGAAGCACGATGTTATTTATCTGCCGCCCGGAATCGAACACACCATTCAAAATTCCGGTCTCGTCGACCTCGTATTCCTGGTGATTACGTCTCCGGTTTCGGATGAATGACGAAGCCATTTCAAAAGCCGCATTCTTGATCGCGGCTTCCGGCTGAATTTCAGCTTGACGATGGCACCGTGGCAGGCGAGACGGTCTCCAGCGCCGCAAGTCGCCCAGCACGGCGCCCGGACGCGAAGGCCCAGGCAAGATGATGCCCGTGGCCCTTGAGCAGCAGGCCGCCCTGCCCCGTTGACCCTGCAGCATAAAGACCGGGAATTGGCGCATTGCTGGAATTCAGCACGCGGTGCGACGTATCAACGGCCAAACCACCCTCGTTGTGCACGAACACGGCGCGGACAGGCCCCAGGGCGACGAACGGCGGCTCCACGAGCGGAAGGTTCGGACCACCCCCTGTGCCCCGCCCCGCGTTATGCTCAGCGATTGCCGCGGCCAGCCCACGACCGCCCTTACCGCCCAGCTTTTCACCCAGCTCCGCCAACGTCGGCGCTTCAGTGTAAACATCGGGCCTGTTTCGCCGGTAGTCCCGCAAATATGCGTAGGCAATTCCCGGCGCCGTTGAAATGAAATGCGGCCACGCTGAAAATTGCTTCGCGATCCGCGCATCGATCACGATGAACGCGAGGCCATCGGGCTGCGCTGGAATATCGTAGGCAGGTTCTCCGAGCTCGTCAGTGAACCTTCGCCCATCGCGGTTGACCAACAGCGCGCCTTGCTCGAATAGCGAGGACGACGGCGCCAACGCTGTCGTGAGAAAGCTCATGATGAACGGCCGCAAAATAGCGTCTGGCACATTCTGAAGTGACCAGGCCATGAACTGCGCTAGCCATGTCCACGGAGGCATGCGGCCAATCAGGTTCTGTTTGGCCGGGGCGACGAAACGGATTTCCGGGCCTAATGCCAAATCACCGTTGAGAATACGTCCACCGATCGCCGTTGCGAGCTTCTGGCCATCCCCGGTCGCCGTCGGATTTACGCCGGAAACCGCAGCTTCGCGCTCCCCCATGTACTGCCGTTTCAGGTCGGCACCGCTGGTAAAGTCACCTGCCGCGAGAATGACACCACCGCGTCCGATGAAGCGCACCGCCCCCTCAGCCGTCACGCAATCAACGCCAGCTACGCGCCCTTCCGTCTCAAATAACGATGATGCCCGTGTTTCACAGCGCATAACAACACCGGCACGGCGCGCTGCGCGCCCGAGATGATAGATAAATGCGCGCGAATTCGGCAGAACGTTATGCATGCGCGGCTGCTGATGCGGCGGCTCCGGCATGGGCCCAAAGAATCGCACGCCATGCGACAACAGCCAGCGAAACGTTTCCGGCATTTCGTCGCACAGCACGCGCCGCAATTCTTCATTATCGCGATTGGCAAGAGCTCCCGCGAAACCCGGCATGTCCTCGAAGTGTGCAGTCGGGCTGTCCTTTATGCCCTTCGCGATCTGATGCGGCGTCGCCGACGCGCTGACCGAACCGATCGACCATGCCGTCGATCCCCCCAATTGCACATTCTTCTCCAGTAAAACAACATCACGTCCAAGCCGCCGCGCTTCGATCGCGGCCGCCAGACCAGCACCGCCACCACCCACGACGACCACATCGAAGGTTTCTGTTTTCACGCCAGCCTCATTGAACCACGCTTTCAGGCGTTGCGCCCGCGCGCCCGCTCACCCGCACTGTCTCCGGCGATACGCCCGAACACAGCGCCGTTCATCAGTCCGGTGCCGCCAGGATAATTGAAATAGAAAATTCCCCCGACCATTTCACCGGCCGCAAAAAGTCCGGGAATGGGCTCTCCATCGGTATCTATGACACGCGCCGAGGTATCGATCTTCACGCCACCGAATGTGAAGGTGATGCCGCAGGTGACGGCGTATGCTTCGAATGGCGGCTCGTCGAGAATATTTGCCCAGTTGGATTTATTCACCGCGAGACCGCGGGTTCCACGCCCGTCCTTGACGTTTGGATTGAACGGCACCTCGGCCATAACAGCGGCATTGTACGTCTTGATCGTTTCGAGGGCCTTGGCGTTATTAACGTCCTCCAGTTTGGACGCCAACTCCTCAAGCGTTTGTGCCGAAACTTTCGTGACCTGCTTGATGCGATATTCATCGCGCAGCAAGTGGAGCACCTTTTTATCGAACAACTGCCAGGCGAACTGACCGGGCTGGGCGAGAATGACACGGCCGTATTTCGCGTAAGTATAATTCCGGAAATCGGCCCCCTCATCGACGAACCTTTCGCCACTGGCATTAATCATAATACCGAACGGATAACTGTGCTTCTGGAAGTTATCGCCGACTGCCAGATCGCCGAAAGCGGGCGCGTTGCGCTCCCAGCCGACCGCGTGACAGCCCGACCAATTGCCGGTCGGCTGCGCGCTGGCATCCAACGCCATCCGGATACCGTCGCCCGTGTTAAACCGTGTACCGCGCACCTTGGCGAGATCCCAACCCGACCCGAGGTAGCGCGTGCGCCATTCCGTGTTTGCCTGGAAACCACCGGCAGCCAGGACGACGGCCTTCGCCTTAACGGTTTGCGTTTTGCCGCCATGCCGCACACGTACGCCAGTGACGCTGCCGCTATCATCCTGGTCCAGGGCCATGGCGCGCGCCTCGTAGGCGACCGTAATGCCATTCCTGCCTGCAGACGCGGTGAGCGCATCAACGAGACCCGGTCCACCGCCCCAAGCCTCGACGGTCAGTCCGCCCCAGAACTTGAACTTGCCATCGACCTTGAACGCCTGCCGGCCATAGATAGGTTGGAAGCGCACCCCTTTCCCACGCATCCAGCGCATCGTTTCACGGCTGCGCCTTACCAGGATCTCGGTCAGTTCCGGATCGGTGCGATATTCGGTAACGCGCGCCATATCGTCGAGAAACTGTTCCTCGGTATAGGAGCCGAAATCCGTGTTCGCAATTTCCTCCGCCGTCAGGTCCGGCATCAACGCTTTTAGATCATCAACGCCGTCATAAACACAGCGGATCGCGCCGGCGGTGAAACGACTGTTGCCGCCTGCCTCGGACTGCGGGGAGCGTTCGAGCACCAGCACGGAGACATTGTGTTCGGCCGCTGAGAGCGCGGCACAGAACGCGGCATTGCCTGCCCCGACGACGACCACATCAACACTATTGGGCAGCATAACCAAAGTCTCCTCGCCTTAGTCGGCACGCAAAGCGCCGTATCCCATGCCGGCCAAACGCCGCACGCTCTCGTCGATGCCTGCGTCGGCATCATGTGAAATGATTTCCAGCATCGGCCGACCGGTATGATCGATTTCTTTCAGAACCGGCAGCACATCGGCAAACGGTACCGTACCGAGCCCAACCGCATCGTGGCGATAGAGCGTCTGGTTCGTATCGGAGAAATGCACAAGCTTCAAACGACCTGAACGCGCGCACGCGCGCAGCGCGTCGGCGAGATCCTCCTTGACGAACCAGCCGTTCGCCACATCGTACATCACCGCCACATCCGGCCGGCCATATTCATCGAGCGCGGCCAGCATATCTGCCACCTTCGGCAGGAACGTGAACGGCATGTTTTCCAGAACAAGCTGCGTTCCTGATTTTTCCGCGATCGGCGCGAGCACATCCAGGGCGGCAAAAAAATGCCCCATCAATTGCGGTCCCGGCATGGAATAGAGCGGATTGGATTTTCCCGGCGCGATGATCACGCCCGGCACCCCGAGATCGCCCGCGAACGCAACCAGATGGCGCAGAAGATCCAGCGAATACTCGCGCATTTCGCGCGACGCGCCCGCGACGTTGATGTCGATATTGGGCATATTCAAACTGGTGATCTTCAGGCCACGACGTTCGATGTGATTGCGCAGTTCGGAACGTTCGCTGGCACTCATATCCTTCGGCCACAGATGCCCCGGATACATCATCAGCTCGAACTCGACGAAGCCGCGATCAGCGAGCTTATTGAGGAACTGCCGCGCCGTATGATCCAGCGTGTAGGAATAGGAATTGATTGCGAAGTCCGCATTTGCGACCATGCCGTTCATTCCCTTTCGCGTCGCGCAATTCTATTATTCCGGGATCGTCGCGTGCATTTTCCGCCAATCGCTCGTTGGCTGATAGCCCAAGCGATCTCGCGCCTTGCTAATGTCCATGACCGATGCGAACGGGTCGCTCCGGAAGATGTCCGGCTTGCGAATTTCGGGAAGCACACCCCAGCGCTCCTTGGCCATCTCCAGCGTCGGTCGCGGATTGAGGCCATTGCCAGCCGATATCGTGAAGACCTCATATCCCTTGTATTCGGAGCGCACGGCGAGGTCGAAGCCCTGCGCAACATCCTCCGGCGAAACGTAGGCCCAGAAATGATAGTTCTGCGGATCGATTCCGCGCGCTTCGAGTTCAGGGTACTCGGGCGGAAAAACAATATGTACGGGCCGAATAACCTGCACCTGCAGCTTTTTTCGATGCGCGTAGCTTTCGCTAATTGTTTCGGTAACGTATTTACTCAGGGAATAGAATTCGGTCGGTCGCGTCGGGTGCGCTTCGTCAACGGGCAAGTATTTCGGCGGCCAGTCCGGCGGATTATAGGAAAGCCCAAACACCGAGTCGCTAGACGCCACAACGATGCGCTTCACCCCGGCATCCTCAGCGGCCTGCAGTACCGCCCAGGCGCCCTGGACGTTGTTGTTGAACGTGACGTCGGCCGGGGCCGAGCGGGGGTTGGGAATGGCGGCTAGGTGGATGATCGCGTCCTGCCCGGCAAACGCTTCGCGCAGCGCGGCGTAATCCGTGATGCTGACATCGACCTGCCGAACCTTGGCTGCGCGCTCGGCATCGAGCGGCTTGATGTCCAGCACACTCAGGTTGCAGCGACCCACCAAGCGATCGACCACGTAAGTGCCCAGCCTTCCGGCGCCGCCTGTGACGAGGACGTTCTCAAAGGTCAATGGCGTCTCCCCATGGTTGGCCTGTTGGAGGCCCCAAGGCTGGTCGCGCTTTTGCGCGTTTTCATAATCCCTATTTTTCACATTGTGCGAAGTCAACCCATATTCTGAGATTCCACACGCGCGCGTCCCGGTTCCCGCGCCATTTTCCCCCGGCCGGAGGGGTGTGCGCATCGGCCGGAAATATGAATTGACGTTTCACGATGTGAGATACAAGCTCTGAAGTCAACAACATGACCATGCGCGGCCCGCGCGCGAATGTCGGCGGCGCACTCCAAATAGGGAGCACCGGATATGGCGGTAAATGCTGCAAAGACGATCAGCAGCACAGTGCGGACGATTCCCAACCTCATCAATGGTCAGTGGTGCGCGGCTGCGGATCAGCTCGAGGTCATAGACCCTTATCGCAATGAAGTCGTCGCCCGTGCACCGCGCTCGTCGATGGCCGATCTCGACTCGGCGCTCAAAGCCGCCACAGCTACAAAGGCCGTTATGGCCGCAATGCCAGGTTATGAGCGCGCCGCTTTGCTGCGGCGGGTCAAGGCGCTTCTGCTCGAGCGCGCTGACGCGATTGCCGAAGTCATGACGCGCGAAACCGGCAAAGCCATCAAGGATGCGCGCGGCGAGGTCGTGCGATCCCAGGACACTATCGAGCTGTCGGCGGAAGAAGCCGTGCGCATCGAGGGCGAGCAAGTGCCCGTTGAAGGCTCTCAGATGGGCGCGGGCAAGATCGCGATCATGCTGCGGTTTCCTGTCGGCGTCGTCGCCGGTATTACGCCGTTCAATGCTCCATTCAATCTCGCCTGCCACAAGATCGCGCCTGCGCTGGCAGCCGGCAACAGCATCGTGCTCAAGGCACCGCCGCAGTCGCCAGGCGTTGTACATATGCTGGCCGAGATGTTCGTCGATGCCGGCGCGCCGGCCGGCTCGGTCAACGTCTTGTATGGCGATATCGTGGGACCCGCGCTCGTGCGCGATCCGCGCGTCGATTTCATAACCTTTACCGGTTCGACGCACGTCGGCGCCGAGATCAAGGCGGTCTCGGGCTTGCGCCGCGTAGCCCTCGAACTCGGCGGCGACGGCCCAGTGATCGTCGCTTCCGACGCATCGGTCGAGGAATGTGCCCCGATTTGCGCCCGCAATTCCATGCGCCTCGCCGGACAAAGCTGCATCTCGGTGCAGAACGTTTTCGTCCACGAAAGCCTTTACAACGCCTTCCTCACGCGCCTCACCGCCGAGGTGAAGAAGCTGAAAGTCGGCGATCCGATGGACCCGCAAACCGACGTCGGCACCGTCATCGACGAAAGGTCCGCAATCCGCATCGAAAGCTGGATCAAGGAAGCGGTCAGCCAGGGCGCGCGCCTCATGACCGGCGGCCATCGCGACGGCGCGCAGGTGACTCCGACCGTTCTCGCCGATGTGTCGCGGCAGATGAAGGTGTCGTGCGAAGAAGTATTCGGCCCGGTCGTCGGCGTGCAGAAATTCTCCGATATTGGCGATGTTTTCCAGCACATCAGCGCGAGCCGCTTTGGCCTGCAATGCGGGATCTTCACAAAATCGTTGGATCTGGCCATGCGCGCCGTTCGCGAAATTCGCACCGGCGGCGTCATTCTCAACGGCAGCTCGTCGTGGCGCACGGACCAACTCGCCTACGGCGGGGTCAAGGACAGCGGCATCGGCCGCGAAGGCCCCAAATATGCCATCCGCGACATGACCGAAGAACGGCTGGTCGTATTCAATCTGTAACGCTGGAGAACCCCGATGGCCCGAGCGAAAACTGCGCCACCCGCCGTCGATGAGGAACAACTTCCTGCCGCCGGCGTCGATACGAAAGAGCGTGGCGGCGGAGTGCAGTCGATAGAACGCGCCTTCGCAATTCTTGAAGAGGTCGCCCGCCATCGGGAAGGCATCAGGCTCGGCGACCTGAGCCGGCAGGTCGGGCTCCATAACAGCACGACCTTCCATCTCGTGAAGACGATGATGGTGCTCGGCTATCTGCGGCAAATGCCAGGCACCAAGGCGTATCGCATCGGACGCCCGCTCTTCACACTGGCCGCCAGCGCACTCGATGAAACCGAAATGGTCGCGCTGGCAACGCCGATCCTGGAAGAACTGTCCGCCGCTACGCACGAAAGCTGTCACTTCGCGGTTCGCTCCGGCGACGATGTCGTGGTGCTGGCCAAGACTGCGGGTCGTGGCGCTTTCCAGCTCGCAGAGCGCGCAGGCGTCGTCAGGCCAGCTCATTCAACAGCGCTCGGCAAAGTGCTGCTGGCGTCGCTGCCGCCGCACCAGTTCGAGGATTATCTGAAGCGGCGTTCGTTCATTGCCTTCACGCCGAAAACAATCACCGATCCGGACCTTATGCGCCGCGAAATCGAGGAGGTTCGCAAAAACGAGATCGCGTTCGACGACGGAGAGTTCAATGCCGAGGTAAGGTGCGTGGCCGTTTCGGTGCGAAATTTTTCCGGCCAAGTCATCGGCGCAATCGGTTTATCGGGTCCAGTATGGCGCCTTTCGATCGCAGCGCTGCAGAACAAGTCGAAGCTGGTGCGGGAACGCGCCGAAGCACTCTCCGCAGAATTCGGATTTACCCCCGCGAAATAACACCCCCGCCGCCGAACCGGGAACAAATCATCTGACTGCCTAACTTCGACGTTGACAGACGGAGCGGCATCGACCAATTTTCACTAATAGAAATCAACTCCCATAATATAAAAATCATACGGGAGAGGGAGGATACCGATGCCTGCGCGATCGACCAGCGATCGGCCTGTTCACGGCACCTTTCTGCTTTGCTCGACGCGTGCGGTATCGCAATGGCTCTACTGATCACCGGCGCGATGGGGCACGTGGGGTTCGAGCTGGTCCGCCAGGCCGCCGACCAGGGACGGGCCGTTGTCGCGCAGTATCGCGGCACATTTCGCGAGCACGACGCGCAATCGCTCAAAGGTGATGTGGCTTGGGTCCAATGCGACCTGACGGCGCCGGAGAGCGTGCGGGATCTCACGACCGCACGCCGCATCGAGGCCTGCATCCATACCGCGGCCATCCCTAATGAAGTGTACTGCCGGCCGGATCCGCTGAACGCGGTGAACGTCAATGTTGGCGCCGTTGCGGCACTGCTGGAACAGGCTCGCACGCAGAGCTGGCAGCGTTTCCTCAATGTCAGCACGGGCTCCGTCTTCCAGGACGCCACCGACATCACGAAACCGGTCCAGGAAAACCGCATTCCCAAAGTCGCCAACATTTACAGCACGACGAAATTCTGCGGCGAATTGCTGACCACCATGTATCGCTCGCAATTCGAAGTGCCGGCCGCGAACGTGCGCATTTCATGGGTTTACGGCCAGCCGCTCGTCCCGATCCAGCGCGAAAACCCGCGCGGTCCCATTCCCTATTTCCTGAAGTGCGCGCTCACTGGCATTCCGATACGAGAGATCAGCGGCGCGGAATTCGCGGCGAGCTACACCCATGTGCACGACGTGGCAGCGGGCTTGCTCGCCGCCGTTGATGCCAAAGCGCTCAATCACGATGCCTATCATCTCGGATCAGGTGTCAACTATTCCACCAGCACGGTCGTCAGCGCGGTGAAAGCCGCGGTGCCAAAAGCCGACATCGAGGTCGGCCCGGGCACGGTGCCCTGGACCGACCATACCCACATGCGCGGCCCGCTCGCCGGCGACCGCCTTCTGAATGACACCGGCTGGCGGCCAGTGCTCAGCCTTGAAGCCGGTGTCCAATCCTTTGCCGACTGGATGCGCGCGCACCGGGAGATTTGGCAATGAATTCCTCTCAAGGTCAGGCGCATCCACATCCGCAGTTGGTCCAGAAATCGGTCATCCTGGCGTTTCTTTCCAGGCTGCCGGGCGCTGTCTATCTGCTGGTGTTGATGTCGATCATTCTGACGATATCAACGCCGGAATTCTTCACCTTCGCCAACTTCACCAATGTTGCGCTGCAGGTCGCAGTGCTGAGCATCGTCGCGTTCGGCATGACAATGGTCATCCTCACCGAAGGGATCGACCTCAGCCTCGGCCCGGTGCTCGGACTGTGCGGCGTCGTCATGGCACTGATGGTCGTCGCCGGCTGGCCGCTGATCATCGCGCTTTTCGTAGCGCTACTGATCGGCGCAACATTCGGCGCGGTCAACGGCACGCTTGTCTCGTACGTCGAGATGCCGCCATTCGTGGTCACGCTCGGCACATTCGGCATCGCGCAGTCGATTGCCATGGTTCTCACGGGTGGAAACTCGGTCACCGGCCTGCCGGACTACGTTCGCTTGTTCAACGACGGAGTATTTCTCGGCCTTCCCATTCCGCTTTGGGCGACTGCCGCGTGTTTCGCGCTGACATATATCCTGCTCTATCACACGAAATTCGGCCGCTATACCTTTGCAATCGGTGGCAACCGGCTCGCGCTGATCCTCTCAGGCAGCCCCGCGAAACGCTATCAGGTTCTGGTTTACGTTTACGCGGGAACGCTGGCCGCGCTCGCCTCTTTCATCATGACCGCGCGCATGAACGCCGCACATCCGACCATCGGCGTTGGACTGGAGTTCGACGCGATCGCTGCAGTCATCCTCGGCGGGACTTCGTTCGAGAAAGGGCGTGGCGGGATTACCGGAACGATCATGGGCGCGCTGGCGGTTGGCGTCCTGCGCAACGGTCTCAACCTGATGGGCGTATCAACGGAATGGCAAGTCGCCGTGGTCGGCATCGTCATCATTCTCGCCGTCAGTCTCGATTCGCTCCGGGGGCATAATCAATGACGATGGACGTCGCTCGTACCAATCGCACCGTTTCGATCGGCGATTATTTCGGACTGACGCCCGATCGCATGTTCGTCGTCGTGTCCCGCATTCTTGCCCTGACCCTGATCATTGTCACGCTCTCCATTCTCAGTCCCTACTTTCTGACGTGGTCGAATTTCATAAACGTCCTGCGCCACGCAGCTCCGCTGTTCCTGCTATCGGCAGGCCTCACATTGGTGGTGCTCACAGGCGGCATCGATCTGTCTGTCGGCTCCGTGCTCGGACTGACGGCTTGCCTCTCGGCATCTCTGATTGTTGGCGGCCATCCAATCCTTGGCGTCCTCGCAGCGCTCGGCGCCGGCATCGCGTGCGGTATCGTCAACGGTACTCTTGTCGCCTACGCCAAAATACCCGCGTTCATCGTGACATACGGCATGCTCTGGATAGCCAACGGTCTCGCTTACGTCTTCATGCAGGGAGAAGTCATATACGGAATGCCGTCGGGTTTCCGCTATATCGGCGCCGGCTTCATCGGACCTATCCCGGTGCCGGTCGTCATCATGCTCGGAGTATTTTGCGCACTGCACGTGCTGCTGCATCGCACCCCGCTCGGTCGCGGCATCTATGCGATCGGCGGCAATCCGGTTGCGGCCCGGCTATCGGGCATGCCGGTGAAGCGACGGCTCGTTTTTGTTTATGCGATCAGCGGCCTGATGGCGAGCATCGCTGGCCTCGTCGCGGTTGCTCGCACCAATGCCGCCGACATCAGCCTGGGTGAAGAGCAATTGTTGCCGGCCATTGCCGCGGTTTGCCTCGGCGGTACATCGTTGTTTGGCGGCGTCGGCGGCATCGCGGGAACGGCTGTCGGCGCGCTCATTCTGGCGCTGGTACTTAACGGCATGAACCTGCTCGGCATCAACACGTTCTGGCAAGCAGGTGTTTTGGGACTGATCATTCTGATTTCCGTATTCGCCGATCAAATCGTCGGCGGACGCATCGGCAAAGCCGCCGGTGCATCACAATAAGAACAAAACCAAGTCAGTGGAGGAAACGAAATGAACTACAAGATCACCCGCAGACAATTCACGACCGGCGCCACCGTTGCAGCCGCCGCCGCGACGCTCGGCACACTTCCGTCCGGTCGGGTCTTCGCCCAGGCAAAGAAGCCGACAGTGGCATTCTTCGTGAAAAACGTCACCAACCCGTTCTGGAAAGCCTGCCGCATCGGGGCCGAAAAGGCCGCGAAGGATCTCAATCTCAATCTCGAAGTCGTGGCGCCCACCAAGCCGGACAATATCGAGGAACAGACGCGTCTGGTCGAAGACTGGATCGTCAAGAAGCCGGATGCGTTTGTATTCGTGCCGGTCGACTTCAAGGCGTTGGTCCCCAGCATCCAGAAGGTCAACAAGGCCGGTATCCCGGTCATCGGCTACAACAACCGCATGACCGATATTGAACAGGTCACCTACATCGGTTCGGACGACGAAGTGTTCGAGTATGAGATGTGCAAATACCTGTTCAAGTCGATGGGCGGCAAAGGCAAGGTCGTCCATATCGACGGCGTTCCGGCCGCATTTACGGCGCAAAAGCGCAAGCTTGGTTTTGAAAAGGCAGTGAAGGAAAATCCTGGCATTGAGGTGCTCGCGTCACAGCCTGGTCTGTATCGGCGCCTGCCCGCAACGCAGGTCTTCGAGAATCTGATGCAGCGTTTCCCCGAGATCGATGCAGTCGTGTCGGCAAATGACGATATGGCCGTCGGCATTGTCGAGGCGCTGCACGCGGCTGGTCGTGGCGGCAAAACCAAGGTCGTCGGCATCGACGGTATTCCGGATGCTATCCAGGCGATCTCGGAGGGCAAAATGTTCGCCACCGCCGACTTCTCCGGCCATGACCAGTCGTATCTCGCCGTGCAGGCCGCAGCCAAGCACCTGAAAGGTGAGAAGGTGCCGGCTGAAATCATGCTGCCGGTGTTTATCATCGACAAGAGCAACGTCGGCACGGTGTCCAAAACGCCGGAAGACCGCGCAATTCCATCGTGGGACAAGGCCGTCGGCAAAGTCTGATGGCTTGAAGCATGCTGTGTGAAGGCGGCTGCGCTGCGGCTGCCTTCACTTGTCACAGGACGCTAGACGTCCCTGATTTCGACGGGCCCATGGAGAAGGATATGGACCTGATGATCACGCCACTTGTTTCCATGCGCGGCATCTCCAAACGCTACGGCGGCGTTCAGGCGCTATCCGATGTTGATCTCGATATCTTTAGCGGAGAGGTGCACGCCCTGGTGGGCGACAATGCCGCCGGCAAATCAACGCTCATCAAAGCGCTGGCAGGCGCGGTGCAGCGCGATGCCGGAACCATCAGTTTCGACGGCCAGGAGGTCGATATCAATTCGCCGCGCGATGCAAAGGCGCTTGGTATTGAAACCGTTTATCAGGATCTGGCGCTGGCCGACAACCTCGACGTCGCCTCGAACATTTATCTCGGCCGCGAACTGACGCTGACTGGACCGCTCAAATTCTTTCTTGATCTGCGCAGCATGGAAAGTCACGCGCGCACGCTGCTCAGCCGTTTGAAGATCAACATCCCTTCAATCCGGCAGAAAGTGCGCACGATGTCCGGCGGTCAGCGCCAGTCCATCGCGATTGCGCGCAGCGTGGCGTTCAACGCAAAGGTCGTGATCCTTGATGAGCCCACGGCCGCCCTTGGCGTCGAGGAAACGCGCAAGGTCTACGATCTCGTTCGCGAAATGCGCACGCAAGGTCTGGCGGTTCTGATGATCTGTCACAACATCAATCACGTGTTTGAAAACAGCCAGCGCATCACGGTTCTGAAAACCGGGCGTTTTGTGGCATCGCGCCGGGTCGAAGACACATCGCACGACGAAATCCTGCGCATGATCGTGTCGGGATCGGCGGAACTGCCATCGACGGAGCGCCGTCCGGCGGCAACGCCTGCACATACGCCAGCCCAGGCGATTGCCCGATAGTCGCGTCCGCAGATAGGAAACCTTTGGCGAAAAACAGCGGCGCGGGACGTCGCGTGATTCCCGCGTCGGCAACCGCATCGTCCGACTGTCAGCCTTTGCCCGCCAGCAGCAGATCGATCCAGCCGTTGAGACCGGACCGCATATCGTAGCGGGGCGCATAGCCAAGTTCTTCCTGCGCGCGCGCGATCGACATCGCGCCCTTGCGCACCATGTCCATGCCGTCCGGAAATTTCAAAGTCCCGGGGCCGAGCGATATTTCAGCTTCCGGCAGGCGCTCCTTGATGATGGCGACGACATCGCGGAGCGGCGTCGCGACACCACTGGTGATGTGGTAGGCGTCATGGCGATGCTTCGGCTTATCGAGCGCCAGCAGAACACCCTGCACAACGTCGTCGATATGCACCTGATCGACTGTGAATTCACGGCCAGCCGGCAGATGCAGCGGCCGCCCGGCAAGTGCTGCTTCCAGCAGATTGCGCGGCGCACGCTGGCGGGGATAATACGGGCCGTAGACCCAGCACGTCCGCGCGTGGAGAATTTCCAAGCCATGCGCTGCCGCGTAGTCCCGCGATACCTGCTCGACGACAAACTTGGAAATGCCATACGGCAGCGTCGGACGGCAGGCGTGTTCTTCATCGATAACGTCGGAATCAAATGCACCGTAGATTTCATCGGTGCTGATATTGACCATGCGCTTGACGCCGAACAGACGCATGGCTTCGAGCAGATTGATCGTGCCTTCCACATTGACACGGAACGTATTGGTCGGCGCGCCCATAGACGCCGGCACACCCACCACAGCCGCGCAATGCACGATCTTGTCGGGCTTGCCATCGCGTAGCAGCGTAACGAAATGCGGCCATTCGGTAATTTCGCCGGCAACGGTTTTGACATTTGAATTGGCTGCCGCGAGCGCCTGCAAGCGGGGACCAATCGCCTGATCGGTTGCGATGACCGCATCACCGCGCGCAGCCAAAGCTTCCGCCATCGCAAAGCCGATGAAACCGCTCGCGCCGGTTACCAGTACCTTCGCCATTGTTCCCGTGCCCCGCCGTCACTCACCCGCCGGAAGATACGGCTCGCCGAACACAGGCTCCTTGTGCGGAATTGGCGGCAGCGCCCAGGTTCCGGTTGCCGGCGGCCGCACCTCGGCATCGACATGCACATCGAGCAGCACCGGCTTGTTGAGCTTGATGGCGTGTTCCATCGCGCCCTTGAAGTCCTCGGACTTCGTCACAGTGATGCCCTCGACACCGCAGGCGCGCGCCCAAGCGGCAAAATCCGGATTGTACGGATTGTTGTTTTCGCCCTGATAGAACGCCGTGCCGAATTCGCGGCCTTTGAAAAGGCCGTACTGAATATCGCGAATGGCCGACCAGCAGAAATTATTCCAGACCACCCAGATGGCCGGGATATTGTATTCGACCGCGGTGCACAGCACATGCGGCACCATCGTGAAACCGCCGGCGCCGCACACGGAAATCGCCGGGCGATCCGGCGCCGCCAGCTTCGCGCCGAGAATGGCGCTCGGCCCGAAGCCCATACCTGAGAAACCCCAGGTATTCAGCATCGTCTGCGGGCGCCGCGCATTCCAGAACTGCATGAACCAATTGTGATGCACGCCTGAGTCGAGCGACAGGATCGCATCGTCCGGCATCACCGCGCGCAGATCGGCGACAACACGTTCAGGCCGGATCGGGCTGGTATGCAGATTGAAGTTCGGGCGAACGTAATCCTCCCACTGCTCGCGCCATCCCTTGATGTCCGCCTGCCATGATCTCAGCCGATCGCGCGGCGGATTGCGACGTTCGATCTCGGCGAGAAGCTGCTGCAGGAAGGTGCGTGCGTCCGCCAGAATACCGATATCGGGCACGTAGTTGCGGCCCAGTTCGGCGTGATCGACATCGACGTGAATGAGTTTCGCGGTGCCGAAGTTCCAGGAATAGCCGGGCAGCCATGACGACGACGAACGGTCGTCGAACCGCGCCCCGATTGCGATGACGAGATCGGCATAACGTCCTGCCTGGTTAGCCGGATAAGCGCCGTTACGGCCGATAAAGCCCACCGACAGCGGATCCGTCATATCGAGGCAGCCCATGCCATTCGGCGAACTGATCACCGGAATCCCTAAGCGATGCGCGAGTTCGGTGAGTTCCTTGCTGGCCTCGGACAGCGTGACGCCGTGGCCGATAAACAGCACCGGCCGCTGCGCCTTCAGGATCATATCCGTGGCGGCGCTGATGTCTTCCGGGGCCGCACCGCTGCGACGCACATTGAAACCGTTCCAAGACGCTTCCAGATCGACGTCGTCCTCCTCCTGGAACACGTTGAACGGAATATCGACATTGACCGGGCCGGGCCGCCCGCTGGTCATGGTGGTGGCGGCCTGCCGCAGCATCAGCGGTAGCTGATCGACACGCGTCGGCTGGAACGACCGCTTGGTGACCGGCCGCATGACGTTCGGGAAATCGGCCTGATAATGGCGATTGAGCTCCTGGAACGGACTGCGATTGAACTGCGAGGTCGGAACGTTTGCCGTGATCGCCAGCATCGCCGAGGAATCGGTCTGAGCCACGGCCAGCGCCATCACGAGATTTGCCGACCCAGGGCCACAGGAGGTCAGCGTCGCAACGGCCTCATGCTTGATACGGAAATAGCCGTCCGCCATATGCCCCGCAGTCTGCTCATGCCGCGGCGACACCATCTTAATCTTGTCGCGGACGTTATACAGCTCGTCCAGCAGACCAACCGTGCCGTGACCACAGATGCCGAAAACGTATGGTATCTTCTCTCGGACCAGGAACTCGCAGATGAGTTCAGCACCCTTCATGCGCGACATGGCGGCTCCTCGTATCCGTTTCCCCTGGGCGCCCGCCGAGCAGCATCAAGCCGCGCGTATGTGCAGACGCCTCGTCATTGTGATCTCCAAAACACTTCACTATTTGAGAGCGGTTTTCAAGTGTTGAAATTCCGCGGTGCAGTCAAAGACGGTCGTGCGGGGGCCGCCTGGCCACGAAAGCAAGCTGCCAGCCGTGCCCAGGCCGCCAACGACGCCTTACTTCCGGGGTCCGGACGCCCGCGAGGCTATGCTGACCTTGGCGCCATCCGCGAGATCCACGGCCGGGCTGAGGATCACCTCGTCACCGGCCTTTACGCCACTGCGCACTTCGATCGCGGTTCCCAGATCGCGCGCCACCTCCACCTTGCGGAAATGCGCGACGCCGTCCTCAACCACAGCGACCTGCAAGCCCTCGCGATTGAATATGATCGCGCCCGAGGGCACGAGAAAAGACGCCGTCTTGCGCGGAATCAACAATTCGACGGTGCAGTAAATACCAGGCGACAGCGCCTCGTCCGGATTGGGCACATCGATCTCGGTCAGCAAGGTACGGGTGCCCGGCTGCAGCGCGTCGGCAATTCTGGTGACTTTGCCGGGAAACGTGCGTCCGGGAATTTCAGCAACGCGCACGATCGCGTCGATTCCAGGAGCCAACCCGAAAGCCTGATCCTGCGGCACGAAGACCTGGACGCGAATGACGCTGGTCTGCATGAGCGTGAACATGAAGGTTCCGTTTGCGGCATCCGCCTGTACCAGACTTCCGACATCGACATTGCGCTGCGTAATCACGCCGTTGAACGGCGCAGTGACGCTCAGATAGTCCCTTTGCTGGGTAAGCACCTTGATCTGCGCTTCCTGGGCCGCAACATTGGCTTTTGCGACTTCCAGGCTGGCTTCTAACGCCTTGACGTTTTGCACATCGATGGTGCCCTGCTGCGGCGTCACCCAGCCTTTCTCGACCAGCGGCTTGTCGCGGCTCCACGTCACCCGCGCCAGTTCGAGATTTGCCTCGACCTGCTGAACCGTCGCTTTGTTCTGTGCCAACGTCGCCTCGGCCTGGCTAACCTGATGTTCGATTTCCGGTCCGCTGATCCGCGCGAGGAGCTGGCCTTGCTTGACGCGATCGCCGATATCGACTTTGCGCTGGTCGATATATCCGCTGGCGCGCGCATTTATATTGGCGACCGCGAAGGCCTGCGTCGTCGCTGGTAGCGTGATGTGGACAAGGGGATCACTAATGCGCACGGCTGCAACGCGGACACCGGGCACGAAATCGCGCCGTAGCGAAGCCGTTTCATGCACGCGGCGATCCAGTTCGTCGTAACGCACGGCGCCATACCAAAGGCTGCCACCCAGCGCGACAAGTGCGGAAAGACCAAGCAAAACCCGCCCCCATCGCCGCTTCCTGCGACGACCTTCCGGCCGGCTTTCCCCCACTCCGCGATCGGAAGGCTCGCGCAGCAGATCGCGCGTTTGGTTGTCGTTCATTCCAGCCCCTCTTCAAAAACACCATGAGCTGGCCGGCCGTCATTACGTCGTCTCAATACAGAAAACAGATAGGGCACGACAAACAAAGTCGTCGGCGTAGCGAACAACAAGCCACCGATCACCGCGCGTGCCAGCGCCGCATTCTGCTCCTCGCCGGCGCCTCCGATTGCAAGCGGGATCATGCCGACGATCATGGCCGCAGCCGTCATTAGCACCGGCCGGATACGCGTATGACCGGCGTCGATCGCGGCCTCGACCGCCGCCGTATGACCGGCGTCGATCGCGGCCTCGACCGCCGGTCGGCCTGCAAGCTGCTGCTCACGTGCAAACGTTACGAGCAGGATCGAATTGGCCGACGCGACACCAACCACCATGATGGCCCCCATCAATGAGGGAACGCTGAGGCTGGTGCCGGTAACGAACAGCATTGTCAGCACGCCCGCCATGGTGGCCGGCAACGCCAGAATAACCACCAGCGGATCGCCAAAATTCTGATAGTTCACCACCATCAGCAGATAAACGAATACGGCCGCGAAAATCAGGCCAATGCCAAGATCGCGGAAAGCCTCGTTCATGCTCTGGATCTGGCCCATCACCTCAATGGTGTTTCCCGGCGCAAGCTTCGGGCGCAGTTCGGCTATGATATCATTGATTGCCTTGGAGACGGTCCCGAGGTCACGATCCTGTACGCTGGCATAGACGTCATAGACCGGCTGAATATTTGTCTGGTTCAGATTGGTCGGCAGGCTCGACCGGATCAACCGGGCCACGTTGCTGAGTAGCCCGGGCACCGGCTCTCCCGTTGAGGTGAGCGACGTCGAAATCGGCGTATTGCTCAGATCCCCCAGTGACGCAACGCGATATTCCGGCGTTTGCACGGCCAGATAGTAGGGTATCCCCGACACAGGATCGGTCCAGAAATTCGGTGTGACCTGCTCCGAAGAACTCAAACTGATATTGATATTAGTTGCTATTTCAATTGCGTTTAAACCAAGCTGCGCCGCCCGTGCGCGATCGATATCAGCGAATATCGAGGGCGCACTGACTTCCTGCTGCAGATGCGCGTCGACAATTCCTGGAATATTGGCAATGCGCCGCCGCAACTCTTCTGCCACCTGCAGGTTATTGGCGCGATCATAGCCAATGGTGCGCACGTCGATCTGCGCGGGCAATCCGAAATTCAGGATCTGCGTCACCATATCGGCGGCCTGGAAATAGAACAGTACATCGGGGAACGCGGCAGGAAGCTCCACACGCAGCTTGCGGACATAGTCTGCGGTCGGCGCGTGCCCTGGCCGCAAAGCGACCAGGATGACCCCGTCATTCGGTCCGATGGTCGAGCCATCCATAAAGGCGAGATTATAGGCCCTAGCCGGAAGCCCGATGTTATCGACGACCAATTGGCGATCGCGATCCGGGATAATCTGCTGGATCTTGTTTTCGATGGCCTGGAATATCTGTTCGGTCGTTTCAATCCGCGTTCCTGCTGGCACCCGCACATGAAGCTGGATCTGACCGCCATCGATAAGTGGAAAAAAAATCACGGCCGACGAGTACCGCCATGACTGCCCCGAGGCCAACAACGAGCGCAGCGATCACGGGCACGATCAACCGGTGATTGACTAGCCCCCGCAGCAACTCAACGTAGCTCTGACGAAATGCCTCGAAGCCGCGCTCAAATGCGCCATGTATGCGCGCAAATGTGCCATGCGGCTCCGCGCCATGATCCTCGTAGCGCAGCAGCAATCCGATCATGATCGGCGTCAAGGTGCGCGAAGCACATAGGACGCGAGCATCGCGAAGATCACGGCGAGCCCAAGCGGCGTAAACAGAAACTTGGCGGGGCCTTCCAGAAACACCAAAGATGTGAACACACAGCTTATTGCCAACGTCGACACTAAAGTCGGGATCGCAATGCCGGCCGACCCGTGCAACGTCGCTTGCGGCAGCACCATCGATTCTTCCGTGAGCAGGCGATGTGTATTCTCGATCGTTACCGTCGAGTCATCGACCAATATGCCGACCGCGAGCGCCAGACCGCCCAGCGTCATCGTATTGATAGTTTCGCCGAGAAAGTAGAGAATGACCAGAGAGGTCAGGATCGACAGTGGGATCGAGACCATGACGACCAGCGTCGAGCGCCACGAGCCCAAGAACAGCAAGATCATGAGCGCCGTCAATGCGGCGGCAATCGCACCTTCGCGCACCACGGATGTGATCGCTGACCTGACGAACTCCGATTGATCGAATAATTCCGTGATTTCGAGCCCCGGGGGCGCGGCGGCACGAGCGATCTTCAATGCATTCCTGACACCGTCGACAACATCCAGCGTCGATGCGTTACCATTCTTGATAACGCTCAGCATTACCGCGCGACGGCCACCTTCGCGCACGATGTTTTGCTGAACGGCGGAGCCGTCGCGGACATTTGCGACATCCTTGACGAAAACAGTCGCGCCATCCTGGACCTTGATCGGAATATTATTGAGATCCTCGATCGTCGCGGGAATCGCATTGGTTCTAACGGTAAATTGGGTGTCGCCAATTTTTGCGGTCCCCGTCGGTAGCGTCAGGTTCTGCGCGTTGACGGCGCTAACGACGTCGGCTGGCGTCAAACCGCGCGCAATGAGCTGCCTAGGGTTGAGATCCACCATGATCTGACGGTATTTCCCTCCCGCCGGCGTAGGGAACGTTACGCCATGTACCGGCGCCAGCTGCTGACGCAGCCGATAGATGCCGTAGTCGTAAAGCTGCTGCTCCGACAGCGTATCGGAGGTTAGGCTGATCTGAAGAACCGGAACGCTGGAGGCGTTGAACTGCACGACGATCGGCGGCTGAATTCCTGGCGGCAAAAGCGCCCGGATCGCATTCGTGGCAGATACGATCTGCGCAATGGCAAGATCCAAATTGACGTCTGGCTGAAAATAGACCTTTTGCATTGAAAGCCCATTGAGCGATTGGGCTTCCATATTCCGAATGCCGTTGACGTTGGAACTCATCGCGTACTGGCTATACGTCGTAACGCGCTGATCCATTTCCGGTGTACTAAGACCAGTATATTGCCAGATTACGGTGACGACCGGGATATCGATCTCTGGGAAGATATCGGTCGGCGTAGACCTGATCGATGTGACCCCGAGAAAAACCATCAGCGCGGCCAGAACGTAAAATGTATGGGGATATCGAAGCGCGAACTGAACTACGCCCATGCGTCAGATCCATCGGGTTGCGCGACTTGATTTCCATATAGGGTGGTTCACAGCAAGTACCACATCGCGGTCCCGCTCACCCAACCAGCGCATTGCGCTCGTCTCTTCCACGTTGCCGCGCACTAGCGATTGCCCGTTCGGCGTTTCTTGGTTGAGCCCGAGCCATTCGGCGCGCCAAGCACATCCAGGCCGTTCCGCGTGCGAATGCAGGCCTGGCGCCATTCGCGTTTGGACATCTGCGTCGACGCGTCCCAGAACGACATGCATCGCGCCAGGGTTTCCTGCTGCCCATCTCTTAGCTCAGCTTCAGCTCCCCTTGTGCTGGCCGGGGGAGGATTAGGCGGGATCGTCGCCGGAGGATGTATTCTCTGAGCGCTGACGCGATGGCGCCGCCTCTAATGCGCTGGCCACACAAGTCGCTGAGATTGCAGCTCCAGCAATTGCCAGTAGTTTAATTTTCGAGCACATGCGCTACTCCGCTGAAAGCCACTGATCATAAAGCAGACAACCGCCTAATTTTGCGGTTCCACCGATCAGTGCGCTCAACGCGCGAGTTGTAAAATGGCTGCTTCTCGTTTCGCATATCTATTGCGGATATCGGCGCGGCTATCTCAAGCCTCGGGCAGCCGAACGATGCAGGCGAGTTCCTTACCGGCCAGCGGGGCAACAACTGGCGACGGATTCGCGACATAGGCCGCAATCGTCTCGGAGGACACTGGCGACGCGCCGATCAGGATCGGCGTATCGCCGAACGCCTTCACAAAAAACTTGTCCGTCAAGAACAGCGGATGCACCTCTCCCCATAGCCTCCGCCAGCGCCTGAGATTAGCAGCCTTGAAAGCCATTGAACCGTTGGGAACAAAAAACACCAGCAATCCGCCCGGCTTAACGACACGTCGGGCAAGCTTCAATATTGGCGTGACTTGCGGCAAATGCTCAAGAACGTGGGACGAAAAGAAAACGTCAAACTCTGGCTCGGCAATGTTCGATGCATATTCTTCGAAATTGTCGATCATCGACAACCCGAGTATATCGCGAGCGAACCCCCTGTTCGCTGGAGAGATCTCGTATCCGGATACATCAAAACCGGCTGCTCGAAACTGGGCGGTCCCGTAGCCCCACGAACAGCCATAGTCGAGCAATTTCGCGCCGTGACCACACCCTGCCGCCCGCAAAACGCGGATGTAGTCGGAACAATCCTTGTGCCGGCGTAACACATCCACATTCAGATAGGTATCCGGCGATAGGTCTGCGGGAAGATCTGTACCGCTCGTCGTGTAGCCTTCAGTATAAAAGGAATTCAACTCCTCCTTCGTATCTACTGGCTGACGAAAGAGAATTTCGCACGACGGACAGCGGGCTAGCGTGGTGATCAAATATTTTCGATCAATCAGTTCATCCGACTCGCAGCCGCAGTTCGGACAGTTGAAATATTTCGAGAATGGTCTCTTGGCCAGCGATGCGGCATAGTACTTCGTTCGATTGATAAAATTGGCCACTTTTCTCCCCCAGCCAAGACCCCAGCACCCGTCCTAAACACAAGCTCCTTTGAACGGTCGCCACAGCGGCCGGATACTAGATGGCAGGCTATCATCCGCCAAGCTGGTTCATCAGTGCTCTACGGAGAAAAACGCCCAGGGCGTGCAGGCGATATACCAAGAGATCGGATCTACCCGCGGACGCTCTTCTCCCACGCGACTTCAGTGCCGAACAGCGTAGTCCGATAGCGCATCGAAATCAGGTTCGGCGCCAAGACCGGGCAGGTCAGACAGAGTGACCCTGCCGTCCCTCACGTGCTTCAGATCTCCCATCAGGACCGTGCGCAGGGGGTTCGGATTGGCATCGATCTCCAGCAAACCGTCGCCCTGGACGGCGGCGAGCAGATGTGCGGACGCCAACAGCCCGATCCCGCCTCCCAGATAGTGCGGACAAAAACGCAATCCGTTGTCCCGAATGCGCCGCGCTACCGGCAGGCAGCCACTGAGCCCACCCCATTTGGCGAGATCCGGCTGCACCACTTTCAGGACGCCGGCCTTGAACGCCGTCTCGAATGCCTGCCTGCCAGCCAGGTTTTCGCCGCCGGCAAGAGGAATGCGCGATACCAACTGGCGCCACTCGACCCAGGGCACATCAGCGCGCACCGGCTCTTCCAGCCAGTCAAGCGAAAACCGCTCAAGCATCGGAAGCATGTCCAGCGCCGCACTCACACTCCAAGCCTGATTGGCATCGACCATCAACCGCACCTCCGGCCCGAGTGCACGCTGCAAGGCGTCCAGATTGGCCAGATCGCGCTCTGCGCCGAAACCAACCTTCAGCTTGAATGCCGTATAGCCTTCCTGCTGCCTTGCAGCCGCCAACCGCTCGGGCGCATCAGGGTTCAATCCGCTGGCGTAAACGCCGATGTTCGCGCTGCCGGTATCGTCCAGAAGGCGCCACAGCGGCACACCAGCGCGACGGGCCAGGAGATCCCAGAGCGCGGTATCAAGGCCCGCGATTGCCTGCGCGAACGGCCCCGGCTCCGCGCTCTGCAAGGCCAGCACCTCGGTGCAGGCAGTCAAATGCTCAAAAGCCTCAGTCGGATCGCGGAAGGGCCTTGCACAGAGCAGCGGTGTCAGCACGCTATCGACGAGACGCGCGCGATGCTCCGCCCCCACTGCCGGAAAATTGCACCACACTTCGCCCCAGCCGCGGATTCCCTGATCGTCCTCCACCTCCACGATCACCATCGGGCGATCACGCATCGTGCCGAATGATGTCGTCACCGGCTGCTCTAACGGACACCGGAAAACACGTGCGGTCACGCGGCGGATATTCAGTTCACTGCTCACGGCTTGAGGTCCATTTCCAGGTGAATGTAGTCGCCACGATAGCTGATCTCGGCGGTATAGATAACCGTACGATCAGGCGCGCACATGACGCGGCGAACTTCCGCCATCGGCGCGTTGATCGCGATGCCGAGCAGCTGGGCGGTTTCGACATCGGCGGTCGATATCGTCAGCGTCTGTTTAGCGGACGCAATTTCCAGCCCAGGCAGAGAGGTCAGTACCGGCAGCGCCAGCTCGCGGCGGAATCGCGACGGGGCCCGTCGAAAAACGCGATAATCGATATAGATGGAAATAACGCAATAGCGTTCGCCATTGCGCGCGTGCATACGCCTTAGATGGAAATACTTCGGCGCGGCGATGCCATCGGTTTCGTAGAGCACCGGGCTCGCTACGTCCTCAGCCAGCGTCGCGTGCTCGGGCCGATCACCACTGTACATCGTGACGAGATCGCTGAGTGTCGTCTCGACCCGCAACTGGCGACGCGTCGAAGCCTTACCGGTCACAAAGGTGCCACGCCCACGCTGCGGCGACAGGAGACCTTCCTCAGCCAGCAGCGCAATGGCCTGCCGTACTGTCACGCGAGCCACATCGAACTGCTGCATGAGCTGCTCAATCGACGGCAGCACAGTGCCGGGCAGCCACAGCCCTTTGTCCACGCGCTGACGGAAGAGATCCGCGAGCTGCACATAACGCGGGATCCCGGTACTGCTGAATATCCGATGCGTCGCGTGCGCCATGGGCCGATGAAAGAAGGCTTGCCTCAAACATCCCATACATAGTACGTTTAGGACGTTTAGACCAGAACCCAATAACGTTATCATCAATAACGACATCGTAGAGGAAACGTGCGCCGAGCGATTCTGATCCTAACGCCATGGCTCGCGCTATTGGCTGGCTGGTATGCCATTCACCACAGCGGCTTTGTTAATCCTGCGCTCGTGCCGACGCCGCATGAGGTTGCGGCGCGCTTCGTGGAGCTGATGCAGTCCAGACTGCCGATGGACATTCTGATGTCAACGCAGCGGGTATTCCTCGGCGTGATGTGCGGAATTGCGCTGGCTGTGCCGGTCGGATTTGTTCTCGGCTGGTATCGCGGTGTCCGCACTTTCATCGATCCGCTGATCAACTTCTTCCGTGCCCTGCCGCCGATCGCACTCATCCCGCTGGTCATCGTCTATTTCGGGGTGGATGAAATAGCTAAGGTCGTCATTCTCTTTTACGCCTCGTTTTTCGCTGGCGTCATCGTCATGTACGAGGGCATTTCCCAGATCAGCCCGATCTATGTACGGGTGGCGCGCACGCTCGGTGCCACCGATGGCGAGATCTTCCGCAAGGTCATCATCCCGCTGGCGGTGCCACACATGCTGACGGCCCTGCGTGTTGCGCTTGGCGTGGCCTGGGCGACGCTGGTGGCATCCGAGTTGATCGCGGCCCAGCAGGGTCTGGGTGCGCTGATCCAGAATGCCGGATCATTCTTCCAGCTCGACATCATCTACGTTGGCATCATCTGCATCGGTTTTATTGCACTGTTTATGGATATGGGATTGCGGGCGCTGGCACGCCGGTTCGTCTCCTGGCAGGAGCGCATTGCATGACATCGTCACCGCCACGTATCATCTTCGACAAGGTCTCCGTCCGCTTCCCGACTGCAAGCGGCAACGATATGCGCGTCGTCGACGACGTCAGCTACCAGATCCACGACCGCGAATTTCTATCCGTCATCGGCCCATCCGGCTGCGGCAAAACCACGATGATGAATATCGTGGCCGGCTTCATGCAGCCTTCGAGCGGCACGGTTACGCTCGACGGAAAACCGATCGCCGGACCCGGCCCAAACCGCGGCGTGATTTTTCAGGAATACGGTGTTTTCCCGTGGCTGACGGTCAAGCAGAACATCGCGTTCGGTCTCAACTTGCTCGCCAACAAAGTCGGTCCCGAGGAGCGCGAAGATATCTGCCAGCGCTATATGCGCCTGATGGGACTTTCCGACTTCGCCGACTCCTGGCCGCGCATGCTGTCCGGCGGCATGCGCCAAAGGTTGGCGCTGGCGCGCGCTTACGCGGTCAAGCCGCAATTCCTGCTGATGGACGAGCCATTCGGCGCGCTCGATGCGCAGACCCGCACCGCAATGCAGGACCTGCTGCTTGAGGTGCTCGCCGAAGAAGGAAAGACAGTGATGCTGATCACGCATTCCGTAGAAGAAGCCGTCTATCTGTCCAACAGGATTGTGGTGATGACGGCGCGTCCGACACGCATCCGCGAAATCATCGACGTGCCGTTCTCCTATCCGCGCAGTGAAGCGCTTCACGAAAGCAAGGAATTCGGCGAACTGCGGGCTTATGTGCGCAACCTCGTGATGCAGGAATACGCGCAGCAGGCCAAGCAACAATAATCCATAGGCACGAAAGCAACTTCAGAAAGCACAATCAGGAGGAAGCCCATGAAACTCGATCGCAGAACACTTCTACAGGGCGCAGGCGCCACGGCGGGCGCATTCGCGCTCGGCACGCCGGCAATCGCGCAGGCCAAAACCAAGATCCGCGTCGGCTATCTGCATACGCTCGCCGTTGATGGCCAGATGTGGCTCGCTGATCATCTCGGTGCTTTTGCCAAGAATGGACTTGAGCCGGAATTCCGCCAGTTCCAAACCGGCCTGGAGATTTTCCAGGCCATGATCGGTGGCAGCCTGGATGTGCTGTCGACCGGCGCGGTCATTTCGAATTTCCCTGCGCGCGGCCAAGGCAAAATGTTTCTCGCCAATGCCGTCGAATTTGCAACCGCGCAGCTTTGGGTCCGCGAAGACCAGGGCATCAAGACGATCGCTGATCTGAAGGGCAAGCGCATCGCGACCACGGCCGGCACCACCGCGCACGTGTTCCTGAATACCGCGTTGAAAGCCAACAATATGAGCGGAAGCGATATCGAGCTTCTCAACCAGCGCATGCCCGATGCCGTGACATCGTTCATTTCCGGGTCAGTCCCGGCCGTCGCCCTGTGGGTGCCATTCAACATCACGGTTCGTGACAAAGTGCCGACCGCCAAGAAGCTGGTCGATGCATCGGCGTATTATCCGGACGCGGCCATCATGTCGGGCTGGGCGACGACCGCAGATTTCCACGCCAAAAATCGCGATACGCTGGTCAAGGTGGTCAAGGCCTGGTCGGAAGGCAACGCATACCTGACCGGCAAGACCGACGAAGCCCTCGAAGTACTCCAGAAAAAGCACTATCCGCAGGTGCCGCTGTCCGACTTCAAGGAACAGTATGCGGCCCAAAAGGCATTTCCCGTTGCGGAATGGCGCAAGCTGTATGGAGACCAGACCGTCACGAAATGGCTGCAGCAGGTGACCGACTTCTTCGCGACCACCGGCAACATTGCCAATCCAATTCCGGCATCGCAATACTTCGATCCGTCCATTTTCATGGACGCAACCAAGGCCTGAGCCTTTGGACGTAACCTACGACTACATTATCGTCGGCGCCGGTTCGGCAGGGTGCATCCTTGCCAACCGGCTGTCGGCGGATTCCAACTGCAAGGTTCTGCTGCTTGAAGCAGGAT
>JAEZBZ010000055.1 GCA_023412745.1 Pseudomonadota bacterium | reverse complement strand
ACTGAGCGGCACTCACGAAGAGACCAGTTTGAGCCTGACGGATATCAGTTTGCATGCTGGATTGTGGGCTAGCTCGCCAACTTGCCGAGAAGATCAATAAAATTAGAGGCATCTGGCGGAGAGGGGGGGATTCGAACCCCCGATACGGTTGCCCGTATGCCGCATTTCGAGTGCGGTGCATTCAACCACTCTGCCACCTCTCCAGGCCTCGATTTTGTTCACACCTTCCAGGTCGCGCTCGATGATCAATGAGGCGGCGACGCTTCTGAGGCGCTTCGGCGAAGCTCAGGTGGTCGCGACGCTATCGAGGGAACGGAAACCATGGAACAATCAAGGTCGCGTCCTCATAGCGGCAATTCGGCCAGTGTTCAAGGGAAAGCCTCGCTCCCGTGCGCGAACGAGACCAGAGCATCCATAAGGCCTGGGCGTCGTGCCGCTGGCGCACGGAACGGGCCGCGTCCAAGGCCGCTGTAGAAGGCTCGGGCCGCGTTAGTGGCTGCGGGAGCCGCGATCGCCAAAGTGCTTGGCCAGCACGTTTGCTGCACCCTCGCAACTTGACTCGAACGCGTGCCGCTCACCCTCGGCCGACACGTCCGGCAGGCCTTATCCTTTCGCATTAACCCATTTGGATCACCCAGGAAGCGCGCGGCCGCCTGGCAGTTGATGGTCCGTCGCCTGTACGCTAGAGGGCGTTAGGGAGCGTAGCGGTCGTCTGACGATGTGGGGCGGGATGATGAGTTTGGCAGCGCGTTTTGTGAAAGTTTCACCGACAGGGCGAGGGATTACGCGCTCGCGTTGGATCGCCGGTGCGATGTCATGCGCGTTGCTGGCGCTGCTGCCGGTCGCAGCATTGGCTGCCAAGGCCTGCCAGGACGCGTGCGAGCAGCGCTATTACCAGTGCAATGTCGGCAGCGGCTGGGCGGCGGAGCGCACCTGCGCCGAGCATCGCAACACCTGCTATGCGGCATGTCCTGCGCAAAAGCATGCGGCCATCGCCTACTCCAGCGCAACGCGCGGTTTCGGCTCGTCGACCGAATTGCCGACGCGCGAGGCGGCTGAAGCCAAGGCCATCGCCGAGTGTGCCGCCACCGCCTCATCACCTACCGACTGCAAGATCGTGGTGTGGTTCTATAATCGCTGCGGAACGCTGGCGATTGGCGATCCGACGGCCTATGGCTGGGCGCACAACCTGAATCCAGCGGTTTCGAACAAGGAAGCCTTGGGTCGCTGCAAGGAGTTTGGCGGCGAGAACTGCCGCGTCGTGCGCGATTTCTGCTCTCGATAGCGGGGCGGGCCGCCTCGGATCGCCGCCCGCCTTTGCACAAAACCTGAGCAATGTGATAACATAACTACATAGCGTGAAACCAGGATCATGGGGACAATGCAAAGAGCTGCCTTCCCGACGCCCGGACATAACCATTCCCCTTGCATGAAGCAGGCGATTGATCGCGCGCAGCGTGCGTTCGAGGATAAGGGGCTGCGGCTGACGGACCTCAGGCGACGGGTATTCCAGGAAATTGCCGGCTCGCATCATGCCGTCGGCGCCTACGACATCCTGGAGCGGCTGGGTGAGCAGGGCGAACGGCTGGCGCCGATTTCGGTGTATCGCGCCATCGATGCGCTGCTGAGCGCCGGCGTCATTCATCGTCTGGAAAGCCGCAACGCCTTCTTTGCCTGCCATGCCGCGCATTCGGATGAGACGGAGCTGCTTGTGCTAGCTTGCGAGCGCTGCAGCCGCGTGGCGGAAGTCGCTGGCGGGCCGGTGTTTGACGCCATCGCCAAGGCCGCGCGCGACGCTCGCTTCGCGTTGAGCCGCACCGTTGCCGAGGTATCGGGATTGTGTGCCGATTGCCAGGCAGCGCGCCCCGCGGCGTAAAGGACGACGTTCATGCCGGACAAGTCGCCCCTGCCGTCGCCTGAGACCGCCACGCAGCCCGTGCCAGCGCGGCATCATCACGTAGGCGACCATCATCATCACGGCCAGTGCGACGGACATTGCCACGCGCATCATCATCACCACGGCAATGGTGTGCGGGCGTTCTCCGACGACGCGCTGCTGGGCGCGCGTGACGTGTGGATCAAGCGCAATGGCCGCAGCATCCTCGAAGGCATTGACCTCGACATCCGTCCCGGCGAGATCGTCACGCTGATCGGTCCGAACGGGGCCGGCAAGACAACACTGGTGCGCGTGCTGCTCGGCCTGATGGCACCGGATCGTGGCGCAGTGCGGCGTAAGCCCGGCCTGATTATCGGCTATGTGCCGCAGCGCTTCGACATCGATCGCGCCCTGCCGATGACGGTGGCGCGGTTCCTGGCGCTGGCGGGGCGCGTGTCGCCAGCCCAGATCGAAGCGGTGCTGGGTGAGGTCGGCGCGGCGCGGCTCGCTGACCAGCAACTGGCCAATCTGTCCGGCGGTGAACTGCAACGGGTGATCCTGGCGCGGGCGCTGGTGCGCGATCCGGGCCTGCTGGTGCTCGACGAGCCGGTTCGTGGTGTCGACTACGTCGGCGAGGCAGAGCTTTACGGTTTGATCGGGAAGCTTCGCACTGAGCGCGGTCTCGGCGTGCTGCTGGTCTCTCATGATCTGCACGTCGTCATGGCGCAGAGCGATCGCGTCATCTGCGTCAACCGGCACGTCTGCTGCTCGGGCGTGCCGGAGACGGTGGCGCGCGATCCGTCATATGAGCGGCTGTTCGGCGCCCATGCCGCGCGCGCGTTCGCCATCTACAGCCATCATCACGATCATCGGCACGATCTCGCCGGCGCGCCACGCCCGGTTGCCGACGCTGCCACCTCGCAACGGGAAGGCTGATATCCCATGGAGCCGTTTTTCATCCGCGCGCTGGCGGCGGGCATCGGCGTTGCGTTGATCGCGGCGCCGCTCGGCTGCTTCGTGGTCTGGCAGCGCATGGCCTACTTCGGGGAAACGGTGGCCCAGGCAAGCCTCGTCGGCATCGGGTTGGGGCTGGTGTTACAGCTCGACCTGACGGCGTCGTCGCTGGCGATTTCCGCCTTGGTTGCCTTGCTGCTGGTGGAGCTGGCGCGCCAGCAACTGGTGCCGCTGGACTCCCTGCTCGGTCTGCTGGCGCATGCGGCGCTGGCGCTTGGTGTGGTGACCATGGCGCTGGTTGGCGGACCGTCGGTGGATCTGATGGCCTACCTGTTCGGCGACATCTTCTCGGTTTCGACGCAGGATTTGTGGTGGGTGTTCGGCGGCGGTGCGGGGGTGCTGGCGATCCTTGCTGTTCTGTGGACGCCGCTGCTGACGGTGGCGGTGCATGAGGATCTGGCGGCGGCGGAAGGCGTGCGCCGCGATCTGGTGAAGGGTGTTTTTGTGGTGCTGCTGGCGGTGGCCATTGCGGTTGCGATCAAGATCGTCGGCATCCTGCTTGCGATCGCTTTCCTGATCATGCCGGCGACGGCGGCGCGGCCGTTCAGTGGTACGCCGGAGCGGATGGCCATGCTGGCGGCGGTGATTGCCGTGATCGGCGTGGTTGCTGGACTGCAATTCTCGATGAGCTACGACATTCCCGGCGGGCCGGCGATCGTTCTGGTTCTGGCCAGCATCGCGGGTGTGTCGCTGTTCAGTGCGATCGTGCTCAAGTCGGTGCGCGCATAAGGTTCGTCGCTAGAGGCTAGTTAATTGTAAGCGCGCGGACGTCCAGCGGCCTGTCGATGCCGCGTATCTCATGCAGGCCGAGATCGCGCCAAGTGCCGTTGCCGCAGGCGTCGACGAACTTGCTGCTCGCCAGTACCGGTTCATTCAGCTGCTTGCTAAGCTTCTCCAGCCGATCCACCTCGTGCACGGCCACTCCGAACGCTGAGAACGTCAGCCGCGCCGGTACGCCGACGTTGCCATACATGACCTCGCCGACGTGCAGTGCGATGCTGAATTCCAACGTCGGATCGCCGGCTTCGCTGCGGGCTATGTTGGCCTTGTGCTGCCGCACCAGCGCGTCGCGCGCTGCGGTCACAGCACGGCGACAGGAGTCCGCGACGCTGTCGTGGGTCGCCGTGTTTGGGAAAATCGCCAGTACGGCGTCGCCAATGAATGAAAGGATCTCGCCGCCTGCGGCCTGCACCGCGCCGCCGGTGATGTCAAAGTAAGCGTTGAGCGTGTCGATGTATTCCTGGCGCGGCAGACGGGCGGCGAGCGCGGTCGAGTTTCGCAGGTCCGACAGCCAGATCGCCGCTTCGATCGACTGCCCGTCGCCGCGCCTGATCTGCCCTTCCAGCACGTGCGCGCCAGTGATTGGCCCTAGATACGTGTTGGCGAGATTACGCATCAGCCGGTTCTGGATTGACACCTTCGCCGCCACTGCCAGCCGCCGCTGGATGCGCAGCAGATGCTCGATATCGCCTTCGGAAAAGCCCTGCGGATTGTCC
Organism: Pseudomonadota bacterium; assembly: GCA_023412745.1. Lineage (GTDB taxonomy): Bacteria > Pseudomonadota > Alphaproteobacteria > Rhizobiales > Hyphomicrobiaceae > ZC4RG25. The sequence goes on along the minus strand of JAEZBZ010000055.1, from coordinate 9,754 downwards.
GTGGACCACGAGCCCATCATGCCGCGGCCGCCGAGCATCGAGAAATCGATGCTGAATGCCAGATAGTCAGTCATGCCGTCGGCGCGCAGATCATCCAGGATCGGGAAGTTGAGCTTGGTGGAATCGGTCAGCCGCACGCGCATCACGTCGAGTTTGCGCTCCAGCATGTAGTAATGCGGACTGCGGCGAAAGGACTCCGACACGCCGCCCGGCACATGAGGGTAATTCTCGACGGTGACCCCGTTGCCGCGGGTCCAGGTGATGCCGATGGCGGAATGCAGAGGATGCAGCACGGTGAAGGCGAAGAAAGCGCGCGCGATCGGGATGCCGGCGGCGTAGAGGCGCTCGCAGCAATTTGTGACGATCGGTTCAAGCGGGCGCTCGGCCAGCGCCTCCTGCATCAGCCAGTTGGCGAGATTGTCGACTAGAACCCGTGCTGCTGCCGGACGCGGCGCTTTGTTCATTCAGAAATCTCCGAAATCGGCGCTGATGCAACATGGCGTCGATGCTGTCACCGGGCATATTTGCATAGTGCTAAAGCTGCAATAGGTGCGTTCCTGTCGCCTCTATCCATGGCAAACAGGGTCTATTAGTTAAGGCGCAGCAGAGCCTGACATACCCAGGAGCAGTCATGGCGGATCTGAGAAGTCCCCGGCGTGCGACCACCGCGGTCAATATCGGCGGCGTTTACGTCGGCGGACAGCATCCGATCGTCGTTCAGTCGATGACTAATACCGACACCGCCGACGTCGATGCGACGGTGCGGCAAGTGGCTGCGCTCGCGCGCACCGGATCGGAGCTGGTGCGCATCACGGTCGATCGCGACGAGGCCGCCAAGGCGGTGCCTCATATCCGCGACCGCCTGCGCCGGATCGGCGTGACCGTGCCGCTGATCGGCGACTTCCATTACATCGGCCATAAGCTGCTCGGCGAAAACCCCGCCTGCGCCGAAGCGCTCGACAAGTATCGCATCAATCCAGGCAACGTCGGCTTCAAGAACAAGCGCGACAGCCAGTTCTCGGCCATCATCGAAATGGCCATCAAGTGGGGCAAACCGGTGCGCATTGGCGTCAACTGGGGCAGCCTCGACCAGGAACTGCTGACCCATCTGATGGACGAGAACGCGATTTCGGCATCGCCCAAGACGGCGCGCGCCGTGCTGCACGAGGCGATCGTACAGTCGGGTGTGTCGTCCGCCATCCGCGCCGAAGAGATCGGCCTGCCGGCTGACCGCATCGTCATCTCGGCCAAGGTATCGGCGCTGCAGGATCTGATCAGCGTCTACACCATGCTGGCCGACCGCTGCTCGTATGCGCTCCATCTAGGGCTGACCGAAGCCGGGATGGGCTCCAAGGGGCTTGTTGCGGCGTCGGCCGCGATCGGCATTCTGCTGCAGCAGGGCATCGGCGATACCATCCGGTATTCGTTGACGCCGGAGCCGAAGGGCGATCGCACGCTGGAAGTGCGGGCCGCGCAGGAATTGCTGCAGGCCATGGGTATCCGCACGTTCGTGCCGACGGTGGCGGCCTGTCCAGGCTGCGGGCGGACGACCTCGACGGTGTTCCAGGAGCTGGCGCAGGATGTTCAGGAGATGATCCGCGAGCGCATGCCGGTGTGGCGTGAGCAGTATCCCGGCGTCGAAGGACTGAACCTCGCGGTCATGGGCTGCATCGTGAATGGTCCAGGCGAGTCCAAGCATGCCGATATCGGCATTTCGCTGCCGGGCACCGGCGAGCAGCCGGCCGCGCCGGTGTTCATCGACGGCAAGAAAGCCATGACGCTGCGGGGCGCCAACATCGCCGACGAGTTCAAGACCATCGTCGAGGACTATATCGAGAAGCGGTACGGGGTCGGCCGCGCCGTGCCTTCCACAGCCGCTGGCGGGTAGCCTTTCACGGAACGCCGCGCTGGCGATCCGGTTTCCAATGCATGGCATTTCGCGAAGGCAATTGCGTTTCGTGGCGCTGGGGCAGAGGCACGGCTTACGGCAGGGTGCGCGAGATTTTCCGCGAGGATGTGGAGCGCGCGATCAAGGGGCAACAAATCAAGCGCAGGGCCAGCCCGGAGGAGCCCGCCTACCTCATCGAACAGGATGATGGCGATATCTTCCTCAAATCGCACAGCGAACTCACCAAGGCTTAGCGCGGCGGCAATTCAGCTCTTCCGGTTGGAGACGAACGCCACGGCCTGCTGCAGAATTTCGGCGCGGTTGCCGAACGGGCTCAGTGCTTCCAGCGCTTGCGTTTCCAGCTGCCTCAGCAGAGCCCGCGCGCCCTCGATGCCGAGCGCCGAAACGAAGGTCGCCTTGCCCGCAGCGGCGTCCTTACCGGTCGCCTTGCCAACCGATGCAGCCGTGCCTTCGACATCCAGCAGATCATCCGCGATCTGGAAGGCGCTGCCGAGACAGCGGCCATACGTGGTCAGCGCCTGCCGTTCGGCCGCCGACGCGCGCGCGAGGATGGCGCCGGCGTCCACCGAGAACGTAATCAGCGCGCCGGTCTTCTTTTCTTGGATGTCGCGCACGCGGGCCGGATCGCTGGCCGCTTCGCGCGGTGTGCTCTCGGCCTCGAGATCGAGCTGTTGGCCGCCCGCCATGCCACCGGTTCCGGATGCCCGGGCGAGGGCCAGCGCAAGGTCACACCGGATGGCTGGATCGCTGTGCGTACCGGGCCCGGCCATGACCTCGAACGCCAGCGTCAGCAACGCATCGCCGGCAAGGAGGGCGGTGGCCTCGTCGAATGCGATGTGGACGGTCGGACGGCCACGGCGCAGTTCGTCATCGTCCATGGCGGGCAGATCGTCGTGGACCAGCGAATAGCAGTGCACCAGCTCAACAGAGGCAGCGGCATCGAGCGCCTGTTCGGGTGCCAGGCCGAACAGTTTTGCGCTTTCGATAACCAGGAACGGACGAAATCGCTTGCCACCTCCGAGTGCGGCATATCTCATGGCTTCGAGCAGCCGAGGGGGCGCAGACGCGGGCGCCTCATCGGTCAGTAGGCGTTGCAACCGGGCTTCGATCAGCGCGGCATTCGTGTCGAGCTGTTGCTGCAAGGCCATTCTGACGCCATCTACCTGTCTTAAGAATTCCGAACCCGCGATCCGTGCATAATGGGCGGGTTCCCTATAGCAGCATTTCTCGCAAACGGGCCGGTCCTTCAAGTATGGTTTCGCACGACAGACCGCTCGAGGGTGACAATCCGACCTTACCGATTGCGGCCCGTCCCTGGAGTGCGCGGATTTGGCACCACGCGCCGGGCTGTGCGCGGCATGCTGTCATCTATGGTTCTCTGGCTATCGTGGCGGCACTAGCCGCAGTGACGGCGTTGACGGTCATCGGTTTGCTGCTGTTCCGCTTTGTCGATCCGCCGATGTCGACGCTTATGCTTGCGCAGAGGTTAACAGGGCAGGGAATCGAGCAGCGCTGGGTCCGGCTGGATAATGTCTCGCCCAATCTCATCCGGGCGGTGATAACGTCCGAAGATGGCCAATTCTGCCGCCATTGGGGCATCGATTTCGGCGAAATGCGTGCGGCCTTGCGTCGGGCCGAGGATGGCGGATTGGACGAAATCCGTGGCGCCAGCACAATCAGCATGCAGGTCTCGAAAAATCTTTTTCTTTGGCAATCCAAAGACTTATTCCGTAAGGGGTTGGAGATCTGGATCACCTTGGCGATGGAGCTGATGTGGCCCAAGGAACGGATTTTGGAGGTCTATCTCAATATCGCCGAGTGGGGGCCGGGCGTCTTTGGCATTGAAGCCGCAGCACGTCACCATTTCAGCAAGCCGGCCGCCCGCCTGAGCGAGCGGGAGGCGGCACTGTTGGCGGCCTCGTTGCCCAATCCGATCGTGCGTATTGCCGGTAAGCCTGGTCCGGGAACCCGGCGGGTGGCACAAATCATCGAGTCACGGGCACGTTCGGCCACGGCTCGATCGGCGTGCATCCTCGGCACGGAGCGATAACAGCGCAATGACTGGCGCACAGTCCGAAATGCGTTTATAAGCCCGCTGCGAGTTGATCCCGCTGGGCAGAGTCCGGCGCGGCAAGCTATTGTGTTTCATTTGGCAGAAATGCCGTAAAGCGCTTCGGCGGCCAGCCGGGCAATGGAGTTTGACGATGGCAGTACCCAGAAAAAAAATGTCGCCGATGAAGCGCGGTTCGCGCCGTTCGGCCGACGCCCTGAAGGCACCGACCTATATCGAAGACAAGGACAGCGGCGAGCGCCGGCGTCCGCATCATATCGATCTGAAGTCCGGCAAGTATCGCGGCCGGCAGATTCTCGAGCCGCAGAACGAAGTCTAGGTCGCGGCTCGATGGCTGAGGGCGGAGTTTTGTCGTCAGGTGACATAATTCCGGCCCCTCGGCCGGGGTATTAGGCGGTCGGCAGGGTCAATACGGGGAGGTCTCCGATGTCGCTCAGAGCGATTCCGCTTATTGCGGTGGCGTTCATTCTCTACAACGTCATCGTTCTGCTGGGTGGCGACGCTCCCCCGGACGTGATCCTGTCGAAGAAGTTGTTCGAGATCCCCATGCTGCACGAGAACGTGCGCTGGGTGTTCACCTGGGGTGATTTTCTCATCCTGCTGGTGCTGGTGCTGCTGTTCATCGAGCTGTTGAAGGCGACATACACCTCGACGACGTCGCTGCTCGACCACGGCCTGTCGATGATCGTTTTCGTCATCTGCCTGATCGAGTTCCTGCTCGTGAAGCAGGCTGCCAGCTCGGTGTTTTTCTTCATTACGCTGTCAGCGATGATCGACGTCGTGGCCGGCTACACGATCGGCATTCGTGTCGCACGTCGCGATTTCCAGATCAGCGAGTGAAATTCAAGCTCTGTTAGTTAGTTGTCCCTTACCTTCCGTCCCATGAGGGCTTCGGGGGGTAGAGGCGCGTGTTTTACTGCAGTTCGCCACAGGAAGAGTCGGCGCGCATCGCGTATAGCGACGCAGATATCGCGCACGCACTGTCCGCGCTGCAGCGGCGCCATCGCGTCGATGCAGATGATCTGGCGCGCGTAGCCGAGGCGTCTTCGCCTGCTCGGGAGCTGGCCTATGCCTGGAACGCCGCCACCGACCGACTAGATTGGGAGAGCCATGCGCAGCAGGTGCTGGGTCTCCGGTCCATCGAACAGATTTCCACGCGAGAAAGTTTCCGCGCGCTGATTGCCTTCGAACCGGCCGAGCAACGGCTGCCGTGGTTGGGTGATCGGCCGATAACCGTACCGTCCAATGGCGTCCCCTATCGGGCGCGGTACAAGTTCATGACCGAGGCTGGCGACGGCATCTGGGTCGAGGACGAAGGCCGCTGGTGGACGGGGCCGGATGGCCGGCCGACGCGCGCGGTCGGTATACTCCGCACGATCAATGCGCCGGATACCAGCGCGGGCCAGCTTCGCCATCGCAATGACCATGACGAACTGACCGGACAGCTCGTGAGATCGCGGCTGATCGAAGCTCTTGATGCCGCGGTGAAGAAAAGCCGATCGCGGGAGATCACCACGCGTCATCACGCCTTCCTGATGATCGCGGTCAATCATCTGTCGGCCACCAATGAGATGTTCGGGTTTCAGTTTGGCGACGAGGTGCTGTCGGCGGTCGGTAAACTGATCCGCAGCAACGTCCGCTCGGGCGATATCGTGGGGCGTTACGCGTCCAACAAGTTCGGCGTGATCCTGAACGACTGCAGCGCCGAGACAATGCGGATGATCGCGAACCGGCTGATCAAATCCGTGCGCGGCGCAAGCATCGGGATCACCGATCGCGAAGTGGCCGCGACGATTTCTGTCGGTGGCGTGCTGATCCCCAGCCAAGCCGACTGCATCCAGAAGGCGATTGATTGCGCCATGCTGGCGCTTTCCCATGCCAGGTTGAACCCCAGCGAGGGCTTTTACGCGTTTGCGTCGGGTACGCATCGGCAATCCGATCGTTCACGCAACCTGACTATCGCCCGCGAGGTCATGGCCGCGCTCAACGACAATCGGATGAGACTGGCCCTGCAGCCAATCGTCTCCGCCAGAACGGGCCAGCCCGTCTTTCACGAATGCCTGTTGCGCATCGTGCAGCACGACGGCACGACCGTCCCGGCCAGTCAATTCATCGGCGTGGCAGAACAGCTCGGCTTGGCTCACGTTCTCGATCGGCGCGCACTCGAACTCGCCATCGATCTGTTGAAACGTGACCCGTCTCTCCATCTGGCTCTCAACGTGTCAGCCATGACATGTGGCGATCGCGAGTGGCTCGATACGCTGCGCAGCCTCGCCGGCACGCGCTGTGTGGCGGAGCGGTTGACCATCGAGATCACCGAAACGAGCGCTCTCCAGGACGTCGATCAATCAGCCCTGTTCGTCGATACGGTGAAAGAGCTCGGTTGCAGAGTCGCCATCGACGACTTCGGCGCGGGCTATACTTCGTTCGCGAATTTGAAGCGGCTGCCGGTCGATATGGTCAAGATCGACGGTGCCTTCGTGAAGGACATGTCTCGCAACAGCAGCGACCGGGTCTTCGTCAAGGCCATGATCGACCTGAGTCGCCATTTCGAGATGGAGACGGTGGCGGAGTGGGTCGGCGACGACCAGACCATTGAGATGCTGACCGAAGCCGGGATCGATTATCTGCAGGGCTTCCACGTCGGCGAGCCGGTTCTGATGGAACCGCCGATGCTGTTGAGACAATCCGCCTAGCTGTCGGAAGACTATCGACCTGCGCCACAAACGCAGACTGCCTCAGTCGCGTCCGCTGGACAGCTTCTCGATCTTGGCTTGCATGGAGGCGAGCTGTTCTCTCAGCTCCTCCAGTTCGGCCTTGCCAGGGGTGTCACCTGTCGAAGCCTTGGCGGGTTCCTCAGGCGAAGGCTCTGGCCTGTTTTGGCTGGCTGCCGGTGGGGCGTTGGCGGAACTCGGTTTCACGCCCGTAAATGGTGTCCACATGGACATGGCATTCTCGAACATAGCCATGTTCTTGCGGGTCTGTTCCTGCATGGCGTCGAGCGCTGCCGCGCCGAACGGGTTCTGCCCCAGGATATGCGAGAACTGGGTGCGGAACCGTTCCTGCTCCTTGACCAGCGTTTCCAGGCTCATCTGGAGATAGCTCGGCACCATTTTGCCGATGCTGTCGTCGTAAAAGCGGATCAACTGGCGCAGGAACGGGATCGGTAGGAGCGTCTGCCCGCCTGAACGGCCTTCCTGCTCGACGATAATCTGCGTGAGTACGGAGTGGGTCAGATCATCGCCGGTTTTGGCGTCAAAAACCACAAAATCCCTGTCAGACCTCACCATCGCGGCGAGATCCTCCAATGTTACGTATGTGCTTGTCTCAGTATTATATAGTCGCCTGTTGGCGTACTTTTTGATGACCACCGCTTCTTTCTTATCGCCGGCTGGGTCGTTCTTGCTGAGCATGGCGGTCATTTCTTGTGGTTAGACTCCCGGTACCTAGGCTAGCACAGCTCTAAAGTCTGGCAACTCCCATTCGGAAGCCGGGTCGGGCGTCTGGGTTAATCCGCAACGCCCGCATTGCCGGGCTCGGCGAAGGGCTGCTATCGTAATTGGACAGCCAGCGTCTCTATATAAGTGTCCAGATGTTAATCCACGCCTTGTCCCGGATCAAATCCGGGCCACCCCAGGAGACAAACGAATGAGCGCAGACAACTCGACGATTGTCATTGCGAGCGCGGCGCGTACCCCGGTCGGGTCGTTCAACGGCGCGCTGGCCAGCCTGCCCGCGCACGAACTCGGCAAGGTCGCGATCAAGGCGGCGATCGAGCGGGCCAACATCGAGCCCGGCGACGTATCCGAGGTCATCATGGGGCAGATCCTGGCGGCGGGCGAGGGCCAGAACCCGGCGCGTCAGGCCTCGATTGCTGCCGGCATTCCGGTCGATAGCCCGGCCTGGGGCATGAACCAGCTTTGCGGGTCTGGCCTCAGGGCTGTCGCGCTCGGCGCCCAGCAGATCCAGCTCGGATCGTCGTCCATTGTCGTTGCCGGCGGTCAGGAGAGCATGAGCCAGGCGCCGCACGTTGCCCACCTGCGCGAGGGCACAAAGATGGGCGACGTCAAGTTCGTCGACACGATGATCAAGGATGGCCTGTGGGACGCTTTCAACGGCTATCACATGGGCACGACGGCTGAGAACGTCGCGCGACAGTGGCAGAACACGCGCGAGGAGCAGGACCGCTTTGCCGTCGCCTCGCAGAACAAGGCCGAGGCCGCAAAGAAGGCCGGCAAGTTCAAGGACGAGATCACACCGGTTACAATCAAGACCCGCAAGGGCGAGACCGTCGTTTCTGATGACGAATACATCCGCGACGGCGCAACCTACGATAGCCTCGTCAAGCTGCGCCCGGCGTTTGAAAAGGACGGCACGGTCACGGCCGGCAACGCTTCCGGCATCAACGACGGCGCGGCCGCGGTGGTGCTGATGACGCTGGCGGAAGCCAAGAAGCGCGGGATCACGCCGCTCGCACGCATCGTGTCGTGGGCGCATGCCGGCGTCGATCCCTCGATCATGGGCACCGGGCCGATTCCGGCATCCAAGAAGGCGCTGGAAAAGGCCGGCTGGACCGTCGCCGGCCTCGACCTGATCGAGGCCAATGAGGCGTTTGCCGCCCAAGCCTGCGCGGTGAACAAGGGGCTCGGCTGGGATACCGATAAAGTTAACGTCAACGGCGGCGCCATCGCTATCGGGCATCCGATCGGTGCGTCGGGTGCGCGCGTTCTCAACACGTTGCTGTTCGAGATGAAGCGCCGTAACGCCAAGAAGGGCCTGGCGACGCTGTGCATCGGCGGCGGCATGGGTGTCGCCATGTGTGTGGAGCGCGACTGACGGCTGGCGGGGCAATAAGCGGTCGGGCTGGCGATATCCGCGTCGCCAGCTCTTAACTTCAATAAAACCCCGCCTAACGTACAATAAACTTCGAGTACGAGTACGAGTACGGGAGGGTACACCATGGCACGTGTGGCGGTTGTAACCGGAGGCACGCGCGGCATTGGCGCGGCTATTTCGATCGCGCTCAAGAGCAAGGGCTACCGGGTTGCCGCGAATTACGGAGGCAACGACGCAGCCGCAACCGATTTCCAGGCCGAAACCGGAATTCCGGTCTTCAAGTTCGACGTCGGTGACTATGCCGCCTGCGAAAAGGGCGTGGCGCAGATCGTCAAGGACCTCGGTCCCGTCGATGTGCTGGTCAATAACGCCGGCATCACCCGCGATGGCATGCTGCACCGGATGACAAAGGACAATTGGGATTCGGTCATCCGGACCAATCTGGACTCGGTTTTCAATTTGACCCGGCTCGTGATCGAAAGCATGCGCTCGCGCAGCTTCGGCCGCATCATCTCGATCTCGTCGATCAACGGTCGCAAGGGGCAGATGGGGCAGGCCAATTATGCGGCGGCCAAGGCCGGTTTGCTGGGCTTCACCAAGGCGGTTGCGCTGGAAGGCGCTGCCAAGGGCATCACCTGCAACGTCATCGCGCCGGGTTACATCAATACGGAAATGGTGGCGGCGGTGCCGAAAGAGGTGCTCGACACCAAGATCCTGCCGCTGATTCCGGTTGGCCGGCTGGGCACCGCCGAGGAGATCGCGCGCTGCGTGACCTTCCTGGCAGCCGATGACGCCGGCTTCATCACCGGCGCTTGCCTTGATGCCAACGGTGGCCAGTACATGACCTGATCGCCGGCGAACCGGCGATCCCGTAAACTAGAGTCTTTCCGCCTTAGGCGTAAGCACCTAGCCGGCCCGCTCCCCCGACCGGCCACCCC
>JAEZBZ010000306.1 GCA_023412745.1 Pseudomonadota bacterium | reverse complement strand
CTTGAACACGCTGGTGTTGTCGAACGCGCCGTTGGGTTCGGAATCCAGCACCATGTATTTGACGCCGTTGGGCAGCGTTTCCTCGTACTGCGGAATGCTGCGCAGAACGCCGTCATCCTCGCGTGTCGTGAAATCGCCGACGCGCTGCTTCGGCACCGCCTGTCCGTTGATGTACAGCACGCCCTGGCGCATCTGCACCTCGTCGCCGGGCAGTCCGATCACGCGCTTGATATAGTCGGTCGAATTATCGCGCGGCAGCTTGAATACGGCGACGTCGCCGCGCTGGGGCGGGGTCGACCAGATCCGGCCTTGGAACAGGTTTACGCCGAACGGGAGCGAGTAGCGGCTGTAGCCGTAGGAGAGCTTGGAGACGAACAGATAGTCGCCGACCAGAAGCGTCGACTTCATCGATCCCGACGGGATGTTGAAGGGCTGATAGAAGAAGATCCGCACGATCATCGCCAGTGCCAGGGCTTGGACGATAATCTTGACAGTCTCCCACCACCCGCTTTCGCTTCGGCCGGTGTCGGTGTTCAAGCTCATGTCATGCTCCTCGGCGCAGGCTCGTTGGGATATGAGCCGCCCGCTGTGAAATACCGGCGAAATCCCGGCCCGCTATAGCCCGTCTCGTATAGTCACGCAAACACGGGCAATAATCCCGGCGCGACTTGACGATCCTCTTAGTTCACCGCAATGCCCTCGGGTACGGCCTAAATGATGACGATGGCCTGAGCCAGCGGATAGTCGTCAGTCAGTGTCGAATTGATCTGCGCAATGTACCCCGGGGCGTGATTCGTTTCAGGTGTTTCGCCGCGCCGCCTGTGAGCTGCAAGGTCGGGCGGCCTGACGGCAGATTGATGACGTCCATGTCGCGCCAATAGACGCCGCGCCTGAGGTCGGTTCCGAGCGCCTTGGAACAGGCCTCCTTGGCGGCAAAACGCTTGGCATAGGACGCCGCGCGCTGCATCCGGTGTTCGGATTTGGTGCGCTCGGTCTTGGTAAACACGCGCAACCGATCGCCGAACCGGGCCAGCGTCCGCTCACTGCGATCGATATCGATGATGCCGACCCCGAGAATCATAGGATCTCAGGCTGTCCGCCGGCCTGTGACGCTTGCGCGCGCCTCGTCCATCATGACGCGCATGCGCCGGACGGCCGAGTGCAGGCCGCCGAAAATCGCCTCGCCGATCAGGAAGTGGCCGATGTTGAGCTCGACGACCTGCGGGATGCGGGCCACCGGGGCAACAGTGTTGTAGGTGAGCCCGTGTCCGGCGTGAACCTCGATGCCGGCGTCATAGGCCAGCGCTGCCGCCTGCCTTAGCCGCTCCAGTTCGTGCGCCACGCCCTTGGCGTTGTCCTCAAGCGCGCGTTCGCAGTAGCTGCCGGTATGCAGCTCCACGATGTCGGCGCCGATGGCCGACGATGCCTCGATCTGGCGCGCGTCGGCTTCGATGAACAGCGACACGCGGATGCCGGCGTCCTTCAGCCGCGCGGCATAGGCAGCCAGGTGGCTGCGGCCACCGACGACATCCAGGCCGCCTTCGGTGGTGCGCTCTTCCCGGCTCTCCGGCACGAGGCAGCAGGCATTCGGCAGGTGGCGGAGGGCGATGGCCAGCATCTCCTCCGTGGCCGCCATTTCCAGGTTGAGCGGGCGCGTCAGTTCCGCCTTTAGGCGGGCGATGTCGGTATCGGAGATGTGACGGCGATCCTCGCGCAGATGCGCCGTGATACCGTCGGCGCCGGCCTCGATGGCCAGGTGCGCGGCGCGCAGCGGATCTGGATGGCGCCCGCCACGGGCGTTGCGGATGGTGGCGACGTGGTCGATGTTGACGCCCAAGCGCTGAAAGTGCGAGTCCAGATTCGGGGCCATCGGTTACCTGCTTCTCCTGTTCACCAACGCTCAGCGCGGCACGAACGCGTACCGGCACTCAATCGAACGACCGCTCCACGGTGCTGACCACGGGCTTGGAGCGCAGGCCAGCGACAATACGATTCAAATGCTCCAGGTCCCACACTTCGATCTCGATCATCATATCGGTAAAATCCGAAGCGCGCCGCACCATCCGTAGATTGTCGATATTGCCGTCCGACTCGCCGATGACCTGGGCAATTTGCGCCAGAGATCCCGGCTCATTGATGGCCGTGACTGTAAGCTTGGCAGGAAAACGCTCGGGGGTGTCCTGGTTGACGTCCCAGGTGACGTCGATCCAGCCTTCCTGCTCGAAGTCCCGCAGTTGCGGAGAATGGATCTGGTAGATCCGGATCCCCTCGCCGGGGTGCAGCACGCCGACGATGCGGTCGCCCGGCACCGCGCCGCCTTCGGCAAATGTGACCGGCATATCATTGCGCAAGCCGCGGATCGGCACGCCGCCGGCCGCCTTCGGCATGTCGTCGCCGAAGTCGCGCGGCAGCCGGAATTTCAGCCCCATGACCTTGCTGAGGTTGAACCACCCCTCCTGCCCTTCCGCCCTGTCCTGGCGGCTCTTGGGCCGATGGGCGACATGCGGCGTGTCGATATCGACCTCAGGCGCAACCGCGTGCAGCACATCGGTGATTGCCAGTTCGCTGCGGCCGACTGCGGCCAGCGCGTCCTCGACGGTCTTTTGTCCGATGCGCGGCAGCACCCGCTTGACCTTGTCGTCGCTGTAGACCACGTCAGATCGTTCGAAGCGCGCCATCAGCAGCCTGCGGCCGAGCTCTGCGTATTGCCGCCGCAAGGCATCGCGCGAGGCGCGGCGGACGGCAGACCGCGCCCGTCCGGTGACGGCGATCCGCTCCCAGGCAGCCGGCGGCGTCTGGCCGGCCGATGTCAGGATGTGGACCTCATCGCCATTGCGCAACGCCGTCGACAGCGGCAGTTGGCGGCCGTTGATCAGCGCGCCGACGGTGGAGTTTCCGATATCGGTGTGCACCGCGTAGGCAAAATCGATCGGCGTCGCGCCATGCGGCAGCGCGATCAGCCGCCCCTTCGGCGTGAAGCAGAACACTTGGTCGTGGAACAGTTCGAGCTTGGTATGCTCGAGGAATTCCTCCGGATTGCTGCCGTCGAGCAGCGTCTCGACCAAGCGGCGCAGCCACATGTATGGCCCGGTCTCCTTTTCGTAGGTTGTCTGCGGTCCGCCGCTGCCGTTGGTGCTGACTGGATCCTTGTAGAGGGTGTGGGCCGCCACGCCGTATTCGGCGATGTGATGCATGGCGCGGGTGCGCAACTGCAGTTCCACGCGCTGGTGCCGCGGGCCGACGATGGTGGTGTGGATCGACTGGTAGCCGTTCTGCTTCGGGGTCGAGATGTAATCCTTGAAGCGGCCGGGAACCGTGCGCCACGTCATGTGGGCGACGCCGAGCACGCGGTAGCAGTCGTCTACGTTGTCGACGATGACGCGGAATCCAAAAATGTCGGAGAGCTGCTCCAGCGAGATCTGCTTGTTCTGCATCTTGCGCCAGATCGCGTACGGCTTCTTTTCGCGGCCATTCACTTCGGCGGCGATCTTAGCCTCGGCGAGCTTGGTGCCCAGCGCCTTCTTGATTTCCTCCACGATGCCGCGATTGCGCTCGCGCAGGCTGGCGAGACGGTTGGTCACTGTGTGATAGGCCTGCGGATGCAGCCAGCGGAAGGCGCAGTCCTCCAGCTCTTCGCGCAAGGTCTGCATGCCCATGCGGCCGGCCAGCGGCGCATAGATATCCAGTGTCTCCTGCGAGATGCGGGCGCGCGTCTCCGGCTTGACGTGCTCCAGCGTGCGCATGTTGTGCAGGCGGTCGGCCAGCTTGACCAGCAGCACACGGATGTCGGTGGAAATGGCGATCAGCAGCTTGCGAAAGTTCTCCGCCTGCTGTGCGCGCTTGGAAACGAGGTCGAGGCGCTTGATCTTGGTCAGGCCATCGACCAGCGCGCCGATCTCCTGGCCGAAAAGCTGGTCGATCTCGGCGCGGGTTGCTTCCGTGTCCTCGATGACGTCGTGCAGCAGCGCGGTGGCGATGGTGGCGTCATCGAGCTTCAGCTCGGTGAGGATGGCCGCGACTTCGAGGGGATGGGAGAAATAGGGATCGCCAGAGGCCCGCTTTTGATGGCTGTGCGCCTTCATGGCGTAGACATAGGCGCGATTCAGCAGCGCCTCGTCGGCCTTGGAATCGTAACTGAGGACGCGCTCGACGAGCTCGTATTGGCGCATCATGAGTTGCGCCCTTCTCCGGGAGGACGCATGCGCGGGGGCCGCACTGCGTAGACGAGACGCCCGGCTTCCAGCGCATGAACGCTTGGGAGCCGGGCCGTTGGTTAACGTCAGCGACCGCTGCGGCCGCTTCCACCGCCACCGCCACCACCGTTTCCACCAAGGGCAGCGGACGGCTCGGTCGGCGTCAGGCTTTCCATGCCGCGCAGGAGCTGTTCTTCGGTCAGGTAGTCGACCACCGTGTCGCTCGACTGGTCGTCGCGGCCGAGCAGCGGCGTGCGGCGGTCGGGCGTCATCACCGGAGCTGACGCGGCTTCCGGCTCGTCGACTTCGACGTTCTTCTGGATCGAGTGGATCAGTCCCTCGCGCAGATCATCCGGCGGGATGGTCCGGTCAGCGATTTCGCGCAGGGCGATGACCGGGTTTTTGTCGTTTTCCTGCTCGACTGTCATCGGGCTGCCATTGGCAATCGAGCGTGCGCGGTGGGCCGCCAGCAGAACCAGTTCAAAGCGGTTCGGGACCTTGTCCACGCAATCTTCGACGGTGACACGCGCCATCGCTTTTGCCCTCTCGAATCAGGAAATGCCGGGCGCGCAATATCTGCCCGACCTGACCTATTGGTCTCAGGATTGTTCCTTTTCGCATGAATGCCATCGAGAATCAAGGATTCGCCGGACGCCGCGACGTTGCGGCCCGAGTCTAGCCAGCAGCGCGCTCCCCTTGATGCCGAGCACCGGGTGCTGCCAATGGGGGGCGATTTCAACCAGTGGCACCAAGACGAACGCCCGCTTGTGCATCTCAGGGTGTGGCAGGATCAATCGGCCCCGCTCACGTTTCACTCCCGGGCGGCCATAGTGCTGCCCCTTGAAGTCCAGGATGTCGAGGTCGAGCGGACGTGGCGACCACTTGGCGCGACTGCGCCTGCCCGCCTTCATTTCGACCTGCTTCAGGCGCCGCAATAGAGTTGCTGGTGCCTCTTGGGACTTTGCCAGGACTAGCGCGTTAAGGTAAGGTGGTTGCCAATTCCCGCCCAGCGGATCGGTCTCGTAGAGAGACGATACGCGTTTGATTTCCAAGCCGATCTGCTTCAATTCGTGGACCGCAGCCTGGAACGTGCGGAGAGGCGCCCCCCAGGGGCCGGCAAGATTCGACCCAAAGCTAATCAGCACACATCTCATTACGTTGCCGAGATTCAATTGTTCTTGTGGGATGTTTTCTTTGAGGTGCGCATTGCGATCTGTCAAAAGGAACCGAATCATCCTGGATACATCGTGCGTTGGATCGATGTCCGACTGGGTTTAGTGGCGTATCTTCTATTTTGATCACGCGTTGTCAGCCAGAAGCGGGGAGTGCAACGCCTAGATTTGCTCCCGAGGTGACGAATGCATTTTTATCCCAACGAAAGAGTGGCGCTGTTTATCGACGGCGCGAACCTCTACGCGACAGCGAAAGCACTTGGCTTCGATATTGATTACAAGCGTTTGCTTGTTCTATTTCGGCAGAAGGGCCAGCTCATTCGCGCGTTGTATTATACCGCCCTGGCCGAGGATCAGGAATATTCTTCAATCCGGCCGCTGATCGACTGGCTAGACTACAACGGCTACACGATGGTGACAAAGCCGACCAAGGAATTCACGGATTCCACCGGCCGTCGCAAAATCAAGGGCAACATGGACATCGTACTCACCGTCGATGCCATGCGGCTGTCCAAGTCCATCGACCACATCGTGCTGTTCTCGGGCGACGGAGATTTCAAGTCGCTGGTCGCCGCACTACAGCAGGATGGCCGCCGGGTCAGCGTGATTTCGACCCTGCAGACACAGCCGCCGATGGTGGCCGATGAGCTCAGGCGTCAGGCCGATCAGTTCGTCGATCTCGCCGATCTGGAGGAGTTCATCTGCCGCGATAACCCTTCGCGGCAGGGGCGCGCCGAGCGCCCCTATGCGGGTCGCCGCGAGTCCTATCAGCGGCCAGGTGAGTTTGAAGACCACGACGACCTGCCCGAGGAAGTTTGAGCGAGGCGTGCGGGCGTAATGGCGGCATCGGGTGCGGGACGGCTGGCAGAGCCGGCGCGATCGGCTGAGCCGAATCGCGACTGTCCGCTGTGTCCGCGCCTTGTTGCCTATCGCATGGCCAATCGCGCTGCCGAACCGACATGGCACAACGCGCCGGTTGCCTCCTGGGGCAGCACCGACGCGCGTCTGCTCATCGTCGGGTTGGCGCCGGGCGTCCGGGGGGCCAATCGCACCGGCCGGCCGTTCACCGGCGATTTCGCCGGCGACCTGCTCTACGCCACCCTGCTCGAATTCGGCTTCGCCTCCGGCAGCTATGGCGCCGATCCGTCCGATGGCTTGCGGTTGCGCGATTGCATGATCACCAACGCGGTGCGCTGCGTGCCACCGCAGAACAAGCCGACGCCGGCCGAAATCTCGACCTGCCGCAGCTTTCTTGTGGCGCGCCTGGAATCGTTGACGCGGCTGACGGCGATCATGGCGCTGGGCCGTATTGCCCACGACAGTGTCCTGCCGGCGCTGAGCGTACGCCGCGCCGCCTTCCCCTTCGGCCACGGCGCGCGGCATGATGTCGGCAACGGCGTCACGCTTTTCGACAGCTATCATTGCTCACGCTATAATACAAACACTGGAAAGTTGACGCCGGAGATGTTCCGCGCCGTCTTTCGCGACATCCGCGCCTTTCTCGGCTGAACGCCGCCGGCGGCCGGTGAACGCAAGGCTCCAGCTTTCCGCCCCATGACGTTCGCGCCAGGGAACTTAGGCGGCGCTTGCTCGATTTCCTTGTGTGTCGGTTGCGATGGCGCGACGGCGAGCCTGAAAGGACAGCGGATCATGCTGGAGATCGCCCCGGAGAAGGTGGCTCACATCATCATCAAGGCGCGCGAGTACGACGCCAAGGTTGCGGCCGTAAATCCCGACGACGGCAGCGGGTCGGACGGCGAGCCGATCGACTCGCTGGAGATGCTACCAGGTGACAGCGCGCGGCCAGAACTGGTTGGCTTTATCAACGCGCTGAACGACGACGAACAGGCGCATCTGGTGGCGCTGACGTGGGTCGGGCGCGGTACTTATGAGCCGGAGGAATTCGACGACGCGGTGGCCATGGCGCGGCAGGAGAAAACCAATTCGACGGCCAGCTACCTGCTCGGCATTCCGCTGTTGCCGAATGATCTTGAGGATGGTCTAGAAAAGCTCGGCTACTCGGTCGAGGATATCGAGAGCGACATCCTCTAAGCCGCACTGCCACTAAAGTAAGCCAGCACCTTGTGCGCATGCCGGTCCGGCGGGTGCACCGGGTAAAACACGTGCTCGATGGCACCGTCGCGCAGAACCAGCGTCAGCCGCTTCAGATACATGACGCCGCCGGTCTCGAACACCGGCAACGACAGGGCTTGCCGAAAGGCGCCGCCGGCGTCGCTGAGGATCGGGAACGGCAGCTTCATCCGCCCGGCGAATTCCCGCTGGTCTTCAGGCGTCTGCATTGACAGCCCGAACACCGCGACGCCTGCCTCCTGCAAGCTGTCGTACACATCGCGGAAGCCCTCGACTTCCGGCGTCGAACCGTGCGCGCCGGGGATGCTATCCCAATCCGGCGGGTTGGAAAGCCCGGGCCGCCCCGTCCACGGATAGCAGAACAGCACCGCGCGACCGGCGATCCGTGCCGGTGAGATGCGTTCGCCTGTAGTCGCTCTCAGCGCGATATCCGGCATCGCTTGGCCGGTTGAGAGATGCAGCGCGCCGCCATCATCGAGGGGCGGCGGCCAGGGCCAGTTCATGCGTGCGCTCCACGGTTTGCCTGCAGCCAACCCAGGACATCGGATGCGTTCCGGTCGGGCGGAAACACCGGATAGAACGTTTTCTTGATTCTGCCGTCCGCGATCACCAAGGCCAGCCGCTTCAACAGCGTCATGCCGCCAACCTGCATCGTCGGCAGGCGGAGGGCTTTGGCCAGCGCCAAGCCGTCATCGGACAGCACGGGGAACGGCAGATGCAGCCTCTCGGACATTTCGCGCTGATAAGCACTGTCCTGGGTTGAGAGGCCCGAACACGTGCGCCGCGCCGGCGGCCTTGAGATCGGTGAACAGATCGCGGAATGCGCAGCTTTGCGGCGTGCAGCCGCGCGCACCGGGGATCATGTCCCAGTCATCGACAGGGCTGATCTCGCCGGGGCGGCCGGTGCGCGGATAGGCGAAGACACGGTCAATCCAGGCAATGCCGCCAGCGATACGGGCTGGCCGGACGTCGCCGGTAGTCCAATGTCGGGCATCGCCAGCCTGTCCAGATGCCGCGCGCCACCGTCATCCTCCGGCGCCGGGATCTTCGACCAGTCGACGCTGTGCAGTTCGGGTTGGTTGCTCGTCATGCGTGCGTCCCTGTGTGAGCCGCGGTGATCACTGTGCGTCGCGCACGCGATAATGGTAGCCCATCAGCGGTGTGTAGCCGAGGCTTGCGTAAAGCCCCTGCGCCGGTGCGTTGGCGGTGACGGCTTGCAGCGCAGAGATGCGCGCACCCTGCCCTGCTGCCCAGGCTTCCAGCCCCACCATCACCGCGCGGGCTGCCCCGCTGCGGCGGGCATCGGTGCGCGTGCCGACGCATTCCGCGATGACGATGTCATCGGTCAGCACGCCCAGCGCGGTGCTGAGCGTCACCCCATCGCGGCGCACACATAAGAACGCCCGCGGTGTCGGTACGGAGGCCAGGATACGCGGCGCGGGCGGGCGGCGATCCGGCGTGATGTTCGACAGATAGACCTGCATCCATCCGTCGTCGGGCTGGTCAAGGATCACCACGTCGTCAGGCAGCGGTTGCGGTTCGACGCGCCGGGCCAAAGTGGTCACCGGATCGTGGATGTAATAGCCGCGCTGGGCCAGCCGTTCGTCGAGATCGGTCGGCATCGCGATGGCGCTGCCGACCTGGAAGCGGCTCGGTCCGCCGCGTTCCGCGTAGAGGGCTTCGACCGCATCGATGGCGGCTTCGACATCGGCGCCATGGAAGGTCAGCGGCGACACGGAGTTGGCGCGCTGCGAGTTGCCGCCCGAATAGCGCCACAGCCAGCCGTCGAGGTCGCGGGTCTCCGACGCCGGCCACGCGCGCACGGCGGCGCGTTCGATGGCCAGGAGTTCGCTGGGTGTGAACGCCGACATTGCCCCTCCACGCCCTTCGTTGCGGCCGCGGCGAAACCCGCCTCTAGCCCCTGTCGCGCATCAGTCGCGCCTTCTGGCGCTGCCAGTCGCGCTTGGCCGATGTCTCGCGCTTGTCGTGCAGTTTCTTGCCCTGCGCCAGCGCCAGCTTCAGTTTCGCCCGGCCGCGATCGTTGAAGTACAGCTCGAGCGGGATCAGCGTCATGCCCTGCCGGTCGATGGCGATCAGTATCTTGTGCAGTTCGCGCTTGTGCAGCAGCAGGCGGCGCACGCGCCGCGGCTCGTGATTGAAGAACGGACCGGCCTGCTTGTATTCCGGAATGTAGGCGTTGATCAGCGCAAGCCCGCCGTCCTCATAGGCGGCGTAGCTCTCGGAGATGTTGGCCTGTCCGGCGCGCAGCGACTTCACCTCAGTGCCGGTCAGGGAGATGCCGGCCTCGTAGGTGTCGGTGATGAAGTATTCGAAACGCGCCTTCCGGTTCTCGGCAATGAGCCGGCGGCCGTCATCCTTTTTGGCCGCCATCTTCGGTCAGCTCCTTCGTGTGCCGGCCCGCCCTATTCGGCGGCCTCTGCCTGCAGCAAGCCGGCATTGATCATCGCCGCATCTAGGATCCGCTTGGTGGATTCGGAAACCGGCACCAGCGGCAGGCGGAGGTCGGCATTGCACAGTCCAAGCCGCGATACGGCGTATTTGACCGGGCCGGGGCTGGTCTCGACGAATAGCGCGTCGTGCAGCGGCATCAACTGATCCTGCAGCCGCAGCGCCTTGGCGAAATCGCCCTTCTGGCAGGCGTTCTGGAACTCGGCGCACAGCGCCGGCGCCACATTGGCCGTCACCGAGATGCAGCCCTGGCCGCCATGGGCGTTGAAGCCCAGCGCGGTGGCGTCCTCACCCGACAACATGACGAAATCATCGCCACAGGCCAGACGCTGCAGAGACGCACGCGCCATATTGGCGGTGGCGTCCTTGACGCCGACGACGTTCTTTAGCTTGGCGCAGCGCGCCATCGTCTCGACCGACATGTCGGCGACCGTTCGGACCGGCACGTTGTAGAGCACGATCGGAATATCGACGGCGTCATTGATCGCCTTGATATGCTGGTACATGCCCTCCTGGGTGGGCTTGTTGTAATACGGCATGACGATCAGCACGGCGTCGGCGCCGACGTCCTTGGCGTGACGCGTATACTCGATCGCCTCTGCGGTCGAGTTCGAGCCGGCGCCTGCAATGACAGGAACGCGCTTGTTGACGGTCTCGATGCAGATCTCGATCGCTCGTTTGTGTTCGACGTCGCTCAAGGTCGGGCTTTCGCCAGTGGTGCCGACCGGGACGACCCCGTGCGTACCCTGCGAGATCTGCCAGTTGATGATCCGCTCGAACGCGGTCTCATCCAATTCGTCATTCGCAAACGGCGTCACGAGCGCCGGATACGATCCCTTGAACATGGTGCCACTCCTTGGCGGGTCATTCTATGCCCGCGCCTTTTGGCAGGATTATTCGCAAATTTGTCAGGCCATTCAACCTTGAACCCGAGGGCCGCGCTTGTTACCGTTACGCAGGTCACTCAAGCCTTGAGCCCGCCGTGCCTCCCGACAGGACCACGGACATTATGTGGTTTGCGGGGTGTAGGCA
>JAEZBZ010000233.1 GCA_023412745.1 Pseudomonadota bacterium | reverse complement strand
CGGCAAGTCAAGGTCTTACCCGAACCAATGCGTGGAGTTGGGGAACACATCCTGTCGAGGACCGCGCGGAAGGCGGTGAAGTCTCCAACAATCGCAAGAATTGTCCTCCCTTCCATGTTCCCGTTTACGTTGTGTTCAATCTTGAGATGTATTCTAGACATCTCTCGCGCACTTGGCGGCGGTGCGGTGATCTGATCGCAGCAGGCTACCGCCCCCGCAGCAGAGTATGCACGCACGCCTGGTTGCTCTCCCAGCCAGGCGTGCGTCGCAGCGCGCTCATGCTGCGATGCAATGCGGTTCGACGATCAATTGCAGCCCGCGCCGCTCCCGTATCCGCAGCACTCTCGTGTGCCATTGTTCTCGCGTATCGCGAAGCCCATTTTCACCGCCCATGAAGCGCATTAATGTCCCGCTCTTCGCCAGCAATTACCGTGGAGGGGCCGCACAGCGTGTCGATGCGTTTCAACGGAACCGACAATTACATCGCGACCGAGGACCTCAAGGTCGCGGTCAATGCCGCCGTAACCTTGGAGCGCCCTCTGCTGGTTAAAGGCGAGCCGGGTACCGGCAAGACGATGCTGGCCATTGAAGTCGCACGATCTCTCGGCGTGCCGATCCTGGAATGGCACATCAAATCGACCACCAAAGCCCAGCAAGGCCTGTACGAGTACGACGCCGTCAGCCGCTTGCGTGACAGCCAGTTGGGCGACGAGCGGGTCAAGGACATTCGCAATTACATTCGCCGCGGTAAACTGTGGGAGGCCTTCGAGGCGGAGACCCGCCCGGTTCTGCTGATCGACGAAATCGACAAAGCCGATATCGAGTTTCCCAATGATTTGCTGCAGGAACTCGATCGCATGGAGTTCTTCGTCTACGAGACCGGCGAAACGGTGAAAGCGCGCGCGCGCCCCATTGTCATCATCACGTCGAACAATGAAAAGGAGCTTCCGGACGCCTTCTTGCGCCGCTGCTTCTTCCACTACATCAAGTTCCCCGATGCCGAGACCATGCGCAGCATCGTCGATGTCCACTTCCCAGACATCAAGGGAAAACTGGTGTCCGAGGCGCTGCAGATTTTCTACGATATCCGCGAGGTGCCGGGCCTCAAGAAGCGGCCTTCCACCTCCGAGCTGCTCGACTGGATCAAGCTGCTGCTGAACGAGGACATTTCAGTCGAAACACTGCGTGAATCCGATCCGCGCAAGCTCATTCCGCCGCTGCACGGTGCATTGCTCAAGAACGAGCAGGACGTCCACCTGTTCGAGCGTCTTGCCTTCATGTCCCGCCGGAAGGACACGCGCGGCTGACAAACGCGCGGCATTGCGTGGGTTACTTGGCGACTTTTCGCCGTGGGAGTAATCGGGGATGCGCAGACAATCCGCACTCCAAGCAATGGCTGAGGGGGGTACTGTGTCCGCTCTACCGGAAATTGCCTCGCAGGGCGGCAGACTGGCGACGTTGATATCGATGGCTGCGTTCGTATTCTCTGGCTTCAGTTTGTACGAAAGCACGCTGAAGCAGCCGAAACTGGAATCGTTCGTTCCGCCGGTCATCCACTATGGCCGCGACGGAGGCGGCGACATCGAACTGTTCGCCATCCCGATCACCGTCACCAATGACGGCGCGCGCGCCGCCACGGTGCTGTCGATGGAGCGCGACGTCACAGATAGCGCCGGCATCACCAAGAAGTATTACAGCGCCTATCTGGGCGGGCAGCCGACCATGGCCGGCGGCGCCAACTGAAGCCAATAGACAGGGAGCGCCGTGGTTATAGTGAAAACCAAGGCACTTCCCGACAGCAAACATCAGGTGACCGGGCTCGCCGCTCCTTCAGTACCGCCACTGCGGCTGGACCGACAGGGCGCGGCTCCACATGACGTCCGCGTCAATGCAGTGTGTCCGCCAAGTTGTCGAATCCACGGTGCAATAGGTACACAGTTGGGCTGATCGCTGGGTGGGATTGGCTTTGGCCGCCACCGGCACGATCAGGAAAGCCGCAAAGATTACCACGAGGCGTTTGGTCATCACGCTGCTCCATTGCATCTCCTGCAGGAGCAAACGTGACACCGGCGCGCTAACCGCCGCTTATGAGCAACCGCCGCATTTGTGTGACCGCATCAACCAACGCACATCAATCCGCCGGTATCGAGATCGGCTGAACGCTTTCAATCTGGCTGACGCTCCTGCGCTGCTCATACTTAGCCAGCACATGACGTGCCTTGTCGGCAACCGCATCGGCGATCGCGGCCTGGCCCTCGGCAGTCGGATGGAAGGCGCCCGAGTAGGTCGACGCCAGAACCAGCTGGAACCAAGACAGCGTCTTCACGCGCAGCACCTGCTGCAGCAGCGAAGCGGAAACGTGGAAGTTTCCGGTGAGAAACGCGTCGTTCGGCGTCCTGAACCAGCGCTGGCGAGAGATATACGGGCGATAGTCGGCCGGATTGTACGGCTTCCACACCCCATCCACCTTGCGCGGCATGCGCAGGTCGTCGGCAGATGAAAACGCGGCGTCGGTCCAACCCGCGCAGATCCCGCGGCCGAGGAAGTCGCGCTGGTGGCTATCCACGTAGGTCCAACCATGCTCACGCGCGGAATTCTGCATGATCGCGTTGAGCTTGCCTGCCAGCACGCTGCCCTCGCGCGCACGCTCCGCGCTCAGCCTGAAGTCGGACAGCACGTCCATACCGGCTCGACCGTCGGGGCACACGCTGCTGCCGTCCTCCATCAGCGCCAGTCCTGGATAGGCGGTGAGCAGTATGCGGTCGCTCTCGCCCCAGGGAATGTGGAGGATGTTGCGGGCAGCGCGGTTGAGCGACTTGTAGCGGGCGTCAAGCGAGGTCAACTGTGACGCCGCGCCATCCATACCCTGGATGTGACCAAACCAGCCGCCCAGCATCTTCAGGGAGGATTTGTCGGCCAGCACGGCATCGGCGACGAGACGCGAAAAGCCGACGTCGTTGCCGCCGATGGAAACCATCAGAAGATCGATCTTGCGGGAATGGGACGCGTCGCATTTGCGCAGCCGCAGCCCACCGCGCAATTCCGGGATCTGGCCCTTGATATGATACGCTTCCGGCAGATCATGAAACGGCGCGGAATGCTTGCCGCACTGCGCCTCCGCCACCGCCGAAATCTGCGATAGCTCCGGCGGGTTCGGCACCCATTCGTTGCCCTTGTAGCGTAGGAACAGGCCTGCCGTGACCTCCGCGCCCGAGCACGCCACACCGACGAACGTCACCGCACGATGCGGATCCTCAAGGGAGAGCTGCAGCGCCGCGCGGAGCTGATGCGAATACATCGACCGATGACAGGCCTGGTCAAGCCAGCGCGCATTTTCCGCGATGAACCTGTCATCGCCGATGTTTCGCCAACTACCTACTCGGGCCGGATACCCACCGAGCGGCCCATCCTTGCTGCCGCCATAGGTTGCCGTGCGCTCACGCGAAAAGCGTACCGGCAAATCCGGATTGCCTTCACCCGCCGCGAAGCTGTCACCCATGCCGACGATGAACAGGTCGTTGACGGCAGCATCGGTTCTGCCGATTTCACGGCCGCCGACCTCGACCGTGATCTGCGCGCCGGCAGGGTACGGGATCTCAAATTCGACAGGTTCATCACACCTACGCGTGATCGCTTCGCCGCGCAGCTTCGAGCCACCGCGCGGCGCCGTGAGCCAGGTGCAATCAACCGCGCCGGCATCCGACGGCAGCCCTTTGAGCTCCGCAATGATCTTGTGCGAGACCGGATTGACGTAATCGACGCCGCCCGGACACAGGTGAACGTTCTTTTCTGCCTGCCAGCACGTGCGCCCGAGCACGATCGACGCCCAGCCATCCGGATGACGCTCGGCCAGTTGCCGTTCTGATGCCAGGATCGGCGTGCGGTGCTGCGTGTCGGTCAGCGACTGGAACGTCGCAAGGTGGACCTTTGTATCGCTTGGATCGGCGAACAGGCGGAATGGGTTTTCCACGCGCCAACTAATCATCGGCTGTGACTGGGCGTGCCCTTCGCTGTTCATGCCCATCCACGCGGCCAATCCAGCGAGAGCTACAAGCGTGGGTTTGAACTTCAGCAACGTGTCACCCCCGTTGACACCTCGCGGAGTGAGCCGCGCTACGGGCGGCCCGTCCGGTGTGCGTACCAAAGGCGCCAAGT
Source organism: Pseudomonadota bacterium (assembly GCA_023412745.1). Lineage (GTDB taxonomy): Bacteria > Pseudomonadota > Alphaproteobacteria > Rhizobiales > Hyphomicrobiaceae > ZC4RG25. The sequence goes on along the minus strand of JAEZBZ010000233.1, from coordinate 7,897 downwards.
ACGGCGCATGGGCAAAATATCGATCGGGTCACGCAACGGATCACGCCCCGGTTTCTCAAAAGCCTTCAAATAGGGCTCTACCACGGCAAGAGGCAGCAATGCGACATGCTGTGCACCTGACAGTTCGCGGCCAGCCTGCCGGGCGAGAGCGAGATTCCGGCGGGCTTCGGCGACAAGTCCGGCCAGCACCTGCGCGAAACGCCCGGAATCGGGACCGGCTTGAACATCCGCAGTACTCAGCCCGACGGCCTCCAACCTGGTGGCGGGGATCAGCGTGCGCCCCTGGGCCCACAACGCGGGCATCTCGATCAGCATCCGCGCCAGTCCGTAGGCCTGCCCCGCCGCCAAAGCCGCCGAGCGGGCGGTTTGATCCGCGCGGCCCAGCACCCGGAGCGCCAGTTCGAACAGCGCGCCCTCGGTCTTGGCGAAGTGCGTCACGAGCATGTGATCGTCCGTGATCGGGTCGTCGTGCAGGCCGATGTCCTGCGCGTCGATGATCCCGATCAGCAGATCGATCGGCAAGTGGCGCTGCGCCGCCGTACGCCGCACGGCATCGGCCACCGGATGTCCGCTGCCCGAGCCATCGCCCGATTCCGACGCCTCCTTGTGCAAAGTATCCCGCCACCACTGCAGGCGGATCTCACCCATCATCGGCTCGCTGACGAAGGCGGGAATGCGCGCGATCTCGCCGGAAAATGCCGCCAGCGCGATCAGATCAGAGCGGACATCGCGCGGCCCAAGCAACGCGGCGAGATAGCGATCCCGTTCCCATGACCGCGCCGACAGCCGCACGGCATCGCCGGCTGCTGATCCAATCTTGTCGGCGGGGCCAGGTTCACTCACGTCAGTACAGGTGCGGAGCCGCGACCATGGCGAACGTCACTGGCACCGACAGCGCCAGATTGAGCCGCGCGAAGGTCTTAATCTGCGCCCGCGCGGCGTCCTTGGCCGCCTGATCGCCTGGAACCTGCCCAATCACGATGCGCAGGTTCGGCCAGATCACGAAATGCACGAACGCCCACATGGCGAGCCCGCCGAGCACACCGCACCACATCAGCAGGCTGCGCGCAGGCGGCATGTAGACCGCACTCGAGAACACGGTGGTATCGAGCAGATAGCCGCTTGTGAACAGCAGCAGCACGCCGGTCACCAGCGTCAGGTGCGAGGCATGGCGGAAGGAATGCGCCACGCGCGGCACCACCGATGTCATCAACGTGCGCCGGCCGACATCATCGGCCTCCTGCAGGGCCGAGAACTGAATGAAATTCACGAACCAGATCATGCCGAGCCAGAGGATCGCGGCAACCACATGCAGCCAGCGCAGCACGAACGATGTGAAGCCGAGCGCGTCGACGCCATCGATCGCAAGCCAGAGCAGCAGGATGATCAGCGTCACCGCGCCGCCTGCAGCCAGGGCGCGACCGGCACTTTCGGTGATGGCCTTCATTGGGCGGTCTCCTCAATCGACGGCGATGAGGGCGGCAGCGACCGGGCGGCGCTCCGCCAGCAGAACATTATACGTCCGGCAGGCGGCGCCGGTATCCATGGGCTCAAGGCCCAGCCCCGCAGCCTCAAACGCTTTGCGGACATCGCGCGACGGAAAGACCTGCATGCGGCCGGTGCCGAGCAGCAAGAAGCGCAGCCGGTCCCGTTCGGCAAGAACGGCAGCGAGCGCGGCAATGTCGATGGCTTCGGCGGTCGTGACTTCCCACGCGTGGATACCGCTCGGCAGGCACAGGATAGAGCCCTTGTGGCTCATGTCCGCAAAGCGGAACCCACCATTGCCATAGGCATCGATGGGAGCCTGGTACGGGTATCGCGCCGTCCCTTCAAGCATTGCCGCCTCCGGCAGGGCGCAGAGTTCGACTGTTAGGCGCTGGACGCAACAGCGGACGATTTTTTCGCGGCATCGGTGCCCGACCAATCGCGCTTGATGCCGAGGTAGCTCAGGATCGGGGCCGACACGAAGATCGACGAATACGTGCCGATGATAACCCCCAGCAACATCGCCAGAGAGAAGTAGCGGATCACCTCGCCGCCGAGCACAAACAGCGCAATCAGCACCGTCAGCGTGGTGACACCGGTCAGGATGGTGCGCGACAGCGTCTCGTTTATGGACAGATTGAGCAACTCCGTCAGATCCATTCGCTTGTATTTGCGCAAATTTTCCCGGATGCGATCCGACACAACGACTGTATCGTTCACGGAATAGCCGAGAATAGTCAGCAGCGCGGCAACGATGGACAGATCAAAGCTCAACTGAAACAACACGAATATACCGACGGTAACAGTCACGTCGTGAGCAAGTGCCAAAATGGTGCCGACCGCGAACTGCCACTCAAACCGGAACCAGACGTAGACAACGATAGCTATCAACGACACCAGCACCGCGATGGTGCCCGTCGTGCGCAATTCACCCGACACCGCCGGGCCAACGACCTCGACACGGCGCTGAATGAAGTCATCGCCTAGCGCCGTCACGACCTTCTGCAGCGCCTGCTGCTGGGCTTCTTCACCACCCGGCTGCTGCTCCAGACGGATCAGCACGTCATTTGGCGTGCCAAATTCCTGGATCTGAACATCGCCGAGGCCGAGATCACCCACCTTCTGGCGGATGTCGGACACGTTGACGGGGCCTGATTTCGATTGCAGCTCGATCACCGAGCCACCCTTGAAATCGACGCCGAAGTTCAAGCCTATGGTCAACACGAGCAGGATCGAGATCACCATCGCGGCAATCGACGACCACAGGCAAATGCCGGCAAAGCGCATGAAGTTGATGCGCGTGCCATGTGGGAAGAAGTCAAAGCCCTTGAAGTCGGGAACCAGTTTCATGCGTATCAACCCTGCATCAGATCGGCACGTAGGTCGCGCGACCCTTGTTCCTGGACGACCTCAGCCACAGCGCAACCAGCAGGCGCGTCACCGTGACGGCGGTGAAGACCGACGTGAAGATACCGATCGACAGCGTCACCGCGAAGCCGCGGATCGGACCGGAACCCAGCCAGAACATCACGATGGCCGCGGCGAGTGTCGTGAGCTGGCTATCGGCGATCGTGGTCACGGCGCGCGTGAAGCCCATGTCTATCGCCGTAACGGCCGTCTTTCCGTTGCGTAGTTCTTCTCGAATACGCTCGTAGATTAGCACGTTGGCGTCGACGGCCATGCCGATCGTAAGCACGAGACCGGCGATGCCCGGCAGCGTCAGTGCCGCGCCCATCAGTGACATGATGGAAACGATGAGAACTGCGTTGACGATCAGGCCGATCGCCGCAAACACGCCGAATGTGCCGTAAGCAATGATGACCATGATCAAGGACGCGACGCCACCGACGACGAAAGCCTGCGTACCGGCGTCGATAGAATCGGCACCCAGCGACGGTCCAACCGTGCGTTCCTCTACAATGGTCAACTTGGCAGGCAGCGCACCGGAGCGGAGCTGGATCGCCAGATTGTTGGCGCTCTCAACCGTAAAATTACCGGAAATCTGACCCGAGCCGCCAAGAATGGGCTCGCGGATCACGGGCGCGGACAGCACCTTACCGTCGAGCACGATGGCGAACGGACGGCCGACGTTGTCCTGCGTGAAGCGCCCGAAGGTACGTGCGCCGGACTGATTGAAGCGGAACGAGATGATCGGCTCGTTGGTGCGCTGATCGAAACCGGGCTGTGAATCCACGAGTTGGTCGCCACGCACGACCGGCGCCTCGCGCAACAGGTAGATGAATTTGTCCGACGGATCATCCGACTCGTGCACGCCGTAGCCCGGCGGCGGCCGCGATGTCCGCGCCTCCTCGCCCGACATGCTGGGATGCACTTCGTGGAAGCTGAGACGCGCGGTCTGGCCGATCAGGTTCTTGAGCTGCGTGGTCTCCTGCAGCCCCGGGAACTGCACGACGATGCGGTCCCAGCCCTGGCGGACCACGCTCGCCTCGGCCGTGCCCATCGTGTCAATACGGCGGCGGACGGTTTCGATCGACGCGCTGATAGCGTTGGAAACGCGCTGCTGCATGCCGGCTTCGGTTGGCTGCAGAACGATGATGTCTGTGCCGCTGCCACGCTGGACGGAGATGTCCTCGCCGCTGGTCCCCAGCATCGCGTTGCCCATGGGCTGGATCAGTCCACGCAACTCGCGCAGCGCTGCATCCATCTGGTCTGCTTGCGCCAGGCGCACATTGACCACGTCGCCTTGGATGCCAATGCCGGAAAACCCGATCTTGGCATCGCGCAAGCGCCGCCGCGCGTCATCCCGAATGGCTTCCAGCCAGTCCTTGCGGACATCGTTTACGTCCATGGCCAGCATCAGATGCGCGCCGCCGCGCAAATCGAGACCGAGATTAAGCTGACGCTTCGGCATCCAGTCCGGCCAGGAAGCGACCGTCTCTTTCGAGAACAGGTTCGGAAGGGCGAACAGCATGCCGACGAGGCAGGTCAGAGTGATCGCGACGATTTTCCAGCGCGCGAAATGAAGCATGTGTCGTTCAGACCTCTTGGCGTCGAAGCCCGCACCAACAGCGCGGGTTCACATATTGCGTTGCACGGCACACTCAAGGGCAGCAAGTGTGCCCGACAGCTCGTTCGTCGTTGCGGGCTCCTGGAGCCGTGGGCGACCGATCAGGCGCCTTCCTTCACAGCCTCGCCCTTGGCCCGGACGTCGGCGATCGTCCCTTTAACCACGCGAATGCGCGTGTTTTCCGAGACTTCAACCTCGATCTCGCCGGTCTCGTCCTTGACCTTCGTGACTTTGCCGATGATCCCGCCCGACGTCACGACAACGTCGCCGCGGCGGATGTTCGCTACCATCTCGCGATGCTGCTTGGCCCGCTGCTGCTGTGGCCTGAACAGAAGAAAATAGAAAATCACGAACATCAAAAGAATAGGCACAAGCTGCAGCATGAAGTCGCTGCCGCCGCCGGCCGTCTGAGCATATGCTGGTGAGATCAACATGGTAACCGTCCTTGAGGGCGTGCCGGCACGTACTACACTAACCCCGCAGAATCCTTCCCACGGGGCCGGTCCGATCTGATTGCGGCGCGACTATAGTGACACCCTGCTGGTTTGCAAGAAAATCGGCCACGAAATACCGGTCCTGACATAAGCGTGACGCGCCGCCCGGGCTCGACTATAGAACCAGCGCACGGCTGCTGCCGGTGTATCCTGATTTTCGCGCTTCCGAGAGCCTTCCCATGATATCCGCTGACCAGACTGCCCTTCTTGAACGCATCGCCACGGCTTTGGAGCGCCTCGCCAACGTTGCGCACGTCAAGGCTGACTTTGCTGCAGCGGAGGCCTTCGTCTGGCAGGCGGAGCCGCCAGCATTCCTGCCGGTGTCGCATGTGAACCGGGTTCCGCTCGGGCTGCTGAAGGGCCTGGGGTCTCGCGCCGAGCAATTGCTCGACAACACGGAACGCTTCGCGCGTGGACTGCCGGCCAACAACGCGCTGCTGTGGGGCGCCCGCGGCATGGGCAAATCGTCCCTGGTCAAGGCGGCACACGCGGAAGTGCGCAAACGCCTGGGACTCGGAAAGGATTCATCGAAGCCGGACCTGAAGCTGGTGGAAATTCATCGCGAGGACATCGGCTCGCTGCCGCTCTGCCTGACTGAGATGCGCGACAGCCATCACCGCTTCATCGTGTTCTGCGACGACCTGTCATTCGACCGCGATGATACCAGCTACAAGTCCCTCAAGGCGGTGCTGGAAGGCGGCGTCGAGGGCCGGCCGCACAACGTGGTGTTCTATGCCACGTCAAACCGCCGCCACCTGATGCCGCGTGACATGGTCGAGAACGAGCGTTCGACCGCCATCAACCCGTCCGAGGCGGTTGAGGAAAAGGTATCGCTGTCCGACCGCTTCGGCCTGTGGCTTGGATTCCACAACGGCACCCAGGACCAGTACCTGGAGATGATCCGTGGTTACGTCGCATATCACGATCTCAAGATCGAAGATGCCGAACTGGTCCGCGATGCACTCGAATGGTCGATCACGCGCGGTGGTCGCTCGGGTCGCGTCGCGTGGCAGTATATCCAGGATCTGGCCGGTCGCCTGGGACAAACGCTGAAGACTGACTGAGCCCCGGCACGCATCCGGCGCACCATCAGGCGCGCCGCAACAGCTCCGCAACGGCGCTGGTGAATACCTGCGCGCCGTCGATGATGTCCTCTTCCTTGGTGTCCTCGGTCCAGTGGTGGGAAATGCCACCGATCGAAGGCACGAACAGCATGCTGGCAGGCATCAGCCGGGCAAACACCTGCGCATCATGACCGGCGCCGCTTGGCATGCGCGTGTGCTTGCCGGGAACGTCGCGTTCCGCAGCCACCTCGATGGCATCCTGCACGCCATCGTCCATCTTGGCCGGGATGCCGGTGCGCAGTTTTTCGATGCTGACCTGACATGGCCCGGATGCATTGGCTGCCGCGACAAGATCCGCCAGCGTCCGTTCCAGCCGCACAACGACTTCCGGATCGACATCGCGGATCTGAAACAGCATCTCGGCGCGGCCGGGAATGATACTCGGCGCACCGGGATCCAGCGTGATCTGACCAGTGGTCCACACAGTGCGCTCGCCCGCCACCGAAGGAAACGCCTTGTCAATCTCGCAGCACATGCGCGCGAGGGCGAGTCCCGCATCCTTGCGGATCGCCATGCGTGTCGTGCCTGCGTGGTTCTGCACACCCTCGAAGATCAATTTATACTGCCAGATACCGACAATGCTCGTGACGATACCGACCTTGAGATTGTTGGCTTCCAGCCAGTCGCCCTGTTCGATGTGGGCCTCGAGATAGGCAACGTAGCGGTTGAGATCAATGATCGCCCGGGGGCGATCGGCCAGCCCTGCAGCGGCCAGCGCATCTCGCATTTTGATGCCGGTGGTGCGGTCCATCGCGGCGTCGATTTGTGCCTCGCTGACATCGCCGCAGAATGACCGGCTACCAAGCAAGCTACCGAAGTGGCCTTCCTCGTCAGCCCAGGCACCCACCTCCACCAATTTGCCCGCGAACGCCGGATCGGCGGCGATCGCGCGTGCAGCTTCCAGGCCGTAGACGACGCCCAGCGGACCATCCAGCCAACCGGCATAGTTCTGGCTTTCCGTATGCGAGCCGGTAAGCACGCAAGGCCCGCTGCCCTTGGCGCGGCCGATGACATTGCCGATGCCGTCGATTTCCGGAACCAGCCCCGCCTCGACCATACGGCCCGCCAGCCACTGCCGCGCCGCCATGTCGTCGGCCGAATACGTCGGGCGATGCACGCCAGTCTTGTAGGCACCGAACTCCGCAAGGCGCCGCAGGTCGCTCATGACGCGCGTCGGATCGATCTTGGGCATAGGGTGGTCCTCGCTGGTGAAGGCCGGCAGGCTAGCGTGCGACCACCCCCACAGGCCAGCCCTAATTCGCCGTCGCGCGGGAAGCCTCCGGACCCAGCACGCCGCGTGCCAGCTTCGCCGTGCGGTCGAGATCGCCACCGGCGTCCACCACCTGCCACGCGGGCGACAAGTCCCCGATCTCGTAGTCGAGTTGCTTCAGCACAACGTCGACGGTGGCATCCGAGGCATCGTTCCGGCGCCCCGCGACCCGGCGCATCAGATTGTCCGCATCCGCCGTCAGCCACAGGCCACGCAGCGGCACGCCAAGCTCCGCACCCAGCGCTTCGAGCTGTTCGCGCTCATGCGGCTGCGCGCTGACCGCGTCGATGATTACGCTGTGTCCGGCCTTGATGGCGCGGCGCGCCTTGTCGATCAGCCGGCGATAGACCTGCGCCGCCACATCGAGCGTATAGGCCTCTGCGTCGAGCCGTTCGGTTTCGCCAACTCCAAACATGCTCTTGCGTTCGAGATCACTACGCAAATGTACCGCGCCGGGCGCGGCGCCCCTGTGCGGCCCGCGAGAGGCCCCCCACGT
>JAEZBZ010000007.1 GCA_023412745.1 Pseudomonadota bacterium | reverse complement strand
CGCGCCGACGCCAAGCTCGACCACGCTGTCGAAAACCTAGTCGATGGCGCGTTCTTAAATTCCGGACAGAGCTGCTGCGGGATCGAACGCATCTACGTCGATGCCAAGATTTACGATCAGTTCGTCGAAGGCTTCGTCGAGCTGACGCGGAAGTACACGCTGGACGATCCGCTCGACGAAGCCACCACGCTTGGACCGATGGCGGCCACGCGGTTCGCCAATCTGGTGCGCGGGCATACGGCGGAGGCGACGTCAAAGGGCGCCACGGCGCACATTGATGCGGCTGCCTTCAAGCACAACAAGGACGGCACGCCATGGCTGGCGCCGCAGGTGCTGACCAACGTCGATCACACCATGAAAGTGATGACGGAAGAAAGCTTTGGCCCTGTGGTGGGCATCATGAAGGTGTCGTGTGATGAGGACGCCATCCGGCTGATGAACGATTCCGTCTACGGCCTGACCGCTTCGGTGTGGAGCACGGATATCGATGTAGCGGAGCGTCTCGGCGGCGAGATCGAAACCGGGACCGTGTTCATGAACCGCTGCGATTATCTCGATCCGACGCTGGCCTGGACTGGCGTCAAGGATACCGGGCGTGGTGCAGCGTTGTCCCGCATCGGCTACGAAGCCCTGACCCGGCCGAAGAGCTTCCATCTCCGCAAAGTCTGATCCGTCGCGCAGCACGTGGCTTCGCGACCTGTAACGTCACCTGAAAGAGCAAACGGCGTCATGAAACTCGTCGGCAACTGGAACTACCCCACCTCGGTCAAGTTTGGCGCCGGGCGCATTAGTGAGCTCGGCCAGGCCGTCAAATCGGCCGGCATGAAAAAGCCGCTGCTGGTCACCGATCCGGTGCTGGCCAAGCTGCCGATCACGGCGCGCGCGCTGCAGGTGCTGGAAACTGATGGCGTCGCGGCCAAGGTATTCGCGGACGTGAAGCCCAATCCGGTTGCCAGCAACGTCGAAGCCGGTGTCGCGGCCTATCGCGCCGGTGGGCATGACGGCGTCATCGCGTTTGGCGGTGGCTCGGGTCTCGACGCGGGCAAGGTTGTTGCGTTCATGGCCGGGCAGTCGCGTCCGATGTGGGACTTCGAGGACATCGGCGATTGGTGGACGCGCGCCGATCCGGCCGGCATCGCGCCAATCGTTGCGGTACCGACGACGGCGGGCACCGGATCGGAAGTCGGCCGCGCCGGCGTCATCACTGACGAGACGACGCACACCAAGAAAGTCATCTTCCATCCGCTGATGATGCCGAAGGTGACGATCTGCGATCCCGAACTGACGGTTGGCATGCCTAAGATCATCACCGTCGGCACCGGCATGGACGCGCTGGCGCATTGCCTGGAGGCTTATTGCGGGCCGTTCTACCACCCGATGGCGGATGGCATTGCCATCGAAGGGATGCGGCTTGTGAAGGAGTACCTGCCGCGCGCTACCGCCGATGGGCAGGATTTGGAAGCCCGCGCCCACATGATGTCGGCCGCCGCGATGGGCGCGACCGCGTTCCAGAAGGCGCTGGGCGCGATCCATGCGCTTTCGCATCCGGTCGGTGCGCTGTACGACACCCACCACGGCATGACCAACGCGGTATTCATGCCCTACGTGCTGGCGTTCAATCGCCCGGCCATCGAGGACAAGATCGCGCGGCTTGCGGCCTATCTCGGCCTGAAACCGGAATTTGGTGCGTTCATGGACTGGGTGCTGAAGCTGCGTGAGGAAACCGGCGTGCCGCACACGCTGGCGGGCCTCAAGGTCGACGCGGCGCGCTTCGATGAGATGAGCGCAATGGCGCCGAATGATCCGACCGCCGGCTGCAACCCCGTGCCCCTCGATGCCGCGGCCAGCCGCAGCCTCTATGAGGCTGCGCTTGCCGGACGTCTTTGATCTTGGGGTTGGATCAGGCGGCGAGGCCGGGGATGGTGGGGAGGGCCGCGTGTTCCAGATCGAACACCAGGCCCGACAGTTCGCGTCCCCGCTGGCTGGCGAGATAAAGCGCCAGCGCCGCCACATCCGGTTCGGACGAAAGGCTGCTGCTGGACAGCGACGGCTCTGTGCTTGGCGCGACGGCGTTGATGCGGATGGCGTGCTCGGCCCACTGCTGGGCTTCGGTCCGCGTCATGCTGGTCAGCATGTAGCGGGCGAGACCGAGGATGGCGGCATCCTGCCGGCTGTCCGGCGTCGGGCAGGTCAGGACGTTAAGGATCAGGCCTTCCGACCAAGTGAGACGCATGCGATTGGCAGCGATGCGCGTGATCAGGCAGGCATTCTGCAACTGGTCGGCGACGGTGCGTTCGACGTCGCCGCTGGCGTCCGCCTTGTTGGGCTCAAAACGGATTAGATTGACGACCGCATCCAGGCCACCGAAAGCCTTGGCGGCGGTTTGCGCGAAACGCACCGCGGCATCCATGTCGGCCAACGGTTCGTTATAGACCTGCAATTCTTCGGCGGTCGCGGACAACATTTCCAGGACGGCATCGGCTTCCGCGCCGGTGTCCGGCAGATGCAACACAATGCGGCAGCCCTGTTCGGCGAATGAGCGGGCGACATCGACGCCACTGGTCAGATCAAGCCCGGTAATCAGAACGCGTTTTCCGGCCAACTCCGGATACGCACCTACAGCAACACCTTCTTCGATAACGCTCGTCAACATAGAACCCATCCTCCTCGCGCCCCCCGGACCGTAAACCGTCCCGACGACACCACTCCACGCTGATTCGACTAACGACCTCTAAATGCCAGTTGGATTCGGGTTGGGCTGGGACCGAACCGCGGCACAATTCTGTCCGTCAACAGGAGCGATCATGGCGCGGCGTGTACGGAATATCAATCCGGCCGATCGTGAAAACGTGACCAGGCAGGGTTGATGCGAACGCAGCCATAGCCATTTTGCCTAGGCCACCTAAGCGTTTGGGTGCTGCTTCGGGGTGCAGGTAACAAAACTGTCAGGCGTGCTGTCGACGTTATGAAACTCAAACAGTCGAAAGACGTATCTGGCAGTGCAGGTTCACGGCATTGACGCACTTGGCAACCTTTCGTGATAGTTTGCCAAGTGAATCGGGGGAGCAATTGGAGCGTATGAAATCTGGGGCGACACAGATGCGGTACGGATTGATGGTGAGCCGATTGTTGGCCTGCGTGCTGGCGTTGGTGGCGATTGTCATGGGCAATCGCGTCGTGTGGGCTCAGGGAGGTGAGTTCAGCACACAGGCCAAGCAGGCCATCCTGATCGATGCCGATTCGGGTGCTGTTCTCTACCAGCACCACGCCGACGATTTGATGCATCCGGCGAGCATGAGCAAGCTGATGACGCTTGAGCTGCTCTACACGGCCATTCGCAAGGGGCAGGTGAAACTCGAAGACGCGATCGTCATGAGCGTCAATGCCTGGCGCAACGGCGGCGCGCCGTCGGGAACCTCGGCGATGATGGTGCCCGTCGGCACCACGGCGACAATTGATGAACTGATCCAGGGCATAGTCATCCAGTCAGGCAACGACGCTGCGATCGCCATCGCCGAGCATCTGGGTGGCACGGAAGCCAAATTCGCCGAGATGATGACGGCACGCGGGCGTGAACTGGGGCTCCAGAGCTCGGTGTTCAAGAATGCCACCGGATTGCACGACCCCGGGCACGTCATGACCGCCCGTGATCTGGCCCTGCTGGCCCGGCATATCATCGTCGATTATCCGGAGTTCTATCCGACCTACGCGCAGAAGGATTTCCGCTATCTCCGCCACCGGTTCATCAATCTCAATCCATTGCTGAACCTGGACATCGGCGTGGACGGCCTGAAGACCGGCTATATCAAGGAGGCCGGTTACGGCATCGTGGCGTCGGCCAAGCAGGGCGAACGGCGCCTGATCGTGGTGGTCAACGGGTTGCCCACCGCGGCGGCGCGCCAGCAGGAGGCGCGGCGGCTGATCGATTGGGGGTTCCGCGCCTTCACGGAGTTCCGGCTGTTCGACGATGGCGAGGTGGTTGGCAGCGCGCGCGTTTGGGGTGGCACCCAGCTCTACGTACCGCTGACAGGGGACGGCCGGGTCCGGGTGCTGCTGCCGCGTTCCACCGCAAACCAGCGCCTGCGGGCCGAGATCATCTACAACAGTCCGCTCAAGCCGCCGATCAAGAAGGGTGACGAGGTGGCGCGGTTGCGTGTCACCAACAGTTCGAACACCACGAACGAAGTGCCGCTGTATGCTGCCGAGGACATCGAACAGGCCGGCACGATGCGCCGTGGGCTTGACTCGCTGGCCTACATGGCTTTCCGCTTGATCCCGGTGCCGCAGCGCTGACAGCGTCGCGGTGAGGTAAAGCGAGCGTCGCTCGTTCACGCCTCGCGCTGGCCGATGACGAACCATCGGTGAACGCAGGGCCGCGGCAGAGGGCGAACCGTGCAATGACAGGCAAGTTCATTTCATTCGAGGGTGGCGAGGGGTCGGGAAAATCGACCCAGGCCAGACTCCTGGCCGAGCGGCTGAAGGCCAACGGCATCAACGTCGTGTTGACGCGTGAGCCGGGCGGTTCGCTATTCGCCGAGCAGATCCGCAATCTCATTCTCAGCAAGGATACTGCCGATCACAGTGCGCTGGCCGAGGCGCTGCTGTTCTCGGCCGCCCGCGCCGCCCACCTGGAGCGCACCATTCGCCCGGCCCTGGAAGAGGGCAAGTGGGTGGTCTGCGACCGTTTCTCGGATTCCACGCGCGTCTATCAGGGCGTCGCCGGCGGGCTATCGAAGGAGATCATCACCAAGCTGGAGCGCATAGTTGTCGCCGACACCATCCCACATATGACGCTGATGCTCGATCTTCCAGCCGCTGACGGATTGCAGCGGGCAGGCCATCGCAGCGCGACAGCGTTGCTTACGGACGGTACCACCGGGGCCGACCCTTACGAAGCCCGTCCGATCGCCTTCCACGAGAAGCTGCGTGATGGCTTCCTGGTGATCGCCACCGGGGAGCCTGAACGCTGCGTGGTACTGGATGCGCTGGAGCATCCCGACGCGGTGGCGGACCAGGTGTGGGCCGCGGTCGAGACGCGCCTGCTGCGACGGGGCGGCTGATGGCTCGCGCCCCGGCGCTACAGGAAATCGAGGCGCTGCCGGAAGCCGATCGCCTGGAGGACTTTCCGCATCCGCGCGAGGCGGCTGAGATTTTCGGACATGGAGAGGCCGAGCGCACCTTGGCGGAAGCCCTGGCGTCGGGCCGTATTCATCACGGTTGGCTGCTGGCAGGCCCGGAGGGCATCGGCAAGGCGACGTTGGCCTATCGCATCGCGGCCTACGCGCTGGCCAGCCCCGAGGAACGAGGCGATCCCAATGACGGGTTGGCGCTAACGCGGCATGCCATGGCGCCGCGGATGGTTCGGGTGCTGTCGCATCCGGGCCTGCTTTTGATCCGCCGACCCTACGACCCCAAGACCAAGCGGTTCGCCGCCAGTATTCCGGTCGATGAGGTGCGCAAGCTGCGCAACTTCCTGGCCCACACTGTCGGCAGCCGATCGGCGGCGCAATCCGCCATCCAGCGCGTCGTGATCGTCGATCAGGCCGATGAGTTCAATTCTTCCTCGGCGAACGCGCTGCTGAAGTCGCTGGAAGAGCCGCCGCCGCAAACGCTGTTCCTGCTGATCACCTCACAGCCGGGCCGCCTGCTGCCGACCATCCGCTCGCGCTGCCGCACGCTGGTGCTGCCGGCGCTTGGTTCCGACGACTTGCGGGCGGCTGCCACACAGGCCCTGGCTGCCGCCGAGATGGACCCGCCCGGCGCAGATGACTGGCCGCCGCTGCTGCATCTCGCGCAGGGTAGTGTCCGCCGTCTGCTTGGTCTCGCCACCAGCGACGGCCTCAAGCTGGCGCAGCGGCTATACGCCATCGTCGAGCGGTTGCCGGAGGTGGATTGGTCTGCCGCGCATGCGCTGGCGGACGAGATCGGGAGTGCGGCTGCGGAACAG
>JAEZBZ010000223.1 GCA_023412745.1 Pseudomonadota bacterium | reverse complement strand
CGTAGAATACGGTCGATATGGTGCCTGCCACGCCAGCCAGCGCGGTCGCCAATACAATCGATGTCAGCAGGATGCGGGACGGATCGACCCCGGCCAGCATGGCGGCGCCGCTATCGTCGGCACATGCACGCCAATATCGCCCGAACCGGGACCAGCGCATCATGAGTAGCAATCCGGATGCTGCTGCAACGGCAATGCAGGTGACGATCATCGCCATCGGGGTCACCATGACGACGAATCCGGCGCTGCGAGCCACGCCGACCGGCTGGTTGAGGATCGGCTCGATCCAGCGCAAAGCGGTGCCCTGCGTCAGGCGCAGATACTCCTGCAGGAAGATGGCAAGCCCGATCGTGGCGATGAGCAGGTGCTGGCCGTTGGCGTGCCTCAGCGGTGAAAATACGAGACGGCTGGCCACCAGCCCATGCATTCCGGCGCACCACATCCCGACTACGAAGCTTGCCAGAAGCGCCACCCACCAGGGCGCCGACGCGGCGGTGATGGCAAACGCCAGCAAGGCGCCGTAGCCCCCGATTGCCGCGAACTCGCCGAAGGCCAGGTTGATGCGGCCGACCAGGCCGTAAACCAGGGCATAGGCCGCCGCCAGCAGCGCATAGATGCTGATAAGCGGTAGGGCCGACAGCAGGTGCTGCAACGCATAGGCCATCCAGCGCGGCAGTTCGGGCACGGCGCCAAAGCGCATGAAAGGTTCAGGGTCGGCCACGGCAGCGTCGTGTGTCTTCAGCCAGAAGCGCTTCAGCAGAGTGAGCCGGATATCGCCCAAAAGCTGTCCGTCGCTCCACACATTTGCCAGCCGGTCGCCGGGGCTGATTTCTTCCTGCAAGAACTCGCAAACGATGCTGTGTTGCGCCGGTTTCGTGCCCGGTCCCCGGGCAGCATAGACGATGCCGACGCGACCGTCGCGCAGCAGGCGCGTGCCGAGGATTTCAATCGTGGCGCCGGAGGGATTGAGTGCCGGCACCATTTGTCGGCAGGTCCGCGCTTCATAGGCGTCGGGCCAACTGGCGCAGCCTGCCAGGGCAGCCGCGCAAAGTGCTGCCAGCGCCAGCCCCAACAGCCATGATTGCGTAATGCTGCGCACAGGTGCGGTCCGTATCGACATGCCCATATCGGTGGGGCCGCATCATAAGCGCGGTTTGGGCGCCGGTCTCAGGTGTTTGCGGATAGCCACCTTGCCGCGCGGGGCGCGAAGTAGGTGAGAATGCCCGCCGCGCCGGCGCGCTTGAAGCCCATCAGGCTTTCGATCACCACCTTGTCGCCGTCGAGCCAGCCGCGTTCGGCCGCCGCCATCAACATCGCGTACTCGCCGGATACCTGATAGGCGAACGTCGGCACGCCGAACTCATCGCGCACGCGGCGGATGATGTCGAGATAGGGCATGCCCGGCTTGATCATCACCATGTCCGCGCCTTCGGCGATGTCGAGCGCGACCTCGCGCAAGGCTTCGTCGGTGTTGGCGGGATCCATCTGGTAGGTGCGCTTGTCGCCCTTCAGCGCTCCCGAGGAGCCGACGGCATCGCGGAATGGACCATAGAACGCGGACGCATACTTCGCGGCATACGCCATGATCTGAACGGAGCTGTAGCCGCCATCTTCCAGCGCCTGGCGCAGGGCGCCGACGCGTCCGTCCATCATGTCCGATGGGGCGATGATATCGCAGCCGGCTTCGACCTGGACCAGTGTCTGCCGCACGAGCGCTTCGATGGTCTCGTCGTTCAGAATGACGTCGCCGCGCATCAGCCCGTCATGGCCGTGGCTGGTGTAGGGATCGAGCGCCACGTCGAGCAGCACGCCGATGTCCAGGCCAGCGGCGCGGATCGCCCGCGTCGCCCGACAGACCAGGTTTTCCTGATTCCAGGCCTCGCTGCCGTCCTCGCTCCTGAGTATAGGGTCGGTGTACGGAAACAGCGCAATCGCGGGGATGCCGAGCGACAAGGCTTCCTCGGCGGCCGCTACGATCAGGTCGGCCGACAGTCGGTTGACGCCCGGCATGGACGGCACTGGCGTGCGCACGTTCGTGCCTTCGACGACGAACATCGGCCAGATCAGGTCCGACTTGCTCAGTGTGTTCTCGGCGACGAGGCGGCGAGACCAGTCGGAGCGGCGGTTGCGCCGCATCCGCACGGCGGGAAATGCGCCGGCCGGCGAGGCGGCTGCGCTCGCCCGATGTCTGGCTGGCGTCTGCACGCGTTCAGCATGCGTGGAGCGCGGCTTCATTGCGAACCTGCCTGCAAATGGA
The DNA here is from genome assembly GCA_023412745.1 of Pseudomonadota bacterium. Classification (GTDB taxonomy): domain Bacteria; phylum Pseudomonadota; class Alphaproteobacteria; order Rhizobiales; family Hyphomicrobiaceae; genus ZC4RG25. The sequence continues at coordinate 10,225 of JAEZBZ010000223.1, read as the reverse complement.
AACGTTGCCGGCAGCATCGCGCCCTCGGCCGGCGATGGCAAGTGCGCACAACGACCATCTATTCGCAGAAACTACCGGACCTGCGCTTTGCCATGTCCAGATGGAAGTGGTTGCGATGGGCTTCGTTGGCTTCCGGGCCCAATACGGTGCCGAACCGCTTGCAGGCCGCAGTATGGATATCGCGCAGGAACTGCCCCCGCTTGTCCACCTTGGAGCCTGGGATGACGATCTCATCGTCCTCGACCGCCGGCACAGCCACCACGGATCTGGCGGCCTGCTTGCCCGGTTGCGGCCGGCCCAGCTTGCTCGGAGGCGCGGCATCAGCGTTTTCGGACTTGGCAGTCCGCGTCAATCTTGGCGGCGGCGCGCCTTCGATCAGTGTGCCGGAACGGAAACCGAGCCTACCGGGCAGCGGCGTCTGGACCTCCGGTGAACGCGACGTTTTGGCTCCCGGGATCTCGGCGGCCGGTTTGTTGGCGGCGGCAGCCGCCTGCCAGGCCCTGGATTGCGATTGCGCCGTGGGAGGCGCCGGTTCAGGCGCCGGCGGTGGGGCCATGGCCTGAGCCTGCTCCTGTCGGGGGGATTGCGCTTGGCCCTTGCGCTGGGCTGCCGCTTCCCGGGCCGCCTTGGCCGCGGCTTCAGCCGCGCGGCGCTTTTCCTCGACAGCTTTGGCGGCGGCGATGGCGGCCCGGATGTCGCGTTCGGTCATGCCCCAGTGCGACAGCAAATCGACGCGGTCGCCCTTGCTGAGGACGAAGCGGCCGATATCCAGGGCATTGGCCAGGCCGTGCTCGCTCAGCCGCGTGCGTTTGCGGTTGTAGGCGTTGCGGCAGGAGTAGGAACTCATCGATTCAATGCGGATGACGGTGGCGCCGAAATGCTTCCTGGCCGTCGGCTGGACGTCTTTCTCCACCCACTCCGCCAGCGTGGCAACCATGTCGCAGGTCAGCTTTGCCGGCGGCGATACGACGACCTGGGGATTGTTGCCGACGCTGATAAGCTCGACAGGCGCCGCCGAGCCGCACGCGCCCGCTTTTATGGGTTCTGCTGGAACAAAAACGGCAGCAACGCCGCGCAGCAGATCCGCGCACATCGCTTTCGCCTTGGTGATCTCTTCGTCCGACCACTCATCAGGTGGCGGTTCGGGTTTGCTGGCGGCAGCGGCTTTGCCTTCCGCGTCGACCTTGGCCTCGGGCAGCGTTTTGGGCCATGAACCGGGCGTCGCGGCCGGCATTTGCGATACGACCGGTTTCTGTTCCGGCTTGTCCATGGTGGCGCGGGCGGGGTTGCGCACCGGCAGTGGCGGTGGCGAGGCCGCAGCCTCATTCTGCGTCCCGCGACTGGCTTGTGCCACGCGTACGGCCTCCGCGCCGTGCGACGGCTGAACAGACCACACGGCCGCGACAGCAATCACAACAGCGCTGACCTTGGAAAGCCGTGAGCTGATGGCCGTCGCACTCAGCCGCATGGATTGATCCAAAGCCTGCATATTGAACGACGCGTCATCGCTCCCCGGGTTCCAGTCACAAAGTCTTGCCTGATATGTGGTGCATGTATAGGTGCTTTCGTGGCGCAATAAAGGGCGCCCGGCCAGGACGAGGCACATCGTCGTGGAAACAAGCGATCACAAGACAGCGATGAGTGCGGACCATGAGCGCGCCTACGGACGAAACTGGGCTGGAAATCGTGCGTTCTGGCGCATCCGTGAAGTTCGTGCTCAATCGGCCACATGTGCGCAACGCGATTTCGGACGCGATGCGTCAGCGCATTGCCGATGCGATTCCCGACATTGCGCGCGATGCCAACGTCTACGCGGTGATCATGCGATCCGACGTGCGGCGGGTGTTTTCAGCCGGTGGCGACGTGCGCGAGTTGGCCGGCCTGCAGGCGCATGATCCTGCGGCTGCGCGAGCGTTGATGCGCCGCAAATATGCAGCGCACTGGCTGCTGGAATGCTTCTCCAAGCCGACCGCGTGCCTCATCGATGGCGTGGTGATGGGGGCTGGCGTCGCGCTGTCGACTTACGCCACGCATCGGGTGGCCGGCGAAGACTATCGGTTCGCCATGCCGGAGACGGCGCTGGGCTTCTTCCCCGATGATGGTCTGTCCTGGGTGTTCGCGCGCCTGCCGGATCACGTCGGGATGTACATGGGCCTGTCCGGGCGGCGTATTGGCCGCGCAGATGCATTTCGCCTCGGGCTGGTGACGCACTGTCTGCCCGCGCAGCAATTCCCGCAGATCGAGGCCGCGTTGGCCGACGCCGATCCGATCGATCCGTTGCTCGACGATCGCCACCAGGATCCCGGACGCGGGGAACTGGATGACCTGCGCGAGACGATTGCCACCTGCTTCGGCGCCGATAGCGTGCGGGAGATCATCGCGCGGCTGGAGGCGATCGTGCAGAGCGGTGGTGCGACGGCGGCGTGGTGCGCAGGCGTTCTGTCCGATCTCAACGCGCGATCTCCGCTGGCGTTGGCAGTCACGTTCCGCCACATCCGCGAGTCCGCCAAGCGCGACTTGCGGCAGACCATGACCGCCGACTATCGGCTGGCCTGCCATCTGCTGAACGGTGCCGATTTCCGCGAAGGCGTGCGCACGATTTTCGTAGACAAGGGGCAGACGCCGAACTGGTCGCCGTCGCGGCTTGCGCTGGTCGATCCTGCCATGGTGGAGCGCGTTTTCGCGATCAACGCCGTGGACGATCAATTCGTGTTGCCGACCCGCGAGGAGATGCAGGCCGCGCGTGTTTGAGCCAACGTGATTAATGTCGCACCCAAATTGCGCGATATCGTGCAGTTTCTAACGGTATTTTAACTGCTTCTGTTAGGCCGGGGTTCAAGTATTGGTCTGTAATATTCTGTTACCGCGGGGTTTGACGCGTAGCGTCGCGTACCAGGGAACAGGCATGACGATGACATTTGAGCCGACGCGCACCGTGCTGCCGACAAGTGAGGAGCTGCGGAGCGAGTATCTGGAAGCCTTGCGTATGATCGAGCGGCTGCACCGCCTGCTGCTCGACGTGATCAAGGACGAATTCGACCGCAAAGGCGGTGCCGAAATCAACGCTGTTCAGGCGCTTCTCCTGCACAATCTCGGGGACGAAGAACTGACCGCCGGCGAGCTCAAGTCGCGTGGCTACTACCTCGGCTCGAACGTGTCCTACAATCTCAAGAAGCTCGTTGAGAAGGGCTACATCGACTACAAGCGCCAGGATAGCGACCGGCGCTCGGTGCGCGTCAGCCTGACCGACAAGGGTCGCGAAGCGTGCGATGTCGTCGGCAAGCTCTATCTGCGCCAGCTCCGCTCGCTGGAGACTGTTGGCGAGGTCGCGGCCGGCGATCTGGAGGCGCTCAACCGCTGCCTGTCGCGGCTGGAACGTTTCTGGACGGATCAGATCCGCTTTCGCCTCTAGATCACAATCGCGAGAGCGTCGTCGCAATCTTCCGCGCGGGCCGGCATTCCGGGGCGGTGGCGATGTCGCGATGAGGCGCGCGCTTAGGTTTCGTTAACGCTGATGCGGCTTAGTAAACGCTGCGGTTGTGGACCGCGCGCATGGCGCGCCGCCGATTGAGCGGATGTGCGCCTGTGTCAGTAAAGGAGTAGCCGACGTGTGCCGGTTTTTGCGGATGAGGGGTCGATTCAGCGTAGCATCGTCCGGAATTGCGGCCCTGACCGCGACTGTGGGCATGGTGGTCTTGCTGGGGCCCGCCGCAGCGTCCGATGGCAACCCCTGGAATCCATTCGGATCGCAGAACTGGAGCAGCGCCTCATCGTCCGCCTATGATCGGTCGTTCGTGCGCGAATGGGAAGCCAACCCGCCACGCGGCTACCCGACGATCTCGCGCGCCAACATCCAACCGATGAAGGCCGCGATCAAACGCTATGAGGACATTGTCGCCAGCGGCGGCTGGGATCCGGTGCCGGACATGGCGATGCAGGTTGGCCTGATGCATCGCGGCGTCGCTATTCTTCGCCAGCGCCTGCAGCTATCGGGCGAGCTGCGCGAGGCAACCGGCAATCCCAGTGCTTACGACTATCATGTCGAGCGCGCCGTGAAGCGGTTTCAGGCGTCGAATGGCCTGACGCCGACGGGCGTCGTCGACAAGCGCACTATCGCGGCACTCAACGTTCCGGCCCAGACGCGGCTGCAGCAGTTGCGCACGAACCTCAGCCGGGTGAGCGAACTGGCCCGTACGGCGGGCAAGCGTTATGTGCTGGTCAACGTTCCCTCCGCCCAGATCGAGGCGGTCGAGAATGACCGCGTCGTCTCGCGGCATTCCGGCGTCGTCGGCAAGCTCGACCGCCAGACTCCGTTGCTGCGTTCCTCGATCCACGAGGTGAACTTCAATCCAGTGTGGACGCTGCCGCCGACGGTGATCGAGAAGGATCTGATCCCCAAGGGGCAGGACATGGCGCGCAAGAACGAGAGCGTTCTGGTCCAGTACGGCATCGATGCCTACAGCAGCGACGGCCGTAAGCTCGATCCCAACACGATCAATTGGTCTGCCGGCGGCGCCCGCAATCTCGTCTTCAGGCAGCAGCCGGGCAAGGATAACCCGTTGGGCTTCCTCAAGATCAATTTCCACAACAGCCATGCCGTCTACATGCACGATACGCCGTCGGACGGGTTGTTCGGGCGCAATTTCCGCGCCGCAACCTCCGGCTGTGTGCGTGTGCAAGGCATCGAGCAACTCGCGGTCTGGCTACTGGAAGACAACGGCGGCTGGAATGTCGCCCGCATCGAGGCGATGAAGACGTCGGGCGAACGCCAGGACGTGCAGCTGCGGCGTCCGACAGCGCTGTACTTCGCCTACATCACCGCCTGGGCGACGGAGGATGGCGTGGTGCAGTTCCGCCGCGATATCTACCAGCGCGATGGTCTTGGGGAGACTGCGGCGCGCTACTGAGTGCCGGACCGCCACCGTCAACCCTGAGCCAAAGCGTCGCCGCTTGACCTCAATCAAGGCGCTCCCGGCGTTGCCTCGGGCATGACCGTCACCGGCAGGGCGCATCGTCGCGGTGTGTTTAGAACGGTTCTTGGGGCATTGTCCTGCCGCGCTGGCCCTGGTTATAAACACTCGATCGCGACATCACGCTTGATGGGTGCCGGGACAGCATGAGAGCAAACGCTGCTCACCAGTGCGGGGAAGGCCTTCGGTGGATTACGCAAAGCAATTCCATAGCGCGTTGGCAGCGGTGCGGGCTGAGGGCCGGTATCGCGTGTTTGCTGATCTGAGGCGAACCTGCGGCGCGTTTCCTTCCGCTGAGCACTTCAGCGAAGGCGCGGGCAGGCCGATCACCGTGTGGTGCTCGAACGATTATCTTGGTATGGGGCAGAATGCGGGCGTTCTGGCCGCCATGCACGATGCGCTGGATCGCACCGGCGCCGGCTCGGGCGGTACCCGGAACATCTCCGGCACGACCCACTATCACGTTGAGTTGGAAGAAGAAATCGCCAGCCTGCACGGCAAGGAAGCCGCGCTTCTGTTCACTTCGGCCTATATCGCCAACGACGCGACGCTGTCGACACTGGTGCGTCTGCTGCCGGGTGTGGTGATCTTCTCGGACGAGAAAAACCACGCGTCCATGATCCAAGGCATCCGCCACGGCGGCGGCGAAAAGCGCATCTGGCGGCATAACGATCTCGCCGATCTCGAAGCGCATCTGGCGTCGTTCGAGCGCGACCGGCCGAAGATCATCGCCTTCGAATCCGTCTATTCGATGGATGGCACGATTGCTCCGATCGCCGCGATCTGCGACCTCGCCGAAAAGTACGGTGCGCTGACGTATCTGGACGAAGTGCATGCGGTAGGAATGTACGGTCCGCATGGCGGCGGCATTGCCGAGCGCGACGGTGTTTTGGCGCGCGTCGACATCATCAACGGCACTTTGGCCAAGGGCTTCGGTGTCATGGGCGGCTACATCGCCGCCAGCCGCGATTGCTGCGACGCGATCCGCACCTATGCGCCGGGTTTCATTTTCACGACCTCGCTGGCCCCGGCCGTCGTCGCTGGTGCGCTGGCTAGCGTCCGCTATCTCAAGGTTAGTTCGGCCGAACGCGCCCGCCATCAGGAGCGCGCCGGCGCCGTGAAGCAGCGTCTGGCTGCCGCCGGGCTGCCGGTGATGGACAACCCGAGCCACATCGTGCCGGTGATGGTCGGCGATCCGGTGCTGTGCAAGCGCATCACGGATGCCCTGCTCGATCGGTTCGGCATTTATGTGCAACCCATCAACTTCCCGACCGTGCCGCGCGGTACGGAGCGCCTGCGCCTGACCCCGACGCCGCAACATTCGGATGCCGAGATCGCGCATCTGGTGAGTTCGCTGTCTGTGCTTTGGCGCGAGCACGGTCTGACCGACGGTCCGGCCAAGGTCGCCGCCGAGTAGGCGCACGCCGAACACCAGTCCCTGCGCCATGCCGTCGCCGGGCAGCGTCGCCGAGGTTGTTGGCGCGCGTGGGGCCGTGTTATGCAGCCGCGGTGTCTAGGGGCGGGGCTTCAGTCCTTTATGATCCCTGCAGCTGCCGGAACGAGGACGATCATGAGCGACGCGAACGCCACGCGCGGGGGCGCAACGGTGGACTTTTTCAAGCAATCTCTTGCCGATCGCGATCCTGAGCTGTACGGCGCGGTGGCTGCCGAACTCGGTCGCCAGCGCGACGAGATCGAGCTCATCGCATCCGAGAACATCGTATCCAACGCTGTGCTCGAAGCGGCAGGCTCTGTCCTGACCAACAAATACGCTGAAGGTTATCCCGGCCGGCGCTACTACGGTGGCTGCCAGTATGTCGATATCGCCGAGGAACTGGCGATCGAGCGCGCCAAGAAGCTGTTCAATTGCGGCTTTGCCAACGTGCAGCCGAACTCCGGCAGCCAGGCCAACCAGGGCGTCATGATGGCGCTGACGAAGCCCGGCGATACGGTGCTCGGCCTGTCGCTGGCGGCCGGTGGCCATCTCACCCACGGCTCGCCGGTGAACCAGTCGGGCAAGTGGTTCAACGCGATTTCCTACATGGTTCGCCGCCAGGATCACCGCATCGACATGGGCGAGGTGCGCAGCCTCGCCCGCGAGCACAAGCCGCGTCTGATCATCGCTGGTGGTTCGGCCTATCCGCGCCACATCGATTTCGCGGCGTTCCGCGCGATTGCCGATGAGGTGGGTGCGTACCTGATGGTGGACATGGCCCACTTCGCCGGTCTCGTCGCCGGCGGCGCGCATCCTTCGCCGATCCCGTACGCGCATGTCGTGACCACGACGACGCATAAGACCCTGCGCGGTCCGCGCGGCGGCATGATCCTGACCAACGACGCCGAAATCGCCAAGAAAATCAACTCGGCGATCTTCCCGGGCATCCAGGGCGGTCCGCTGATGCACATCATCGCCGCCAAGGCGGTGGCATTCGGCGAGGCACTGCGGCCGGAATTCAAGACCTACGCCAAGGCGGTGGTCGAGAACTGCAAGGCGCTGGGCGAAGTGCTGAACACGGCAGGTTTCGACCTCGTGTCGGGCGGTACCGATACGCACCTGATCCTGGTCGATCTGCGGCCCAAGAAGTTGACCGGCAACATCTCCGAGAAGGCGCTGGGTCGCGCGCACATCACCTGCAACAAGAACGGCGTACCCTTCGATCCGGAGAAGCCGGCGGTGACCTCTGGCGTGCGGCTGGGTTCGCCCGCTGGCACAACGCGCGGCTTCGGCGTTGCCGAGTTCCGTGAGGTCGGCCGCATGATCGCTGAAGTTCTCGACGGTCTGGCCAAGAATGGCGAGGCCGGCAACGAAGCCGTGGAAGCGCGCATCAAGGACGAAGCGACCGCTTTGTGCCAGCGTTTCCCGATCTACTGAGGCTGCGGCCAATCTGACGGGGGGGACGCGTGCCGATGGGCTCGCATCTCGGGCTTTGAGCCTTTAGGGTAAGTGAGTGGGCGCCGGATTGTTTCCGTGCCCGCTTCTCGCGCTTTTCGATGGAGATTACGCCATGCGTTGCCCCTTCTGCGGCAGCGAGGAAACGCAGGTCAAAGACAGCCGTCCGACCGAGGAAAGCGCTGCCATTCGCCGGCGTCGCGTTTGCCCGGTTTGTGGCGGCCGCTTCACCACGTTCGAGCGTGTGCAACTTCGCGAAATCATCGTCGTCAAACGTTCGGGACGCAAAGTGCCGTTCGAGCGCGACAAGCTGATGCGTTCGGTCGAGATCGCGCTGCGCAAGCGCCCCGTTGACGGCGAACGCATCGAACAGATGGTGTCGGGCATCGTCCGGCAGTTGGAAAGCACCGGAGAGCCAGAGATCAATTCGTCGGCGATCGGTGAACTCGTGATCGAAGCTTTGCGCGGCCTCGATCCCGTAGCCTATGTGCGTTTTGCTTCGGTTTATCGCGATTTCCGTGAGGCCGCCGATTTTCAGGAAGTGCTGACCGAGATTGCCAAAGGCAACGGCGCCAGCCGGAATGCCAATGTCCCCAGCAGCGTCGAATAGCTCAGCGGACAGCGCCCAGGCGGCGACGGATGCGCGCTATATGGACATTGCGCTGATGTTGGCGCGACGTGGACTCGGCAATGCCGCGCCCAATCCGGCGGTCGGTACTGTCATCGTCGATCCTTCGAGCGGCGAAATCGTGGGGCGCGGCTGGACCCAGCCGGGTGGCAGGCCGCATGCCGAAACCGAGGCATTGCGCCGGGCCGGTTCGCGGGCTGCCGGCGCCACCGCCTACGTGACGCTCGAACCCTGCTCGCATCACGGCAAGACATCGCCATGCTCGGAAGCGCTGATTGCGGCCGGCATCGCGCGGGTCGTGGTCGGCATCGAGGATCCGGACGCGCGCGTCTCTGGCCGCGGCGTCGATCGCATGCGAGCGGCTGGCATCGCCGTCACACGTGGCATCAGGAGCGAGGAAGCCGATTGGGTGACGCGGGGGCACATCCTGCGCGTCAGCGAGCGGCGGCCGTTCGTACAGCTCAAGCTGGCGCTGGACGCCGACGGCAAGGTGCCGCGCGGGGTCGAGGGGCAGCCGCTGTGGGTGACCGGCCCACAGGCGCGGGCGCGCGGGCATCTGCTGCGGGCTCAGGCCGACGCCATCCTGGTTGGCCGCCGCACGGTGATCGATGACGATCCCGAACTGACCTGCCGCCTGCCTGGGCTGTCCGATCAATCGCCGCTGCGCGTAGTGCTGGCGCGCGATCTCGATGTGCCGCTCGATTGCAAGCTGGTGCGCACAGCCCGCGAGGTGTCCGTACTTGTGCTGTGTGGCATGGGCGGCGATGCTGAACGGCGCGATGCGCTGGCCGCGCATGGCTGCGAGGTCGCCGAGGTTCGGGTGGTCGATGGCGCGCTGTGGCTGCCGGCCGTTCTCGAGGTGCTGGTGGCGCGCGGTGTAACGCGGCTGCTGGTGGAAGGCGGGCCATCGATCTGGCGCGCGTTCGCCCAATCCGGCTTCGTCGATGAAATCGTCGTGTTCCGTGCCGGCGGCGCGGACAAAAACGAGCAATCGCTTTACCCTGGAGACCTGTTGCCGAACCTCGATCTGGCGCCGATAGCGCAGCGCAAGGTCGGCGATGATGTTATGATGACGTTCCGACGCCGCAGCCGGCATCTGTGACCCGGCAGCGCTTCCGCGATCACTAAAGAGCAACGCACCGACCATGTTTACTGGGATCATCACCGATATCGGCGAAGTCGCCGCGCGCGACGGCGGGCGGTTCTCGATACGCTCCTCCTATGTGGCATCCTCGATCGCGATTGGCGCGTCGATCGCCTGCGACGGCTGCTGCTTGACGGTCACTTCGGTCAAGCCGGACGGGCAGGGCAGCGTGTTCGACGTGGATGTGTCGAACGAAACGCGCTCCAAAACGACGCTGGACGGCTGGTGGCCGGGGGCCCGCATCAACCTCGAGCGCTCGCTGACCGCGGGCGACGAACTGGGCGGCCATATCGTATCGGGACACGTCGACGGCACGGCCCGCATCGTGGAGATCCGCCCCGATGGCGAAAGCCAGCGTTTTACGCTGGAAGCGCCTGAGCATCTGGCGCTCTACATCGCGCCCAAGGGGTCGGTTGCCCTCGACGGCACATCGCTGACGGTGAATGAAGTCGCCGGTAACCGCTTTGGCGTCAACATCATCCCGCACACCTTGACGGTGACGACCTGGGGCGTCAAAACGGCGGGCCAAATCGTCAACCTCGAAGTCGATATCTTCGCGCGCTACGTTGCGCGCCTGCTGGAGTTCCGCCGGT
>JAEZBZ010000159.1 GCA_023412745.1 Pseudomonadota bacterium | reverse complement strand
TAAGTAGTAGGATGGCGCAAAGCCTCGTCATTCGGGGTCCTGCTCACCCAAAAGCCGCCGAGGTTGGGTCGGCGGCTTTCCTGTCTCTATCAGCCAAACGTCAGTCCGGCTTGCGCGGTACGGTCGGAACCGTGCCGGTTGAGGATTTGCGCGATGGCTTCTCCTTCGGACCCGGCAGCGCCTTGCGCGGTGCCGCCGCCTCGATCAAAGCCTTTTCCGGCTCCTCGTCGTCACCGTCATCATCATCGTCGTCATCATCATCCTTCGGCTTCACAGCCTTCGGATCGCCCGCGATGAGATCGAAGTCGAGCTTCCTGTCCTCGCCCTCGCCGGTGACCATGATCTTGACGGTCCCGCCATGCTCCAGCTTGCCGAACAGCAGTTCGTCGGCGAGCGGCTTCTTGATGTACTCCTGGATCACGCGTGCCAGCGGACGGGCGCCGAACTTGTCGTCGTAGCCTTTTTCCGCCAGCCACTTGGTCGCGTCTTCCGACAGCTCGATGGTCACGCCGCGATCCGCGAGCTGTGCCTCAAGCTGGAAGATAAACTTCTCGACGACCTTGAAGATCACCTCCGGCGGCAGCCCCGCGAACGCAATCGTCGCATCGAGACGGTTGCGGAATTCCGGCGTGAACATCTTGTTGATCGCGTCGGTATCCTCGCCCTCGCGCTTGGCCCGGTTGAAGCCCATCGGTGCCTTGGCCAAATCGCTCGCGCCCGCGTTCGTCGTCATGATCAGGATGACGTTGCGGAAGTCGACCTGCTTGCCATTGTGGTCGGTGAGCTTGCCGTGATCCATGACCTGCAGAAGGATGTTGTACAGATCCGGATGCGCCTTCTCGATCTCGTCCAGCAGCAGCACGCTGTGCGGATGCTGGTCGATGCCATCGGTCAGCAGACCACCCTGGTCGAAGCCGACGTAGCCTGGCGGCGCGCCGATCAGCCGCGAAACCGTATGCTTCTCCATGTATTCCGACATGTCGAAGCGCAGCAGTTCCACGCCCATCAGGTTGGCAAGCTGCTTGGCGACCTCGGTCTTGCCGACGCCGGTCGGGCCGGAGAACAGGTAGCAACCGATAGGCTTCTCGGGTTCGCGCAGGCCGGCACGCGCCAACTTGATCGCGGACGCCAACGCCTCGATCGCCTTGTTCTGGCCAAACACCACCCGCTTGAGGTCGCGCTCGAGATTACCGAGCACTTCCGCATCGCTCTTGGTGATGGTCTTGGGCGGAATGCGCGCCATGGTCGCGACGGTGGCTTCCACCTCCTTGACCGTGATCTTCTTCTTGCGCTTGCTCTCGACCACCAGCATCTGCGAGGCGCCGGTTTCATCGATTACGTCGATGGCCTTATCCGGCAGCTTGCGGTCATGCATGTACTTGGCCGACAGCTCCACCGCCGCCTTGATGGCGTCGTTGGTGTACTTGATCTTGTGGAATTCCTCGAAGTACGGCTTCAAGCCTTTGAGGATCTCGATCGAGTCCTCAATGGTCGGCTCCTTCACATCGATCTTCTGGAACCGGCGCACCAGCGCGCGATCCTTCTCGAAGTGCTGTCTGTACTCCTTGTAGGTGGTCGATCCGATGCAGCGCACCGTGCCCGACTGAAGCGCGGGCTTCAGCAGGTTGGAGGCATCCATCGCGCCGCCGGACGTCGCACCGGCGCCGATCACGGTGTGGATCTCGTCGATGAACAGGATCGCGCCCTGGTAGTTCTCAACCTCCTTCATCACCGCCTTGAGCCGCTCCTCGAAGTCACCGCGATAGCGGGTGCCGGCGAGCAACGCGCCCATGTCGAGCGAGAAGATGGTCGAGTTTTTCAGAACGTCCGGCACTTCGCCGCGAATGATCTTGCGGGCGAGGCCTTCCGCGATCGCCGTCTTGCCGACGCCCGGATCACCCACGAACAGCGGGTTGTTCTTTTGCCGGCGGCACAGGATCTGAATGGTGCGCTGCACTTCCTGTTCGCGACCGATCAGTGGATCGATGCGCCCGTCGCGCGCCTTCTTGTTCAGGTTGACGCAATAGGTGTTCAGAGCGTCCGCGCCGGCCTTCTTGTTCTCGCCGCCTTCCGCGCTGTTGCCTTCCTCATCGACGCCACGCGCCGGACGCGGATCAGACATACCGGGCCGCTTGGCGATGCCATGGCTGATGTACTGGACGGCGTCAAACCGCGTCATCTCCTGCTCCTGCAGGAAGAACGCCGCATGGCTCTCGCGTTCCGCGAACATCGCGACGAGCACGTTGGCACCCGTCACTTCCTCGCGACCGGATGACTGCACGTGCACGACAGCGCGATGGATCACGCGCTGGAAACCGGTCGTCGGCTGAGCTTCCGACGTGCCGTTCATCTCCAGCGAGGCCAGCTCGGTGTCGAGATACTCGGTGATGCGGGTGCTCAGGGCATCCACGTCGACATTGCAGGCGCGCATAACACCGGAGGCGTCACGATCGTCCAGCAAGGCCAGCAGCAGGTGCTCCAGCGTCGCGTATTCGTGCTTGCGTTCGTTGGCGTACTCAAGCGCGCGATGCAACGCCGCTTCGAGACTTTGTGAGAACGAGGGCATGGGCGCGTTACTCCTTCTCCATGGTGCACTGTAGAGGATGGCCATGCTGACGCGAGAAATCCATAACCTGCGTCACCTTGGTCTCGGCAACCTCATAGG
>JAEZBZ010000326.1 GCA_023412745.1 Pseudomonadota bacterium | reverse complement strand
GAGTATGCCGCGCCATGACCCCAACCATTGCCATCGTCGGCCGCCCCAACGTCGGTAAATCGACGCTCTTCAACCGTTTGACCGGACGTCGCACGGCGCTCGTGTCCGACATGCCGGGCCTGACCCGCGACCGCAAGGAAGGTGAGGCCACGCTCGGCGTGCATACCGTGCGCTTCGTCGACACTGCCGGTCTGGAAGAAGCGGCGGCGGGCTCCATTGCCGCCCGGATGCGCGGCCAGTCGGAAACCGCGCTGAAATCCGCGGATGCCGTTCTCTTCGTGATCGATTCACGGGAAGGCGTGACGCCGACCGACGCTGCCTTTGCGCGCATCGTGCGCGCTGCCGGACGTCCGACCATCCTGGTCGCCAACAAGTGCGAGGGGCGCAAGGGCGTTGATGGCTTCTATGAGGCTTTCGAGCTCGGACTTGGCGAGCCCGTTGCGATATCCGCCGAGCATGGAGAAGGCATCGGTGATCTCATCGTCGAGATGCTGACTGCGCTCGGGCTCAACGATGACAACGACGACGAAGAGGTTGTCGAAGATCCGGATGATGCAACCGACCGCCCGATCCGGGTTGCGATCGTCGGGCGTCCCAATGCCGGCAAGTCAACGCTGGTGAACGCGTTGCTGGGCGAGGACCGCATGTTGACCGGTCCCGAGCCTGGCCTCACGCGCGATGCCGTCGCCATCGATTTCAAATGGCGCGATCGCGAGCTGCGGCTGTTCGATACGGCCGGTCTGCGGCGCAAGGCCAGGGTCACGGAGCTGGCCGAAAAGCTGGCCAGTAGTGATACGATCCGCGCGATCCGGTTCGCGGAAGTGGTTGTGCTGATGGTCGACGCCGAGCGCCCCTTCGAGCAGCAGGATCTGACCATCGGCTATCTCGCCGCCGAGGAAGGACGCGCGCTGGTCGTCGCGGTCAACAAGTGGGATCTGGTCGAGGACAAGCAGAAGCTGCTGCGCGATCTGCGTGAGACGGTTTCGGAAAAGCTCGCGCAGGTGCCGGGCATTCCGCTGGTGACCGTATCGGCGCTGGCGGAACGCGGCCTGGACAAGCTGATGGAGGCTGTTCTCCAGGCGCATGAGGCTTGGAACCGGCGGGTTCCGACGCCTGATCTCAATCGCTGGCTGCGCGAAGCGATGGAGCGACACGCCCCGCCAGCATCTAAAGGCCGTCGCATCAAGATCCGCTACATGACGCAGGTTTCGACGCGCCCGCCGACGTTCGTGGCCTTCACGTCGCAGCCGAAAGGCCTGCCGCAGTCCTACATTCGCTATCTGACGAAGGGCATCCGCGACACCTTCAATCTGCCCGGTGTCCCGATCCGCTTCGTCCTGCGCAAAGGCGATAATCCCTACGCTGATCGATAGCGGCGACGGCAAGGATCGTCAGACCGCGCGAACTGTCAGCTCAGGAGAAGCGGCGTCTGGCTGTTCTGCAGCCGAAGCCGTTTCTGGCGGCTTGCGCGCGGCGGCAATGAGCATGGCCAGCGTCTCGCGTAAGGTCGTCGCCTGCTGGACGTTGTCAGCACGCCACGCCGGCGTGGCGCCGATCGCCGATGAGTGGGCCTCCCAGGCTGCGATCAAAATCGGCAGTGCAGGCTGACGACGGCGCAGCCTGCGGATCAAGAACCTCAGGTAGGCCGGCGATCCGGCATCGTCGAGATGGGACAGAGCTGCCACGCGCGCTGGGGCGAAATCGATGCCACGCAAGTTGGCCGGTGTCAGCGATTGGACGTCAAGCACCTTGGCGCCCAAGCCGTGCTTGCTTGCAAGCTGCGCGAGGATTGCGGCTGCTGCCTGATCCAGTGGGCTGCGGACAGCCACACACAACACCGGCGCCTCGGTGCGCCAAGTTTCGGGAAGCTCCTCCGGAGCCAGCACGGGCAAATTGTCCTGCGCTTCGGCGCCCTCTTCGTCTTCGTTTTTCTTTTTCTTGGTGGGTAGGAGATCTTCGTCGTCCAGTTCGTCGATCAGCTCTTCCACCAGCTCCAGCATTTCGTTGAGGCGTTCAGGTCCGAAGCGGCCTCTGCGCGCGTCGGCCTGGGCGAGCACCAGGCCTGGCAGCGCAACTTCATCGTAATAGCGCACCATCCCGTGTTTCTTGATGTACTGCTCGGCATCGAAGGTGACTTCGCCGATATCGCCAGCCAGCAGGCGCTGATAGAAGCGCTGCGGCGGCGTCAGCGCCGGTTGATCGCCCAGCATCACGTACAGGAAATTGAGCTGCGGCACGTGGCGCCCAAGAACGATCAGGCACACGGTCAGGGGAATGGCGAGCAGGAGCCCGACCGGGCCCCAAATCCAGGTCCAGAACGATGCGGAAGCGACGACGGCGAGAGGAGTGAGCCCGGTTGAATTGCCGAGCAGCCACGGTTCCATGATCTGGCCCATGGTGAACTCGCCGACCAGGTAAACAGCCAGCGTAACGAAAAAGAGCGACCAGCCAGGATCGACCGCGGCTGCCAGCAGAACCGGAAACACCGCGGCGATGATCGAACCGATATAGGGCACATACCGCATCAGTCCGGCGAGAATGCCCCACAGGATCGGGTTCGGTATGCCGATGATCCAGAGTGCCGCGGCCATGGCCAGGCCATAGAGGACGTTCATGACTGTCAGCATCAGAAACAGGCGGCTCAATCGCGTGGCCGCATCGTTCATCGCCGTTGTCGTGCGCTCGAAATCCTCGCCGCCGAAAAGCCGGATGAAACGGTCGCGCAGGTCTTCGCGCTGAAACAGCATGAAGATGACAAGGATGCCGACGAGGCCGGTTCGCGCCAGCGGGCCGAGCATCGGCATGATGATGTTTTGGTAATATTCAAGCGTGCGCACCGGCGGCTGATGGATCTCGACCGGAATCGGCCGCGGTTGGCTCTTCGATGTCTGGCCGCCGTTAGCCGGTTTTTGCTCCGGCTTGGGTGCTTCGAGTTCACGGCTGATCCCTTCCAGCGCTTCCGTGGCGCGCTCGATAATGCCGGCGGGCGCGCCAGGCGCTGGCTGGAGCCCCTGGATTTTGGTGCGCAGCGTCAGTTCATAGCGCGGCAGCTCGGCGGCCAGTTCGGCAAGCTGTTTGACCATGATCGCGCCGGCCGCGGCAATTGCCGCAAATGCCAGCGCCGCGACGATCAGAACTGCCGGTGCGCGAGGAACGCGGATCCGGCGCAGCCAGACAACTAGGGGACTGAGCGCGAAGCTCAGCAGTATCGCCAGCGCCAGCGGTACAAGCAGCTCGCGGCCGAAATACAGCGCCGCGACAACTACTGCGCCAATTGTGAGCGTCGCAGTCACATCCGGCCTGCGTCGTGCAGGCGCAATCGGGGGCAGCTCGATTGTCATTTGATTAGCAATCCCTCCCCTGGCGCAGGCTGTGACAGGAACGCGAGCACGGCGAAAACGTTTCGATCAGACTGATGCAGACGCACAGCGCGACAATGAAGACAAGACGAGCCCAAAAAAGAGGACCGCGATCATCACAATAATCGCGGTCCAGTAAGATGGACGCCTTGGCGTCCACGTCTAGGGGCACAAAACAAACGCGTACAAAGCAAAAACGTTCCGCGCGTAGGAATTTTCCATCGCTCTTTCGGTTGCAATAATTTCAGCCGCTCTGACGCGTAATTTGGCAGCCTGGAACCTTTGCGAGCAGTCGGCGTTTACGACGATGACAGGAGGCCCGTACCCGTGACGATGCGTATGACAGTGGCGAAGCGTGGAACTGTTTGCGAACCCTGCAGCAGTGAAGAGTATGTGATCGCGTGGAGTGCCGGAGTAGATGTCGAGCCGAGAGGTTGGCAACCAAATCCAGTGATTTCGCGTGAGGCAGCGGAGATGTGTGAGATCGATTACAAGTCATCTCCGTGTTCACCGAAGCTCGGCCGCAGAACGGATTTGCATCGCATTCTCTTGTCAAGCGAATGGGATACAGATCGCTGCCACCGGTCATGATCGGGGCGTTTCCTTAAGAGGGGGAAATGGCGTACGTGCGAGCGATGGATCGCGGCGCTTCGAGTAGCGCGCGGGAGCGTAAGTACGGCGCTTGGACCGTGGCCGAATACCTCATCGCCTACGGTTTGGCTGTAATTGCCCCAACTTTGATTTTCGCAAGCCTGCTGCTGCACCATTACAGCGCCGTCCAAACCGAACAACTCGAACAGAACGCCCATCAGACCGTTCGCGCGGTGGCGGCGAACGTTGATCGCGAATTGGGGCTCGTGATCGCGACGCTCGAGTCGCTGGCGGTATCACCCCTTTTGAGCAGTAGCGACTATGCGGGTTTTCGCGACTATGCGACGGCGATAGCTGTACTGCGGCCCAATCAGCGCATCGTCTTGTCCGACGTATCCGGCAAGCCGTTGGTTGATACGAGGATTCCGTCGGGTGAACTGCTGCCCGCCCTGAGCAAGCTGCCCTCGCGGAGTCTGACAGGGGGCAATGCTTATATTTCCGATCTGATTGCCGGCGATACGTTCACGGTCACGATACCGGTCGTGCGGGACTCCAATATCGTCTGGCACCTCAGCATGTCGATGGCGGTATCGCGGCTGAATGAGTTGCTCGACCAGCCGAGTTTGCCGGTAGGTTGGCAGGGCCGCATCCTCGACCGCCAGGGACGTGTCATCGCATCCTCAGCCCAGGCGGCTGTCGATTGGCAGTTGCTGCCAATTCGTGTCGAAACGGAAAGCGATGTCTCCCATGTCAAGGATGCGGCCAGCCAGGACACACTGCTGGCAACCGCGCAATCAAGCTTGGCTGGTTGGACGGTTCAAGGCGTAACTCGCCCGGCGACGGCATCGTCTTCTGGAATTTCGTGGCGTTTCTTCGCTCTAGCGGGAGGCACGCTCTTGGTCGTTTCGCTGCTGCTGGCATTCTATTTCGGGCGACGTCTGGCCCGGCCCATCCGCCTCACGGCTCTCGCAGCTTCCGCATATGACCGGGGCGAGGACGTGCAGCCCATTGGTCTCAGGCTGCGCGAGGTTGACGAGGTGTTGCGTGCGCTGAAAACAGCGTCGACCCAACGACAGTTGGCAGAGGATCAGCTTCGGATCGCGCACGAGCGCATGATGCTTGCGCTGGCCGCAACCGATATGGGCATGTGGGAACGAGATCTGGCGACTGACAAGATCACGTGGTCGGATCCGATGTTCCGGATTTTCGGGCGGACACGCGAAGAGTTCACCGGATCCCCGGATGAGGTGCTGAGCTACGTTCACCCGGAAGACCGTACGCGGCTTCGGGAGGTGTTTCACGACGCCATAAATAGCGATGCGGCAACGTTCGAGCACGAAACGCGCATTGTGCGCCCGAGCGGCGAAGTGCGCTGGGTCTACCGTCGTGCGTTCGTGCGGCGCGGGCCTGACGGAAAAGCGGTTTCGGTTCTCGGCGTCGCGATAGATGTGACCGAACGCAAGGCCGCGGAGAGCGCAAACACAGAACTGGCCGCGATCGTGGCATCATCCAGCGAAGCCATTCTTAGCGTGTCGCTCGACGGCACGATCACCACTTGGAATACGGGCGCTAAGCAAATGTTCGGCTGGGACGCGGAGGAGGTCGTCGGGCTTTCGCTGCAGTCCTTGTTTGCCAACGACAGGTTGACCGACTGGCGCGGAATTCGCCAGGCGATGCAGGCCGGTGAGACCGTGCGTTTGGAAACGTTATGGTGCGGCAAGGACCGCCGCACCATCGAAGGCTCCATCATCGCCAGCCCGATCAAGGCGCCGTCCCGCCCGGTAACGCGCTATTCAGTGACCATGCGCGATATTTCCGAGCGCAAGGAGCACGACCGCCATCTCGCCGGCGTCATGCGGGAGCTGACGCATCGCTCGAAAAACCTGCTGGCCGTCGTTCAGGCCATGGCGCGCCAGACAGCACTACGCAGCGACGACTTGATGGATTTTGAAGCACGCTTTTCGGGCCGCCTTCACAGCCTGTCGCGATCACACGAACTGCTGATCAGCAATGACTGGGAAGGCGCGACGCTGAGCGATCTGGTCGCTGTGCAGCGCGTTGCGTTCGGGCCGCGCCAGAAGCGCATTCATGCGTCGGGCCCGGATGTTTTCTTATCGCCGGAAGCGATCATCAATATCGGACTGGCGTTCCATGAATTGGCCAGCAATGCCGAGCGGCATGGTGCGCTGACATCGCCGACCGGGCGCGTCGATCTGGAATGGAGGGTTGAAAAGAACCGTCGCAGTCATTCGATTCTGAGCATAACCTGGCAGGAGACCGGCGCGACGTGCGCTGCCGATTTCCAGCACAAAGGTTTCGGCCGAGATATCCTGGAGCATGTCGCGCCGACCGCACTTGGCGGTAGCGTGGTGATGAAGTCCAACGCGGACAGTCTTCAGTGGACGCTCGAAGTGCCCTACCACGATCACAGGGCCTTGCGCCGTCGTAGCGTGGCCTGACGACGCGCTGGCTTAACTGCGCGCTTTCGATCTCGCGGCATTGATGGCCGGGATGAGTTTCTCTACCAGCGCGTCCTCCGAAATCGGACCGACGTGCTTGTAGACGATGCGGCCCTGGCCATCGACCACGAACGTCTCAGGCATGCCGTAGACGCCCCATTCGATCGCCGCGCGACCGTTGCCATCGATACCGACGGCCGTAAACGGATTACCGTAGCGGCCCAGGAAGCGGCGGGCGGCCTCGGTCTGGTCCTTGTAGTTGATGCCGAACAGTTCGACGTCGGTCCGGCGCTTCAGCTCGACGAGAAGCGGGTGTTCCTGGATGCACGGCGCGCACCACGATGCCCAGAAATTGACGAC
>JAEZBZ010000139.1 GCA_023412745.1 Pseudomonadota bacterium | reverse complement strand
ACGTAGTTCAAGCCGACGGCGACGAAGTTGCCGGGCTTGGCGACCGGCGAACCGAGACGTACGCCTGCCGGCGCCTTGGGGAGCGAACCGAGATCCAGTTTGCGTAGCTTGTCGAGAGCAGCCGGGCTCAGATTGGCTCCATCGAAATCGGACACATGGGCCGAGACATCGCGGATTGCGCCGTCGCTATCGACCAGACCTGGCTTCTCGGCACCGGCCGCGCCAAATCGTACAAGCTTCATGTTGTTACGCTCCTGGATCCTTGGGTGTTATGTTAAGCTCTATCGGTAGGCCGATTACATGCGAGCGTAAAGGGGCGCTTGCAGGGAACTAGCCGTGCCGGCGCGTTGTTATCCCGATCCGGAGTCACACCGCGCTAAGATTTTGGGGACATCGCTACGTTTTACGCGCCTGGAATGGGTGAGTCGTGAGAGTATAGATCTCAGCTGCAACTCGATGCGGGAGTTGGCCTGTGAGACTTCCTCTGCTTATTCTTATGTCTCTAAGTGCAGGCTCCGGCGCGACTGCTGATCCGGCTGCGGACTGCAACCGGTTCGAGAATCAGACAAAGCAGATTAGAGGATGCACGGAGTATATCCGGCGCGGCGGCGGCCTGAGCGAAAATCTCGCGGTCGCCTACACCAATCGCGGAATAGCGTACGCATCGCGCGGCGACGGCAAGCGCGCGTTGGCCGACTTTGGCGAAGCCATCCATCTCTCCCCGGACAGCCCGTACCCTTATTACAATCGCGCCAATACCTACTACGACCTTAAGGACTTCAGGCGTGCGCTGAATGATTACAGCGCCGCTATCGAACGCGCGCCCGAGCTGGCGCTCGCCTTCTACAATCGTGGCCTGACCTACGAGAAGCTTGGTGATCGGGCCAAAAGCATCGAGGACTTCCAGCAGGCGCTGTCGCTCGATCCCGGCTCGCACGCCGCCAAACAACAGCTGGACAAGCTCGGCATCGAGCAGCGCTAACCGCCGACTACTGCTTCAGGCCATAGCGGGCTGCAGCGCGCGGCGGCGCATAAGCAGCCATCCGATGATCACGATATTGAGCACGTTCCAGGCGATGCCGTTGATGAACGCGGCGTCGTACGACCCCGTGAGGTCATACAGCGCGCCAGACAGCCAGCCGCCAAGCGCCATGCCGAGCATTGTCGACATGAGAACGATGGAAATGCGCGTCCCGGCCTGATTGGGTGGGAAGTACTCGCGTACGACGATGGCGTAGCTCGGCACGATGCCGCCCTGGAAAAGGCCGAACAGGATCGAAATCATGTAGAGCGAGGGCAGGCTATCGAAGGGCAGATAAAGGAAGAGCGCGACAGCCTGCAGAAATGAGCCGAGCAGAACCGTCGGCAGGCCGCCGAGGCGATCGGCGATCCAGCCGAACGTGAGTCGGCTGATGACGCCGAAACCAAGCATGAGAGACAGCATCTCGGCGCCGCGCGCCGCGCCGTAGCCCAGGTCGCCGCAGTAGGCAACGATGTGGACTTGGGGCATGGACATGGCCACGCAGCAGGCCACGCCGGCAACGACGAGCAGGCCGAGCAGCACATTGGGGGAAATGCCCAGACGCATGCGCGATCCCGCAGCCGCGACGGCCGCCTCCGACAAGCCGTGATCGGGCGGCCTGCGGCGCAGGAAAAGCAAGAGGGGCAGCATCGCCACAAGGCAGAATATGCCCATGCCGAGGTGGGTCTGCCGCCAGCCGACTGTATCGATGAAATGCTGCACGACGGGCGGCCAGACGGTTCCGGCCATGTAGCTGCCGCAGGCACAAATAGCGACGGCAATGCCGCGCCGGCGGTTGAACCAGTGCGAGACGTCGGCGATCAGCGGCGCGAACGTAAACGAGCAGCCGAAAAAGCCAATGATCAGGCCATGGATGAGGACGAACTGCCAGAGGTTCTGGGCCTGGCTGATCGCCATGTAGCCGAGGCTGAGCATCACGGTGCCGAGCAGGGCTGGGTAAATGATGCCGAACCGATCGGCGAAACGGCCCATCATAATGCTGCCGATCGCGACCGACAGCAGCGTAACGGTATAGGGCAGCGACGCGTCTGCGCGCGCCACATTGAATTCAGCTTGAACCGCCGGCAGCACGACAACCACGGACCACATGCCTACGGCGCCGATCGTGCCAAGCAGAAACGACGCAATGAGGCGCATCCAGGCATAGGGTGATTCCGCCTGGCTCAGTTCGGTATTGATACTGCGGCTGCTCATGGCGGCGACTTCGCTCCCTGCTGCGTGCTCCCGGACGCCGACCCGCTCCGCTTTGGCGGTCTATCGCAGTTCGGGATTGCACAACAACCGGGCACGTCTAGCCTAAACGCCGGGTGGCGGCGAGACGTTTAAAGCGAAACGAAGGGCTGTCATGCCGGCACGGAATGGCTCTGGCAGTCGAATGGACGTGTCTGACGGGCGCCGTGGCTCCGACACCCGGTCTCCGGCGAGCCAGTGAAAGCTCGCCGGATGTGCCTAGCCGATCAGCCTGCGCGGCTATCGCGCCGACCGAACGAGTGCTGCCGGAATCAAGCAGCCTTCTTGCGGTTCGCCTCAAGCCAGCCGTTGACCAGCTCGACAGTACGGTCGAGCGAGTCGAGCTGCATGCCTTTCTGAGCCGCGATGGTCTTCACCAGAAGGTCGACGCGCTCGATGTTCTGGGCGCCTGCCGCCAGGGCACGTGCGGCGGACGACGGACTGCCTAGCGACAGGGCGGCGTTCGCGTATTTGTCGAACGGCACCATGTCGCTTTCGGACGCGCCGAGCTGCGTGCACAGCTTGACGACCCAGTTATAGATGGTGCGGCTTTCCTCCAAATCGGAGTGCACGGCCTCCTTGATCGGCCGCATACCGTCTTTCTGGACGCAGCGATAGTTGCCCGCGATCAGCATGGCCCATTTGGCGAGCGGCACGAACACCGAGTCGTGGGCTTTCAGCTTCACCGGCAGTTCGATCTTGGTGCCGTCGACCTCGAACCGCGCCGCTTCGATGTCCGCTTCAAGCTGGCGCAGGATCGCGGTGTGCGCATCGGAGTCGAAGCGCGCCGACTTGAAATTCGTCGGCAGGCGAACCTGCAGCACGTTGACCTTTTCTTCCGGCGGACGGAATGCCTGCGGGTCCGGGCTGCACAGCGTCAGCGTCTTGGGATCGAAGCTGTCCCAGACGGTCGGGTCGGTGTAGCAGCCGCGGCAGGCGTCGGCGTCGACGCCCGGGATGCGCTTTACATAGGGCAGCGGCGGCATGTTCATGATCGACATGCAGGGCACGCGGGACTTGGCGACGGCATCGAGCAGTTCGCGGGCACCAGGGGTGCGATACTGCGGCTCCTGCATTGCAAGCGCGACGAGGTCGTAGTCGCCCGGATTGACGCCGGCAGGTCCGCCCGCGGTCAGTTTGCCCGGAAGCTTCTGCGAATTGATCTCGACGAGGCCCTCGCGCCCCTTGACCGGCATGCGCACGATGGCGCCTTCCGCATTGATCAGCTCGGCCTCCGCCGGCAGGCAGATGAGGTGGACCGAATGGCCGGCCAGGGCCAGCTTAGTCCCGAGCAGCGAGCCGTACGACGCGCCCATGATCAATACTTTGTAAGTCTGGCCCATCGGGGGCGCCTCCGTTTCTTCCCAGTCAACACGTTGAAGGCCGCACTCCTTATGATGCGCGGCCACATTTGCTGAGATGCTATTCAGTAAGCAGGCCGCTGGCAATCGTGCGCAATGACGCCCCAAACGCAGCTACGCCGCGATGTGTGAGCGCCAGGTGTCGACGGCGCGACCGATTTGGCCCAATCGCGGCCTGTCGGCTGTTTCGCGGATCGGACCGTCCAGTCCGGACAGCGACAGTTCAATGTCCGCCCAATCGTTTTCGTTGAGGCGCTGCTCAGCGAGGCTGAACAGCCGTTCGTCCTCCCACGCTATGAGCTGCCGTTCGCTTTCGAGGAACGCGAGCGCGGCACTGAGAAAGCGATCCTGGGCGTCCTCCGGCTCGATCAGCAGGCGCACCACCGCACGCGAAAAACGGCCGAGCTCGTGGTTGGAGCGCTCCTGCGCAACTTCGAGCTGTGACAGCAGATCGGCCGCCGCGGGGTGGCGCGCGATCACTTGGCGAAGGACCAATTCTTCCTTGGGGTTGTGGAACAGCTCCGGATAGCTGCGAAAATACTCCACAATTTCGAGAAGTAGCTCACCATTAGGTTGGCGGTCGTCGGCAACGAGTTCGATCTGACGCTGCAGCATTTCGAGAAGTTTGCGCATCGTGCGGTGTTCCGAGCGCAGGCCCTCCAAGACACGCGGTACCATGGGCAACCTCCAATGCGAGACGTACAACTAGCTCGCTTTGTAGCAATCCTGAAGAGTTACACCTTTGTGACAAGTCCCGGCAGGAGGAGAGTAAGAAAATATCCGGGTTTCTCCCCAGATTGATCTGCTGCGCTGCAAGCAGAACGCTGCACCGCAAATTTGCATTGCTGCTACGCAAATACATTGAGAGCGACGAAAAATGCACATTTCAGCCGTTGCTATCTGACCTGCATTGCACCATTGGTGCGCTAGCACTGCTGACTTTCGCTCGTCCTCCTATCGACAGGTGTCGTCTCCCCGGTATGCCGCTTCTCTTCGTCCTTGCGCTCGGCTGCTTCGCAGGTGCGCTTTCGCTCCGGATCGTGGATCCCATCGTTCCTGAGATTGCGCGCGACTACGAAGCCCTGGCCGCGACGGTGGCATTCCTGGCCTCGGCGTTCGCGTTACCCTACGCCTTCAGCCAGCCCATTCTCGGTCCGTTGTCGGATGCCGTCGGTAAGGCGCGAGTCATCAAGGTCTGCCTGGCGGTCCTGACCGTAGCGATGTTCATGTCGGCGATCGCGCCGACGCTCGAAATACTCTTCTTGACGCGCATCGTCGGCGGCGTGGCGGCCGGCGGCATTATTCCCGTATCGCTGGCGATGGTGGGCGATCGCTTTGCGCTTTCCGAAAGGCAGGTGGCGCTGAGTCGCGTTATTCTCGCGGCCATGCTGGGCCAGCTCATCGGCTCCGTGTTTACTGGTTTGATCTCGGCCTATTTCGGATGGCGCTACGCGATGGCGGCGGTGGGTGTCGCCGCGCTGGGTGCGTTTATAACGACGATCCTTGCACTGAAGCCGCGCCAGAATGCCGAGCGCCGACGGTTCACGGTCGCGGGGTTCAAATCCGGCTATGCCGATGTGTTCGCCAACCCGCGCGCGAAGTTCTGCTATGCCGCCGTTTTCGTCGAGGGCCTATGCATCATGGGCCTCCTGCCCTATGTCGCGGCGCTGATGGAGGCACGCGGTGCGGGCGGTATCAAGGAAGCCGGCTTCGTGGTCGCCGGGATCGGTCTCGGCGGCGTGCTCTATAGCGTGCTAATCAAAGCGCTGATCCGGCTTGCGGGCAATATGTTCAACCTGATGCGTGGCGGCGGTCTCGTTGTCGCACTGGGCTACGGCATTTTCGCGCTACAGGGATCATGGCAGCTCCAGCTCGCCGCGTTCACTGTCGTCGGGGTTGGATTTTTCATGATCCATAACCCCCTGCAGACGCAGGCCACGGAACTTGCGCCGAATGCGCGGGGCTCAGCCGTCGCGCTGCATGCGTTCTTCTTTTTCCTCGGGCATGCTGCTGGACCCGCGTTCTATGCGATCACGCTGGGGACGGTTGGTGTCGTGCCGGCGGTGGCCTTGAGCGCCACCATGATGGCCGTGCTCGGCGTG
Organism: Pseudomonadota bacterium; assembly: GCA_023412745.1. Taxonomy (GTDB): domain Bacteria; phylum Pseudomonadota; class Alphaproteobacteria; order Rhizobiales; family Hyphomicrobiaceae; genus ZC4RG25. Next base: position 29,156 of record JAEZBZ010000139.1, on the reverse strand, counting down.
TTTACAGCACATAAGCTGCAACGACTGGCGGCCATCCCCGTCAAAACGTGAAGACCGCCAGTCGAGTCGCCGATCGATGTGCTGCCGCGACCTCAGACGCTATCCCGTGTCGGCGCGACGTCGAGCGTGTCGGAGATTGCGATGGCGCTCATATTGAGCAGGCCGCGCACCGTGATCGACGGGGTCACGATGTGCACCGGCTTATCCGCGCCGAGCAGCATCGGTCCCAGCACCACCGCGCCTGACACGACCTTCAGCAGGTTGAACGCGATGTTAGCGGCATCCAGCGTCGGCATGATCAGCAGGTTCGCAGCGCCCTTCAGCTTCGAGTTCGGGAAAATCTCGTCGCGGATGTAAGACGACAGCGCGGCGTCGGCATGCATCTCGCCCTCGACCTCGATGCCCGGCGCCCAATCGGCCAGCGTGCTAAGAACATCCCGCATCTTGATCGCAGATTTGGTGTCTTCCGAACCGAAGTTCGAATGAGACAGCAGGGCGATTTTCGGCTCGATGCCGAAGCGTCGGACTTCCTCGACCGCGAGCAGCGTGATCTCGGCCAAGTGCTCCGCATTCGGATTATTGTTGACGTAGGTGTCGGCGATGAACAGCGGGCCGGTCGGCAGGATCAGGCCAGACAGTGCGGCAAGCCCGCGCACGCCGCCGCGGCGGCCGATCACCTGCGAGACGTGGCGAAGCTGGGTCTGATAGCGTCCGACCGCGCCGCAGATCATGGCGTCGGCGTCGCCACGTTTGAGCAGAAGGCCGGCGATGACCGTGGAGCCCGCCCGCACGATCCGTGCAGCATGGCTCGGCGAAATGCCACGCCGCTCGACCAGACGGCAGTACTCCTCGGTCATGATGGGGACGCGCGGGTCGCTCTCCTGATCGAAGATGTCGAAGTCCTTGTCGACCTGCATCCTCAATCCGAGGTGCGGAAGCATGCGCATGATGTTGCGGCGGCGGCCGACGAGCACCGGACGCGCGATGCCCTCCGCGATGACTTGCTGCGCCGTCTGCAGCACGAAAGGGTGCTCGCCCTCGGCATAGACAAGGCGCTTGGCGGCGCGGCGATGTTCGGATTTTGCGGATTCGAAGATCGGCCGCATCAGGAAGCCCGAGCGATAGATGAAGCTCGATAGCTTTTCCCGGTAGGCATCGAAGTCAGTGATGGGCCGTGTCGCGACGCCGCTGTCGATCGCCGCCTTGGCGACGGCCGGTGCGATCTCGGTGATCAGGCGCGGGTCGAACGGCTTCGGAATGATGTACTCCGGTCCGAATACGAAGCTCTCGGCGCGATAGGCCGACAGCACGATGTCGGACGCCTCGCTTTCGGCGATGCCCGCAAGTGCTTTCACGGCGGCCTTCTTCATCTCCTCGTTGATGGTGGTGGCGCCGACGTCCAGCGCACCACGAAAAATGAACGGAAAACACAGTACATTATTGATTTGATTTGGGTAATCCGTGCGGCCCGAAGCGATGATGGCGTCGGGACGGACGTCCTTCACGTCCTCCGGCATGATCTCCGGCGTCGGATTGGCCAGGGCGAACACCAGCGGCTTGTCGGCCATAACGGCGATCATGTCCTTGCTGACGATGCGCGCGGCCGACAGGCCGAGGAACACGTCGGCGCCGGGCATCAGGTCGGTCAGCGTGCGCGCCGAGGTAACCTGCGCGAACGGCGCCTTGTAGTCATCCATCAGTTCGGTTCGTCCGGCGTAGACGCAACCTTTGATGTCCGAGATGAAGATATTCTCGCGCTTCATGCCGAGCGCGACGAGCAGGTTGAGACAGGCGAGAGCGGCAGCGCCCGCGCCCGAACAGACCAGCTTCACATCGCCGATCGCCTTGCCAACCAGTTTCAGGCCGTTGAGGATGCCCGCAGCGACGACGATGGCGGTGCCATGCTGGTCGTCGTGGAATACGGGAATACGCATGCGCTCCTTGAGGCGGCGCTCTATCTCGAAGCACTCGGGCGACTTGATGTCCTCGAGGTTGATGCCGCCGAAGGTCGGCTCCAGCCGGGCCACGGCCTCGACGAAGGCATCGACCTCGCGTTCGTCGACCTCGATATCAAATACATCGATGCCCGCGAACTTCTTGAACAGAACGGCCTTGCCTTCCATGACGGGCTTCGAGGCCAGGGGTCCGATGTCGCCGAGCCCGAGCACGGCGGTGCCGTTGGAGATGACGCCGACGAGATTTCCGCGCGCCGTCAGTCGCGACACCGCAGCGGGATCTTCCGCTATCGCCATACACGCGATCGCGACGCCGGGAGAATAGGCGAGGGCCAGATCGCGCTGGTTGGCGACCGGCTTGGTCGCCTGGATGGCAATTTTGCCAGGTGGGTCAGATTCATGATAATCGAGTGCGCTCTTCTTGAAGGCGGACTCGTGGCTCGATTCAGGCATCTAGGACGTCTTCCCCAGGTCTACAGAATGTCCACTGGCTCGGGCATCGGACCAGAGCCGTGGGTGCGTATGGCGAGCCCCTACGTTGCACGGCCTGCGTCACATTGCAAAGACAGGACGCGGGCGGTGCGGCATCGATAGCCGTACGCGACATCAAACTGCAGGTAACATCCGCTCTTTCGGCTCGAAATCGGTGATCCGCTTGCTATAAGGCAAGTATGACCGTCACCCTGCTTGTCCTGTCCATTGTCGTCCTCTTTGCTTCCATCCCGCTTGTTGTTCTGTCCAGCCGAAATAGCCGGGGAGCGGCCGCATGGTGGAGCGCTGGGGCAATGTTCGTCAGTCTTGCGCTGCTGGTGCCCTTGGTGCCGGGTGTTCTGGCTGGCACGCCGGTGGTGGCGAGATGGTCCTGGCTGCCCGCTTGGGGTATCGACCTGGCGGTGCGGTTGGACGGTCTAGGGCTTCTGTTTGCGATCCTGATTCTCGGGATCGGCATACTTGTCGTTCTGTATGCCGCCTATTACCTTTCTCCGGCGGATCGCCTGGGCCGCTTCTACGGGCTCTTGCTGGCTTTCGCCGGCGGCATGCTCGGCATGGTGCTGTCGGAGAACATGATTCAGCTCGTGCTGTTCTGGGAAGTCACGAGCATCACCTCATTTCTACTGATCTCCTATAAGCACGAGGCGCATGACGCGCGCATCGCGGCCCGCATGGCGCTGGCCGTGACTGGCGGCGGTGGCTTGGCGCTGCTGGCCGGTGTGCTGGTGCTCGGGAGCATCGCGGGCAGCTTCAACCTCTCGCGCATCCTCGACAATGGCGACTTGATCCGCGGCGACCCGCTATATCCGCTGGCGCTTGTGCTGATCCTGCTCGGCGTGTTCACCAAGTCGGCGCAGTTCCCGTTCCATTTCTGGTTGCCGAATGCCATGGCAGCGCCGACGCCGGTCAGCGCCTATCTGCATTCCGCGACCATGGTGAAGGCCGGCATGTTCCTGCTAGCGCGGATCTATCCGGCGATGTCGGGGTCGGATCTCTGGCTGGCGCTGGTGTTTCCGATCGGTGCCATCACATTGGTCTATGGCGCCTATCACGCCATGCTGCAGCATGATTTCAAGGGTCTGCTCGCCTATTCGACGATCAGTCACTTGGGGCTCATCACGCTGCTGTTCGGCTTGAATACCCCGATGAGCGCGGTGGCGGCGGTGTTCCACATCATCAACCACGCCATCTTCAAGGCGTCGTTGTTCATGTCGGCCGGTATCATCGACCACGAATGCGGGACCCGCGACATGCGGCGCATCAATGGTCTGTTCGCCTACATGCCCTATACAGCCCTGCTGGGTATCGTCGCGGCCGGGTCGATGGCGGGCGTTCCGCTCGTCAATGGCTTTCTGAGTAAGGAGATGTTCTTCACCGAGGCTGTCGATACGGCAGGCGCGGGGGTGTTTTCCGCCTGGGGCCTGCCGATGTTCGCCACCGTCGCCGGTATTCTTAGCGTCGCGTATTCGACGCGGTTCATCCACGACGTGTTTTTCGGCGGCGAGCCCGTGGATTTGCCAAGGCAGCCCCACGAACCGGAGCTGTGGATGCGTCTGCCGGTCGATATTCTCGTATTGCTGTGCCTGGCGGTGGGCCTGGCACCGCAGTTCATCGTCGGTGATATTCTGGCGGCTGCCGCCAATGCTGTTCTGCCGGGGCCGGTGCCGCACTACGAACTGGCGATCTGGCACGGTTTCAACCTGCCGCTGATCATGAGCTTCGTCGCGATTGCGGGCGGCATCTTCTACTACGCCAACTCGCCGAAAGTGTACGAACTCCACGATCGCTACTTTCCGAAGCTGCACAGCCGCGTGGCGTTCGAGCGATTGTACAAGTGGCTGTCCCAGGCCGCGCAAATCCTGGTCGCGGCGATCGATAACCTCTCGCTGCGCCGCTACATCACCGCGCTGCTCGTTTGGACGATGGTGATCGGCTTCTGGGCCTATCTGACCGGATACGTCGCGCCGCTACGTGGGCCGCTGGAAGCGATCCCGCCTGACATCGTGACGTTCGGAGGCTTCGCCATACTTGTCGTCGCCAGCATCGGCGTCGTCGTAAATCATCGGCGGCGCATGCTGGCAATCATCTACCTGAGCACGGTGGGCGTCATCATCTCGCTCAGCTTCATCCGCTTCTCGGGTCCGGATCTGGCGCTGACCCAGCTTTCCGTGGAAGTGGTGACGATCGTCTTGCTGGTGCTGGCGCTTCGCTACATCCCCGCCGAGGCACCTGACGACGTGACGCCGCTGCGACGGTGGGGAAACATCGGTCTGGCGGTGGTTGGCGGCGTGGGCATGACGGCACTGTCTTATGCGCTGCTGACGCGACCGTTCTCGACCATGTCGGATTACTATGCCCAGAACGCCGTTTCGGGCGGCGGCGGAACCAATATCGTCAACGTGATCCTGGTCGACTTCCGCGGCTTCGATACATTTGGCGAGATCACCGTGCTGACCATGGCAGCGCTGGGTACGGTGGTTCTCCTTGACGGCTTGCGGTTGCGCTCGTTTCCGCCACCGGCCGCCAATGAGGCGGACCGGCATCCGATCATGCTGGCCATGCTGATGCGGCCGTTGTTCCCGCTGACGCTGGTGGTGTCTTTCTACATCTTGCTGCGCGGCCACAACCTTCCCGGTGGTGGGTTCATAGCCGGTCTCATCACCGCCGTCGCATTGATCCTGCAGTACGTCGCCAGCGGCATCGATTTTCCGCCGGTGCGGTTCCGGTTCAATTATCTCCGCGCCATGGCGCTCGGCTTGACACTGGCCGCTGGAACGGGTCTGGCCAGTCTCCCTTTCGGCGCCTCGTATCTGACCAGCGCCCATGGGTATTTCCATATCCCGCTCATCGGCGACGTCGAGCTGGCCTCGGCCATGGTGTTCGATGTGGGCGTTTATCTCGTCGTTGTGGGCTGCGTGCTGACGATCCTGTCGCAAATCGGGAAGCTGAGTGACAGGGAAATCGAGTTGCCCGACCGGGTTGAGGGGGGCTAACCGATGGAAATCATCATATCGTTCGCCATCGGTGTTCTGACCGCGACAGGGATTTACCTGATGCTGCGCGAGCGGACGTTCTCGCTCATTCTTGGCATCACGCTCATCTCGTACGCGGTGAACCTGCTCATCTTCGTGTCCGGACGCGTGCTCGTCGGAGCGCCGCCGGTGATCGTGGAAGGCAATGAGCGTTTCGCCGATGCGCTGCCACAGGCGCTGGTGCTGACCGCGATCGTAATCAGTTTCGGCATGACCGCTTACCTGGTGGCCTTGGCGCTGCGCATAAAGGGAGAGGCCGGCAACGATCGCGTCGACGCCGGGGAGACGCCGCGGTGACACATCTTCTCATCGCGCCGATCCTTGTGCCGCTGCTGGCTGCCATCGTCTGTCTGGCATCCAAGCCGACCAGCCTGCAGCTTCAACGCTCGGTGGCGCTGGGCTCGGTTCTAGTGCAAGTGGTCGTTGCCGGAGTGCTGTTGCTGTCTGCCAGCAAGGCAATGTCGGTCTATGCGATCGGAGGCTGGAGCGCGCCGTTCGGTATCGTGCTGGTGCTCGACCGGCTGACGGCCATCATGCTGACCCTGTCGGCCACGCTGGCGCTTCCGGCGCTGCTTTATGCCCTGTCCGGCATGGATCAGAAGGGGCAGCTTTTCCATCCGCTGTTCCAACTGCAGCTCGCTGGCATCAATGGTGCGTTCCTGACCGGCGACCTGTTCAATCTGTTCGTCTTTTTCGAGATGCTGCTGTTGGCCTCGTATGGCCTGCTGGCCCAGGGTGGCGGTTTGCTGCGGGCGCGGGCTGGCCTGATCTACGTGGTTTTGAACGTGATCGGCTCGTCGCTGTTCCTGATCGCCCTGGCGCTCATCTACGGCACGATCGGCACGCTCAACATCGCCGATATCGCGTTCGTCCTGCCATCCGTGCCGCAGGCCGACGAGGCGATTGTCCGGTCCGCGATGGTGCTGGTCATCGTTGTTTTCACGCTGAAGTCAGCACTGGTGCCGCTGGCGTTTTGGTTGCCTCATACTTATGGCAACGCCATCGCGCCGGTTGCGGCACTGTTCGCAATTCTGACCAAAGTCGGCATCTATGCGCTGCTGCGCATGACATCAGTCGTTTTCTCCAACGCGTCGTTTATGGCCGACATTCTCCAGCCATGGCTCGTGCCGGTTGCCGTTCTGACCATCGCGATGGGAACGATCGGAGTGCTGGCGTCCCAGCGGCTAGCGATGGTCGCGGCCTATCTTGTGATGGTGTCGACCGGCACGTTGCTTGCTGCGGTGGGTCTTCCGAGCATCGCAGGCAACTCGGCTGCGATCTACTATATGATCCATTCCACGCTGATCACCGCCGGTTTGTTTCTGCTGGCTGATGCCATCGGCCGACAGCGTGGTGAACATGGCGACTTTCTTGAGCGTGGTGCGCGCATGCGCGATATGCGTGCGTTCGGTGCCGCTTTCCTGATTTTGGCCGTCGGCGTGAGCGGCATGCCGCCCTTGTCCGGGTTCCTGGGCAAGCTGATGATCATGCAAGCGGTGCAGCCGACCGAGTGGAGCGTGCCGATCTGGATTGCGCTGCTGGTGTCGAGCCTCGTCGTTGGCCTGGTGCTCGGGCGCGCCGCAAGTGTGATTTTCTGGGAGCCCAAAGCGGATGAAGCAGAACCCGCTTTGCCACCTTCCAATCCCTGGCGAAAGCTGGCGCTGGTGATGATCGTTGCGGCCAGTCCGGGTCTCACGCTGATGTCGGCGCCGGTGTCACGCTATGCGCATGCTGCCGCCGATCAACTCGCGGTGCGTCAGGCCTACATCGATGCCGTTCTTGGCGTGGAACCAGACATTGGCAGGGAGCGTAAGCCACGATGACCCAACGCTTTCTGCCTCATCCAGGTTTGACCATCACGATCTTCGTGCTGTGGATGCTGCTCGCTTCGACGTTAAGCGTGGGCAATTTCGCTCTGGCAGCCGTCATCGGGATCGGGCTGCCGCAGGTGCTGGTGCGCTTTTGGCCTGACCGCCGCCCGATCCTGAAACCGCTGACGGCGCTGCGCCTTTTCATCGTTTTCCTGCTCGACATGGTCGTGGCCAATTGGGTGGTGGCGCGCCAGGTTCTCGGGCCGACGGACCGCTTGCAGTCCAGCTTCGTCGAGGTGCCGCTGGATGAGGAAGACGTCTTCATCGCCGCCCTGTTGGGCAGCATCCTTGCGCTGACGCCCGGAACCGTATCGGTCGATGTAGACCGCGAGCGTTGGGCTCTGATCCTGCACGCACTGCATGTCGACGATGAAGAAGCACTCATCTCGCGCATCAAGTCGCGCTACGAGAGGCCATTGAAGGAGATCTTCGGATGCTGAGCTTTGCGATATCCGCAGCCATCGGAATGGTCTGTTTGGCGATGGCGTTGAATGTTTACCGTTTGGTGCGCGGGCCTCAAGCCGTCGATCGCATCCTGGCCCTCGACACGCTGTCGATCAACACCATCGCGCTGGTCGTGCTGTTCGGCCTGAAGCTTGGCACGGCGATTTTCTTCGATGCAGCCCTGCTCGTGGCCATGATGGGCTTCGTTGGTACGGCCGTGCTGTGCAAGTTCATCCTCAGCGGCAACATCTTCGAGTAGGCGGAAGCAGTGCTGCTTGAACTCATCACATCGGCGTTCATTCTGGTGGGTGGAGCTTTCACTCTGCTGGGATCAGTGGGCCTTGCACGCTTGCCGGATTTCTTCTCGCGCCTGCATGGGCCGGCGAAGGCGACGACGATGGGTGTCGGATCGATCGTCATCGCATCGGTGGTGCATTTCAGCGCGGACGACACAGGACTAGGCGCCCAGGAGCTGGCGATTGCGATGTTCCTGTTCATCACGGCGCCGGTCAGCGCGCATTTGCTGGCCAAGGCTGCCTTGCGCGAACGCCAACGCGCCAAGGAAGCTGCCGAGCGCGAAGCGGCCGCTAACGAAGACGCCGCCTGAGGGCGGCGCTGCGTTGAGCGTCGATCAGACGATCTTGTCTGCCCTGAGCGCGGCGATGTCGTCGGCTGACAGGCCAAGCACATCCTTCAGCACGGCATCCGTATCCTCGCCGAGCAACGGTGGAGCCTTCGCCGCCGTCGTATCATGCGAGGCCATGCGCACGGGGTTGGCAACGACGGCCAGCGGGCCGGCGCGCTCATGCTGCAGAACGCGACGCATGCCGCGCGCCTGCACCTGCGGATCCTCAAACACCTGATCGATGGTATTAATCGGCCCGCACGGCACGGCGCGCGCTTCCAGAAGCGAAATCCACTCCGCAGTGGTCTTGCGCGCGATGGCGGCGATGATCTGCGGGATCAGCGTTTCGCGATTGATGATGCGCGCCGCATTAGTGCGATAGCGCTCGTCAGAGGCCAGTCCTTCCTGGCCCGCGACGGCGCAGAAGCGCTGAAACTGGCCGTCGTTGCCGATAGCCAGAATGATATGGCCGTCGCTGGTGCGGAAGGCCTGGTAGGGCACCACGGTCGGATGTGCATTGCCCATGCGCTGCGGCACGGTTCCGGCGACGAGATAGGTCGACGCTTGATTGACCAGCATGGAAACGGTGCTGTCGAGCAGGGCGACGTCGATGTGCTCGCCTTCCCCGGTGCGCTCGCGCTTGACCAGCGCGGTCAGGATCGCGGCGAGCGCGTTCATGCCGGAGATCTGGTCGGAGATGGCGACGCCCACTTTCACCGGGCCACCGCCCGGCACGCCGTCGGGCTCGCCGGTGACGCTCATCAGGCCACCCATGCCCTGCACCAGGAAGTCATAGCCGGCGCGCGGCGCGTAGGGTCCGGTCTGGCCGAAGCCGGTGATCGAGCAGTAAACCAGTTTCGGGTTCACGGCCTTCAGCGAGGCGTAGTCGAGGCCATACTTGGCGAGGCCGCCGACTTTGAAATTTTCGATCAGCACATCCGACTGGCTGGCGATGCTGCGGATCAGTGCCTGGCCCTTAGGATGCGCGATATCGACCGTGACCGACTTCTTGCCGCGATTGGCGCAGACGAAATAAGCCGACAGCCCCGGATCTTCCGGGCTCGGTTCGCGCGCGAATGGCGGGCCCCAGCCGCGCGTGTCGTCACCTTCGCCGGGCCGCTCGATCTTGATCACCTCGGCGCCCATGTCCGCCAGATACTGGGCTGCCCACGGCCCGGCGAGAACGCGCGACAGGTCGAGGACACGGATATGAGACAGTGGTGCAGACATAGGGCATTTCCCTCATTGGACTTTGTGCGCTAACAGTTAGCACGAAAGATAGCAACAATGTCCTCTGGAGCGTTGCGCTCCCAGCAATGAAGCCATCGAAGATGAATGAGCACTTGCGGCGCGACGTGATCTCCGACGACTTTCCCGGAGTGGGTGATCCTGGTGCGCTTGACGCCCTGTTCACGCCGTCCGCGCCCGCAGCTCCGCCGCCAGCCTCGGCGTCGGCGGGTGGCCTTGTGGCGCTGACCCAGGCATATCGCGACCGCGGCTTCCTGAAGAGCCAGCTTGATCCGCTCGGCTTGGCCGCGGTGCCGACCGTCCCTGAGCTCGATCCGGCGCGCTACGGGATTGATCCCGATCAGGCCGCCGCTGCGATCGCGCCGCTCAAAGCGGCATATTGCGGCGCCATCGGATGGGAGTTCGGCCACATCCAGGATATCGGGCGTCGTCAATGGCTTGCGGGACAGGCTGAGCGTGCTGGTACACTGGGAGAGGACAGCCAACATCGCCTGCTCGCGGCGCTTGCCCGGGCGCATACCTTCGAAACGGTACTGTCACAGCGTCTGCCCGGCGCGCGGCTGTTTGGCCTTGGCGGCGCGGAGAGCTTCGTCGGCCTGCTGCGTACGCTGATCTCGACGAGTGCGGACCATGGCGTGCAGGACGTCGTGATTGGCGGCATGCATCGCGGTCGTTTCAACCTGCTCGTCAACGTGTGTGGTAAGCCGCTCGGTGCACTGCTGGCGGAAATCCAGGGCAAGCCGGCCGTGCCCGAAGGCATGGAGGTGTCGTCGGATGTCTCCTACCATCTGGGCTATTCGGCCGAAGGCGAGATCGACGGCCGCCGCGTGCGCTTCTCGGTGTCGCCGCATCCTTCGCATCTGCAACTTGTGCCGATCATCGCGCAGGGCCGCGCCCGCGCCAAGCAGTCGGTGTCGCTGACCGATGAATCGCGGGCGGCGATCCTGCCGCTGCTGCTGCACACCGACGCCAGTTTCGCCGGGCAGGGCCTCGTCGCCGAGATGATGCAGCTCTCGAAGCTGGACCCGTATAATCTCGGCGGTACGATCCACGTCGTGATCAACAATCAGCTCGGCTTCACCACGCTGCCGGGCGATGGACGCTCGGCGCGGCATCCAACCGACATCGCCAAGCTGGTGGAAGCACCGGTGCTTCACGTCAATGGCGATGATCCCGATGCGGTGCATCGCGTAGCGACGGTGGCCGCGTTGTGGCGTGCGACGTTCGCCAGCGACATCATTATCGACATGGTCTGCTATCGCCGGCCCGGCCACAATGAGATCGACGAGCCGCGCTTCACGCAGCCGCAGATGTATCAGGCGATCGACACGCGCCCGCCGGTGCACGAGATCTATGCCGCGCGGCTGGCCAATGCCGAGCAGGCGCATCGTATTGTCGCCGACACAGTTGAGGCGATGACCGAGGAGATCAAGGCCGGCTTCGACGCGGCCAAGTCCTACGCCGTCAATATTGCCGACCGGTTTGATGGCGCGTGGGCCGGCATCACGGCGGGCACCGGCGCCGATATGCTGACGGCGCCGGAAACCGGCTTGTCGCTGGACGATCTGCACCGGCTTGGTGATGGTCTGACCACGTTGCCTGATGGCTTCAATGTCGATCCCAAGGTGGCGCGGTTCCTCGATGAGCGCCGGCGCTCGTTCACGACCGGCGAAGGCATGAACTGGGCGACCGGCGAAGCGCTGGCCATGGCGTCGCTTCTGGCGGAAGGCCGCGACGTGCGTTTCAGCGGGCAGGATGCGGTGCGCGGAGCATTCTCGCAGCGGCACCTGGAGCTGCATGATCAGGTAACCGGCGCACGGCACCTGGTTCTCACCGGCGTTCCGCACGATTCCGCGGTTGCGGAAGTGCACAACACGCCGCTGATCGAGCACGCGGTGCTGTGCTTCGAGTACGGCATGAGCCTCGCTGATCCGCGGCGGCTGGTGATCTGGGAGGCGCAGTTCGGGGAATTTTTGAACATCGCGCAGCCTGTGTTTGATCAGTGCATCGTTTGCGGTGAAGATCGCTGGCTGCGATCGTGCGGCCTCGTCATTCTGCTGCCGCACGGTCTCGATGGCGGCGGGCCGGATCATTCCACCGGCCGGCCCGAGCGCCTGCTGGCAGCGGGCGCGGGTGACAATCTGGTGGTCGCCAATGCGTCGACGCCGGCGAACTTCTTCCACCTGCTGCGTCGCCAGATGCGCTGGTCGTTCCGCAAGCCGCTGGTGGTTCTGACGCCGAAGGCGCTGCTGCGCCATAAGGCTTGCGTGTCGTCGTTGAGCGATTTCGGTCCCGGCACGGCGTTCCGCACCGTGATTGGCGATGAGAGCGTTCGCGCGCCGAAGCGCGTCATCGTCTGCACCGGCAAGGTTTACTACGAACTCGCACAGGCGCGTGCCGACAACAAACTGGGCGCGGCCATCGCACTGGTTCGGGTCGAGCAGCTTCATCCGTTCCCGACCGAAGCGCTGAGCAGCGTGCTCAACGGATATGGCAACGCCGACGTCGTCTGGTGCGAGGAAGAGCCGGAAAACATGGGCTACTACCTGCATCTGCGCAACCATCTCGAAAGCGCCGCCGGTCGTCCGGTTCGTCGTTTCGGTAGGGCACGGCGCGCAACGCCGGCCGTCGGCGTCAAGTATTGGCTCGAAGCGGAAGCGCGCGCCTTCATGGCGGAAGCATTGAAATTGTGAGGCGCAGCTTAATGCTGCGCGAGACATGTATTGAGGAATGCCTATGACTGAGCGTGAAAAAACAAGACTAGTGCACATGGCGCGCGCGCCACAGACAGAGGAAGCCGGCGCGGTGAACCCGCCGGTGGTGCGCGCTTCGACGGTGCTTTACCGCGATACGGAAGCGATGCAGTCGATCCGCAGTCGCCGCGAAAAGAACGAGCGCGTTTTCTCGTATGGCTCGCGCGGCACGCCGACGACGTTCGCGCTGGAAGACGCGATCACCCAGATCGAACAGGGCGATCGCACCAACCTGTTCTCGACTGGTCTCTCCGCCATTGCGCACGTTTTCTTGTCCATGCTGAAGCCTGGCGACCACCTTCTGCTGTCGGAATCGATTTACGGACCGGCGCGCGCTATCGCGCTGCGCTATCTGGAACCGCGCGGCATCACCTGCGAATTCTATCCCGGCGGGCATGAGGAAATCGCCAAGCGGCTCCGCCCGGATACGCGCATGATCTACCTCGAGATCCCCGGCTCGATCATCTACGACATGCAGGATCTGCCCGCGATCGCGAAGCTCGTCGAGGGCCGCAACATCGTGATCGCGGCGGACAACACCTGGGGCGCGGCGGGGCTGTATCGGCCGCTGGCGCTCGGCGCGGACATCTCGATCATCGCCATCACCAAATACATCGCCGGTCATTCCGACGTGATGATGGGCTCGGTGACGGCCAAGGGCGAGATTGCGGAACAGCTCGCCTTCGACGCCGGGCTGCTCGGCCAGACGGTGACGCCGGACGACGCCTACCTCGCGCTGCGCGGATTGCGCACGGTGAGTGCCCGCTTCCCCATGCATGTCGCGCACGCCAAGGAAGTCATCGCGTGGCTCGAAAAGCAGCCGCAGGTGGACAAGGTGCTTTATCCGGGCCTGCCGTCGCATCCGGGCTATGAGATCTGGAAGCGTGATTGCGCGGGCCAAAACGGGCTGCTGTCGGTGGCGTTCAAAAAGCCGATCCGGCAGGCCGACGTAGATCGGATGGTCGATCACCTTAAGTATTTCGGTCTCGGCGCATCGTGGGGCGGCTATGAAAGCCTCGCGATGGTTTACCCGGAAGGTGGCATCAAGGGCTGGAACGGCGGCGCGCTGGTCCGTCTGCACATCGGCCTGGAAGATCCCGCCGACATCATCGCGGATCTGGCCCAGGCGTTCGCGACACTGCCGGCTTGAAGTGGCCGGCATCCGCGCTGCCGCAGACCGCTTTCGGGGCTGCGGACGGCGCGTGGCCGGTGTAGGCTTGCCTGCGTGAAGCGTGAGCAGTGCAAGCGAGATCTGGCGCATGTCGCAGCGTAACGAGCAAGTGAGCCGCGTTCCGGTGACAATTCTCGCCGGTTTCCTGGGTGCGGGAAAAACCACGCTTCTGAAGCGCATTCTGTCCGACCCGCAGGGCGTGCGGTTCGGCGTGCTGGTGAATGATTTCGGCGCCATCAACATCGATGCCGAACTGGTTGTCGAGACCGGGGCCGATCAGGTCTCGCTGGCCAACGGCTGCATCTGCTGCACCATCAAGGATGATCTGGTGGAGGCGGCACAGCGGCTGTTGGACAACGCGCCGGTTCCCGATCACATCATCATCGAGACCAGCGGCGTGTCGCGCCCGCTGGCCGTCGTGGATGCGCTGCTTGACGATACCTTGAATGATCGCTTGAGGCTGGAAGCGATCTACTGCCTCGTCGATGCCACAGGGTTCCTGGACCTCGATTTCGCGGCGACGGAACTGGCTATCGATCAGGCCATTTGTGCCGACATCATTCTGCTGAACAAATGCGATGTCGCGGATGAGGCGAATATCGCGGCGGCGGAAACGACGCTGTCCGGGCCGATGCCGAACGTGCGCATCATTCGTACGCGCTTTGCCGAAGTTCCGCGCGAGTTGCTGTTTGGTGATTCGGGTGCTGACACGGAGCGCACGCTCGCCCAGGCACGCGACCGGCAGAAAGCCGCGCATGCCGGCCACGATCACGCGCATCATGATCATGGGGGCCATGATCATCACCACCACGACGATCACGGCGCCGAGTACGAAAGCTGGTCATGGCAGAGCGGGGCGCCGCTGGATCGCGCCAAGTTCAAATCCATGATGCAAACCTTTCCGGTCGAAATCCTGCGCGCCAAGGGCGTGCTGCGTTTCGCTGATGGCGAGGATCGCGGTGTGTTTCATCTCGTCGGCAAGCGCGTGACGCTGGAGGATGAGGCATTGCCGGCTCCGGCTATCAGCCAGCTCGTCGCCATCGGACGTTGCGGCGCGTTCGACCCCGAGCAGCTCGAACGGATGTGCTCGGCTTGCGTCAGCGCCGATAGCGGCGCTGCATGAGGATGTTGGCGGATGCGGTGAGAACCAGCGTCGTCGCCATCAGGATGAACGCAACGGCGGCGCCGAACGGCCAGTTGTTGAGCTGAAACTGGCCGAACACCAGCGGCCCCATCATCTTGAATTTCGGGCCGCCGAGCAGAACCGGCGTGGCGTAGGCGTTCATCGCGAGAATGAAGGTTAGGATGGTGCCGGCGATGATGCCCGGCAGGGCCAGCGGCCACAGCACGCGCCAGAACATCGTCGATGGCGGCGCGCCGAGACTGAAGGCCGCTTCTTCGACCGAGCGGTCGATGCCTTCGATGACGCTTTGCAGCGTCAGCACCATGAACGGCAGGTTGACCGCGATGATGCCGATGATCACCGCGAGCTCCGTGTACATGATTTCCAGCGGTTCGCTTATAACTCCGAGACCGATCAGGCTGGAATTTAGAAATCCTTTACTGCCGAGCAGCATCATCCAGCCGGCAGCGCGCACGGCATTGCCGACGAACAGCGGCAGCACCACCAGCATGATCAGCAGGTTTTTATAGCGTGTCTGCGTGCGCGCCAGCACGTAGGCCAGCGGAAAGCCGATGAGCAGGCAGATTGCCGTTGTCATCAGCGATACCCGCAGCGTGGTGAAGAAGATGTTGATGTAGAATTCGTCGGTGAAGAACTTGACGTAGTTCTCCAGCGTGAACGCCTCAACCATCATCAGCCGGGGCTCGAAGCGATTGAGGCTGTAGCGAAAGAGAATGCAGATCGGGATCAGCAGGCAGATCACGACGATGATCGTGGCCGGCCCGATCAGCGAGCCGGCCGACAGCCATGTGGAAGCCGCGCGCGATGCGCGGGGACCTGTCGGTGTCGCCTCGATTGCTGCCTGTGCCATGGCCACCGCGCGGTGAGAAATGCAGGTCGATTGCGCGATGACGGATCGCGTTGTTCCGTCATCGCGCGCCAGCGATACGTCAGCCCTTGAGCTCCTTGTCCCACCATTCTTTCAGTGCGACGTCGTGCTCGGTCATGTAGGCATAGTCGAGATTGACCAGCTTCTTGACCTCATCGGGCGTGAAGCCGATGCGCTTGTTCAAGTCGTCGGCAACGGTGGCGTTGGTGACGGTGGGGTTGTAGCCCATGTCAACGGCAAACGCCTCTTGCGCGGATTTCTCGAGCATGGCGTCGAGGTAAGCGTAAGCGCCATCCTTGTTGGGCGCGTTCTTCGGAATGATGAAGCCGGACACATACGTCAGCGCGCCTTCCGTCGGCGTGATGGCTTCGACGGGGATATCCGCGTTCTGCCACTGCACCACGCGGGCTTTCCACATCACGCCAGTTCCGAACTCGGTCGCCTTCAGCCCTTGGGCGAAAGCCTCGTTGGTCGGATAAATGCGCATGCCGGCCTTTTTACATTCGAGCAGCAGCTTCTTTCCGGGATCCAGGTTTTTGGTTGAGCCGCCAGCCGCGAGCGCCGCAGCGACGATGGTATATTGATACTGGATGTCGATGATGCCGAGCTTGTTGCCCCATTTCGGATCGAAGATGTCCTTGTAGCTGGCCGGCTTTTTCTCGATCATTTTCGGGTTATAGACGCCGACCTTGCCGGAATAGATATGGCCAACGCCGTAAGGCTCCTTCATCGTTGGCAGCAGATTGGCGGCATTCTTGAGTTTGGAATAATCGATCTCCGCCGAGATGCCGGCATCGTGCATCTGGTACATGTTGACGCCGGACAGTCCTTGCACGTCCGTCGTGCCGCGCGGCAGGCGACGCTCTGCCAGCAGTTTACTGCGGCGCTGCGGATCGCCGGCTTGATCCTGCACGACTTCCCAGCCCTGGGGGATCAGGATCGGGGCCTCGATGTTCTTATTCAGGAGGCGCGCATAGTCGCCGCCCCAGGTGCCGACAACGACTTTGCCTTTCGCCTGCGCGCTCGCTGAAGTATGCGGGATGACGCCCAGTGCGGTGGCGCTGCCGAGGGTTGCCACGCCTTGAAGGATGCGTCGACGCGAGAAATTCATAGTGCGAGATTTCATGCTCCTGCTCCCTTTTTTACCCGATATCTTGCGACTAAGCGTGATGCTCGTCGCGGCCGCTGAATACCCGCGCATCGCCACATGACCATCCCACGTACACGTCATCGCCGACGTCCGGCGTAAAGCGCCCGGAGCGATTGGCGATTTGTGCAACAACGCGCTCGGCTGGAGAAAGGCGGATGTGAATGTCGATTTGCGAACCGAGATAGGACACGAACTCGACAGTTCCCTTGGCGCAATTATCGACTTCGGAAATGGCGGCTGGCGCGATCAGCAGGCGCTCGGGGCGAATGGCCAGGGTGCTTGGCCCTGGCGCGCTTTCCGTGCAGCGCAACGTAAGGCCGCCCTGCGTGCGGAAAACGCCACCGCTGGAAACCTCGCCGTCTATGAAGGTGCTGCGGCCGACGAAGCCGGCGACGAAGCGATCGGCGGGCCGCTCATAAAGATCACGCTGGGTGCCGATCTGCCGCACCGATCCTTCGCTCATGACGACCAGCCGATCGGCCATGGTCAGCGCTTCTTCCTGGTCGTGCGTGACCATCACAGTGGTCAGGCCGAGCTTGCGCTGCAGCTCGCGGATTTCGATGCGCACCTCGTGACGCAGTTTCGCGTCGAGATTGGACAGCGGTTCGTCGAGCAGCAATACGTCGGGGCGGAAGACCAGGGCACGGGCGAGCGCGACGCGTTGCTGCTGGCCGCCGGACAGCTGACGCGGCAGGCGATCACCAAGGTGGCCGAGCCGAACGAGGCGTAAGGCGTCCTCGGTGCGCTCGGCGATGTCCTCAGGCGAGGCTTTGCGCATTTCCAATCCGAAGCCGACATTCTGATTGACGGTCAGATGCGGAAACAGCGCGTAACTTTGAAAAACGAGGCCGGTATTGCGCTTCCACGGCGGCTCCCAGCTAATATCGCGCCCGCCGAGCCGCACGGCGCCGCCGGTCGGTTCGATGAAGCCGGCGATCATGCGCAATGTCGTGGTCTTGCCGCATCCCGATGGCCCGAGCAGGACCAGGAATTCGCCATCCGCCACATCGAGGGTGACATCGCGAACGGCGTGGAAATCTCCGTAGCGCTTGGAAACGCGATCAAGTTCAAGTCTTGCCATCGGTCAGTTACACAACTCGGCTGATTTTTACGAAACGATCCGTAATCAGCATCGCGGTGCCGATTAGCAGAATTTGAACGACGGAAACGGCGGCAATCGTCGGATCGATTTTCCATTCGAGATATTGGAGAATGGCGATCGGCAATGTCGTGCGGCCGGGGCCAACCAGGAACAGCGACATTTCCAGGTTTCCGAATGACGACACGAAGCCGAACATTGCGGCCGCCACCACGCCAGGCAGAATTGACGGCAGCGTGATGCGTTTGAACGTTGTCCAACGGTCGGCGCCGAGGCTTTGCGCGGCTTCTTCGAGCGTGCGGTCGAAACTGGCGAGGCTGGCGGTCACCAGGCGCACCGTCCATGGGATCACTACCAGGATGTGGCCTATGATGAGCCCACCCAGCGAGCCGAGGATCGGCAAGCCGGTGGCGATTTCGGCTTCGACCTGGGAGACGTAAAGCGCCATGCCGAGCACGATGCCGGGCACCACCAATGGCAGCAGCATGAGGCTGTTCAATGCCTCGCGGCCCGCGAACTTGAAACGCGACAGGCACAGTGCAGCGGGAACGCCAACAATCAATCCGAGGCAGGTCGCGATCACGCCGAGCTGAAGGCTGAGCAGGAATCCGCTGACAAAACGGTCGTTGGTCGCGATCTCTTTGTACCAGCGTAACGAATAGCCTTCAGGCGGAAACGACGGAATTTCCTGCCGGAAGAATGACAGCCAGGTGACGAAGATCAGTGGCGTGAGAATGTAGAGCATGGTGAAGGCAGCCGCGCCGCGCAGCATCCACCATCCCATTCGCCGTGCGCCGAACATCGTCGGTGCCGCCATGCTGCCTCCGTTGCTAGCGCAAAGTGATCGTCACTCTCATCTCATGTGCCGGTTCCGAGCCGGTTCTTGTGGAACACGCCACCTTTCACGATGGCGCTCAGATGCTTACCCTGGCCTTCGAGCAGGGTGATGTCTTTCAGCGGATCGCCATCGACAACGATCAGATCAGCCCATGCGCCGGGATCTATGACGCCGAGCTTGCCGGGGCGGCGAACCACTTCCGCGCCGATCAGCGTCGCGGAACGAATGACATCGATGGCTGGCAGGACGGTGGTTCGGATCGAGAATTCGCGGCTCTGATCAACGGCCAGCGCGCCGAGCAGATCTGAGCCATAGGCAACCTTCACGCCGTTTCGCTTGCAGATTTCCAGCGATTTGAAGCCGCCTTCGAGAACGGCTTCATTCTTTTCTAGCATGGACGCCGGCATGCCGAACTGTGCGGCGCGCTCCTTCATCGCCACGTAGGCGACGAGATTGGCAACGAGATACGCGCCCTTTTCAGCCATCAGCTTGGCGCGGGCATCATCGATCAGGTTGCCGTGTTCGATGGTCCGGACGCCGTTTGAGACCGCGCGTTCGATAGCTTCCGCGGCGTAAGCGTGCGCACAGACGTAGCGGCCGAACGCGTGCGCTTCCTCAACTGCGGCCTGGATCTCGCCTATGGAGAATTGCAGGGAGTCGATCGGGTCGAACGGGGAGGCGACACCGCCGGACACCATGATTTTCACGTGGTCGCAGCCGAGCCGCATCTGTTCGCGGACCGCCCGGCGTACCTCGTCGACGCCATCGACGACTTGACGCAGATAAACTAGCTGATTGCAGCAGAAGCAGGCGGGCGGTCCTTGCGTGCGGCCGCGGCCGTCGCTGTGGCCGCCGGTGGGGCCGAGCGATCGGCCGGCGATAAACAACCGCGGCCCTGGGAAAAAGCCTTGATCTATCGCGGCTTTGAGGCCCCAGTCCGATCCGCCGGTATCACGGACGGTAGTGAAGCCGCGGTCTAGCATTTCGCGGACGCGAACGGATGCGCGTGCAGTGCCGAGCGTCAGCGGAATATCTTCCAGCCGGCGCGTATAAACTTCGCTGTGCATGCAGTGCACGTGGCTGTCGATCAGCCCGGGCATCAGCGTGCGGCCGCCGCAGTCGACGACCTCGGCACTGTCAGATTTTATTGGTTTCTCTGAAACTTCTTTGAACTTATCGCCTTCGACCAGAACCTGATAGCCGCCGCGGATCTCGTCGTGCCTGGGATCGAGCAGGTTGAAGTTCTTGAACAGCAGCGCCCGTGACTTGGGCGTATCGATACTCATACCCCACACCTCGGTAGTTCAAACGGGATCAGCGCAATGCCGATCATCTGTATCGCGTCAGTCGCGGTACAGCGGAAAAAAGCTTCTCGCGAACTGGCGCGCGAGGCAAGATCAAATTTAAATAGAAACGCTGAAACAAGCGGCGCAACGTTAGATAATGAGACCGGGGCATGCGGACGCAACTGACGATTGATGTGATTGAACGGAGTCTATTCGCCGAAGGTATGACGTTTGGGGGATGCGGCTCTTATGAGCGCATCAAAGGCAGGGCCAAATTCAAAATCGATCCGGCGATTGCGATGGAGCAGACCATCGTCGATCTCGATAAGGCCCCGCGCGACGCGCACGGCAACGTTGAATGCGTCGCGGATTTCTTCATTTTGAAGCCGATCGATCCCAGGCGCGGAAATCGGCGGTTGTTTTTCGATTGGGCCAATCGCGGTAACAAACGGTGTCTGCAATTCTTCAATGATGCTCCGGGGTCGAATGATCCATCATCTGCCGCGCATGCCGGAAACGGCTATCTTATGCGGCGTGGATATACTGTGGCGTGGCTGGCCTGGCAGGGCGATCTGCTGGCCGGTGACAACCGGCTCGTTCTGGATGTGCCGGTTGCGTCGGACAACGGCGCACCGATCACCGGCACGGTGCGGTGTGAGTTTATCGCCGATCAACCAGGGATGACGACGTTTCCTTTGAGCGCCTGGGTCTCGACGCAGAGCTATCCGGCGGTGTCGCGCGACACCTCGAAGGCCGTGCTGACGCGCCGCCGCTACCCTTACGCGCCGCGCGAGGTTATCGATCCGTCGCAGTGGATGTTCGCGCGCGTTGAAGGGGGTAGCGGTCTCGACAACCAGGGCGCCGAGCGGGCGATCGTGCCGTCATCCACGCACATTCATATCCCGGCCGGGTTTGAAACCGGCTGGATTTACGAGTTGCTTTATGAAGCGCAGGATCCGCTGGTGCTCGGCCTTGGGCATCTCGTGGTCAGTGAGTTCGTCAGCTTCTTGCGGTTCGAGGCAGCCGACGCGCAAGACACGCCCAATCCGCTGCGCGCGGACGGGCAATGTATCGAGAAAGCCTACGGCTGGGGCCGTTCACAGACCGGGCGCTGCATCCGCGATTTTCTCTACAATGGCTACAATGACGATGGAACGGGCCGGCGTGTTTTCGACGGCGTCATTCCGCATGTCTCGGGCGGCGGCCTGATGTGGATGAACCATCGCTTCGCGCGCGTGGTATCGCCGGCGGGCCAGCAGTACGAGGATCACTTCAACGCTGCCGACCGTTTCCCGTTTTCTTATGCGCAATCGACGGATCATTTCACTGGCGCGACCGACGCCATTCTCAAGCGCCCACAAACCGATCCGCTGGTGCTGCACACGCAAACAGCCACCGAATATTGGCAGCGGCGCGGATCGCTGGTGCACACTGATACGCAGGGCGACGATCTCGATCAGCCAAACAATGTGCGGGTGTTCATGTGGGCCAGCTCGCAGCACTTTGCCGATCCGTTGCCGAAGGCGCCAGCGCGGGGCGTTTGCCAGCAGCCGATCAACATCGTTTGGACCTCGATGCTGTTTCGCGGCATGCTCGACGCCATGGATGCGTGGGCGACGCACGGGACCGAGCCGCCGGCCAGCCGCATTCCGCGCCGTTCGGATGGGACGCTGATCGACGCGGCGCAATGGCGGGCGCAGTTTCCGCATATTCCGGGTGTCGCGGTGCCGTCAGGTCCGAGCAGCCTGCCGCGCCTCGATTTCGGGCCGCAGTTTTCCGAGGGCATTCTACGCGAGCCGCCGGAAGTGCTGGATCAGGCTGGCTACACGGTTCTGATCCCGTCGGTCGATGCGGACGGCAATGACGTGGCCGGTGTTCGCGCCCCGATGGTGAGTGCGCCGCTCGCGACCTACACGGGCTGGAATCTGCGCGCGCGCAATTTCGGCAACGGCCAGATGCATGAGTTTACCGGCAGCACGATCCCATTTCCTGATAGCGCCGAGGAAAGGGAGGCGACGGGCGATCCGCGCAAATCCATTGCGGAGCGGTATGCCGACAAGGCGGCCTACGTTGCGGCTATTCGCGCGGCGGCAGAGCAGCTCGTGGCGGACCGCCTGATGATCGCGGAGGACGTAGAGCGGATGGCGGTTGCCGCCTCAAACTGGGGCGCGCCACGGCATGATGTTCGATTGAAATAGCGAGGATCGAGGCTTTCATCACCGGGATCGATCTATCAGCTGGCGGCGGTGACCGATGAGGATTGGCTCCCGGGCACAAAGCCCTGGATGATAGTGCAGAATGGGGTGCCGAGGCTGGCGGTTCAATGCAGCGTATTCTTATGGAATTTTCCGCCTTTCATGATGACGGACAGGTGCTTGCCCTGGCCTTCCATTAGCGACAGGTCCTTCAGCGGGTTGCCATCGACGACCAGCAGATCCGCGAAGGCGCCCGCCTTGATGCAGCCGAGCTTGCCTTCCTGGCGCAGCACCTGCGCGCCGATCGTTGTCGCCGAACGGATGATTTCGCGGGGCGATACGACTTCGCGGCGCAGTGCAAATTCACGGCTCTGGTCGACCTGCAGCTGGCCGAGCAGATCGCTGCCGTAGGCCACCGGCACGCCTGCGCGCTTGCAAATTTCCAGTGATTTGAGCGCGCCGTCGATCACCAGATCGTTCTTTTCCAGCATCTCCGGTGTCATGCCGAATTCGGCCGCGCGTTCCTTCATGGCGTAGTAAGCGACGAGGTTGGCGATCAGGAACATGCCTTTTTCGGCCATTAGCTTGGCGGCGGGCTCGTCGATCAGGTTGCCATGCTCGATGGTACGGACGCCGGCATTGGCCGCGCGCGTAATGGCTTCCGGCGTATAGGCATGTGCGCAGACATAGCGGCCGAAGGCGTGCGCCTCCTCCACCGCAGCCTTCACCTCGTCGGGCGAGAACTGCAGGCTGTCGAGCGGGTCATACGGCGAGGCGACGCCGCCGGACATCATGATCTTGATCTGGTCGCAGCCCTGGCGCATCTCCTCACGCACCGCGCGACGTACGCCAGCGATGCCGTCCGCAATGCCCATGGTGAAGACGAGCGCATTGCAGCAATGGCATCGCGTGCCGGGATCTGTGCGGCGACGGCCATCGCTATGGCCGCCCGTGGGCCCGATCGCCTTGCCCGCAATGAACAGACGCGGTCCGGGCAGGAATCCTTGATCGACGGCGCTCTTGATGCCCCAGTCGGCTCCGCCCGTATCGCGGACGCTGGTGAAGCCGCGGTTCAGCATGCCCTCCATGAGCCGGGCGGCGCGCGCTGTCATCAGTGTCAGCGGCACATCCTCAAGGCGGCGGATGAAGACTTCGCTGAGGAAGACGTGCACATGGCTGTCGATAAGGCCGGGCATCAGTGTGCGCTTACCGCAATCGATGATGCTGGCATCGGCCGTCTTGATCGGTTTGTCGGAGACTTCGCGGATCGTGTCGCCCTCGATGAGCAACTCGCACCCGTTGATCAGTTCGTCGTGCTCGGGATCGAGCAGCGAAAAGTTCTTGAAGTGATAAAGCGTCATGACGGCAACTAACCTCACCCGGCTACGCTACACCTAAAGCTCGCGCGGGAATGAGATCGCGTCAATCGGTTTCAACGTGTCCGCCCCATAGAAACTATCGGACACGCAAAAAACTGCGCGAGGCCCACGCCTTGTGGCGTGGACCTTTGACGTAAAAGCTAGGCGCGGATCCAGGTTTCGGAAAACGCCAGCATTGCGGTCGTGATGGAATTGCCGGCCATCACGCGCGGGATCGGTTTGCCCGGCAGCGCACGGCCATTCACCGTGATGGTGGCGTCGTCGCAGCCGACGAACAGGCTCGGCATGGCATGCTTGCCGGTCGCCGATTGCTCCGGCAGCAGAGCGAAGCAGAACGGCTTGCCAAGGCCGCTCCAGGTCAGCTTGACGTCGAGGCCCGCGCCTTTGACGATCTCGCTGTAGCTGGTGGACGGATCGCCCGAGACTTCGACGCTGTCGAGCGGCTTGTACGCCATGGTCTCAAGGCCGGGCAGGCCTTTGAATGTGCCGAAGTGCGACACGAAATCCTTCACCAGATAGCGCGCCATTTTCTCGTTGTCGGTCAGGCAGATGTTGGCGCGATCTGCCGGCGGATTGGCGTCGTTGGGCGACTGCAACAGCACCAGCGCGTGTCCGCGGCCATGCGGCGAGAGCACCACACGAAAGAAGCTCGCGAGTGAAACGAACGGTCCGTTCGGGTCAGTTTTGAGAGAAATTCCGGGGTTTTCGCCCGACCACTCGACGGTGCCGGGGAAAACAATCGTATCAGCCATGGACATCCTCCTGATTCATAGGCTTGGAGGGCATCTTAGCCAAAGGTCTAGGAGTTGGAAGCCTTTACATCCGCCGATGGCGGATCAAGGCAGCGGTAGCGCCTCGTGCTCTTTCAGCGTCTTGCCGGTCTCGCCGTCCACCTCGATCATCTTGACCCGGTAGCCCCATAGATGGGCCACATGTTGCAGGGTGCGATCGCACTGGTCCTTTTCCAGCAGCACGCCGCGGCGGACACGATGCTGCAAGGTCAGCCGCCGGCCTCCGGACAGGTCAGCATTGACGATCTGGATGTCGGGGTCGCGCCCGGCCGCGTCGTACTGTTCCGACAGGATGCGGCGGACCCGACGATAGCCGGTCTCGTCATGGATAGCCTTGACCTCGACGAACGAGGAACTGGTGTTGTCGTGAATCTGGAACATGCGGAATTCGCGCATCAGCCGCGGCGAGAGATACTGCAGGATGAAGCTGTCGTCGCGATAGTTGGCCCAGGCTTCCTTGAGATTACCGAGCGCGTCGCCATTGCCTGCGAACTCGGGAAACCAGTCGCGATCTTCCGCGGTGGGCTCTTCCGAAATACGCTTGATGTCGCGCATCATCGCGAAGCCGAGGGCATATGGATTGAAGCCGCCGAAATGCTTGTCCTCGAAGCGCGGCTGGTAAACCACAGACGAGTGGCTGTGCATGAACTCCAGCATCGAGCCTTCGGTGATCAGCCCGCGATCATAAAGGCGATTCATGATCTCGTAGTGCACGAAGGTGGCGCAGCCTTCGTTCATCACCTTGGTTTGGCGCTGCGGATAGAAATACTGGCCCAGCATGCGCACGATGCGCAGCAGCTCGCGCTTCCAATCGTCTAGCTTTGGCGAATGCTTCTCGAGGAAATAGAGAACGTTCTCCTGCGGCAGGCCAAGCGATTGGCTTTCCTGCGCGGCCTCGCGTGCCTCGGCGGTCGTCGGCTCGGTCGCGAGCTGCGAGCGCGGCACAGTGCGCCACAACTCGTTATAAGTGGTTTCCTCGTGTTCGCGCCGCTTGCGTTCCTTGTCGTGCACGGCGGTGCGCGATTGGCGGCGGACCGGATGGCGGCTGATCCCCTGCGGCATCAGCGCGTGGGCGCTGTCCACCACGGCCTCGACCGTTTCGACGCCGTATTTTTCCTCGCATTCCGACACGTATTCCTTGGCAAAGCGCAGATAGTCGAGAATGGCGGTGGCGTCGGTCCATTGCTGGAACAGGTAATTGTTTTTGAAGAAATGATTGTGCCCCATGGCGGCGTGCGCCATCACCAGCATCTGCATGGTCATGGAGTTTTCCTCCATGACGTAATTGATGCAGGGATCGGAATTGATCACCAGCTCATAAGCAAGCGCACGCGCACCCTTGCGATACAATACTTCTTCACGCGCGAAGTGTTTTCCGAACGACCAATGCCGGTACATGTTCGGCATGCCGATCGAGGCGTAGGCGTCGAGCATCTGCTCGGCCGTGATCACCTCGATCTGGTTCGGGTAGATGTTCAGGCCCATCTCGCCGACGCCGATCTCCTCAATGGCGTCGTAGCCTTTCTTGAGCAGATCGAAGTCCCATTCAGCGCCATCGAAAAGCGGAGCGCGCGTTGTGGTCGCCGTCATCGCGCCGCCCTTTCTTCGCTGCCCGATGATGCGGAGAACAGTTCGCGGAATACCGGGTAAATCTCGCCCGCTGACGAAACGCGACGCATCGCGAAGTGTCGGCGATCACCGGCGACCTCGCTATAGCCGGACCAGGCGACACTCTGCATCGGTGCGATCTGGCCTTCGGGCATCACCTCGATGTAGGCGAAGTACTGACAGATGGGCAGGATGTCCTGCTCCAGCATCGTCACGCACTTCTCCATGTCGTCATCGAAGTTATGGCCATCGGAGGCTTGCGCCGCGTAGATGTTCCAGTCGTCGACGGGATAGCGTGCCGCCACCACCTTCAGCATTTCATCCAATGCCGTGGAAATCACCGTGCCGCCGGATTCGGTGTCGCGGAAGAAAGTTTCTTCGTCGACTTCCTGCGCCGTCGTGGTGTGGCGGATGAAGACGATGTCGACTTCTGCGTAATGCCGCGACAGGAACAAATGAAGCAGCATGAAAAACCGCTTCGCCAGATCCTTCAGCGACTCCGTCATCGAGGCCGAGACGTCCATCAGGCAGAACATGACCGCCTGCGTCTTCGGCTTCGGCCGTCGCTCATGACGGTTATAGGTAAGGTCGATCGGGTCGATGTATGCAACCACCTTGCGCATGTGCGACAGCCGCGACAGCCGCGCTTTCAGCCGCGCTATAAGCTCCTGATCCGGTGTGTCGCGGGCTTCTTCCGCGGCGATCTGCGCTTCCAGTTCATCGAGCTCGGCAACGCGTGGACGGCGCAGGGCGATCCGGCGCGCGAGGCTGTTGCGCATGGTACGCAGCCGGTTGAGCTTGGCCGGCGGACCTTCGGTCGTGTGGCCCGCGCGCACGGGTTCGGGCGCGCGCAAATCTTTCAGTTTGGCCTTGATCAGGTTCGGCAGTTTCAAATCTTCAAAAAACAGATCGAGAAACTCCTCGCGGCTCAGGTTGAAGACGAAATCGTCCTCGCCTTCACCATCCGGGCTGCCCTTCTGGCCGCTGCCGCCGGCGCCGCTCTCCGGCTTGCGGATGACGTCGCCGACGGAATACTCGCGATTACCCGGCAAGACGAAATCGCGTTCGCCGGAGCCGGAGCCCAAACCGAAATTCGGCTCGCGCAAGCCTTTCGAGCGAATTCGGATGTTTTCGCCACCTTCGACATCGGAAACCTTGCGCCGCTTGATCGCATCGCGCACAGCCTCCTTGATCTCGGCCTTCGCGCGTCTGAGAAAACGCTGGCGGTTCCCAAGGCTTTTGGCCTTGGGATTAAGACGGCGGTCGACAATATGCATGCCCCGCGCGACCTCCTCAGCCGGACTTCTTGACCCGCATGTACCATTCCACCAGACGGCGGACCTGGCGCTGCGTGTACCCACGCGCTTCCATGCGGCTCACGAATTCCTCGTGTTTGTTTTCGGTGTCGCCATCCTTCTTGGCGCCGAAGCTGATGACCGGCAGCAGGTCCTCAACCTGACTGAACATCCGCTTTTCGATGACTTCGCGGATCTTCTCGTAGGATGTCCAGCTCGGATTCTTGCCGCCGTTCTTGGCGCGCGCCCTGAGCGAGAACTTGACGACCTCGTAGCGGAAGTCTTTCGGATTGGCGATGCCGGCCGGCTTTTCGATCTTCGACAGTTCTTGATCCAGCAATTGCCGGTTCATGAGCTGTCCGGTGTCCGGATCCTTGTAATCCTGATCTTCGATCCAGGCGTCAGCATAGGCGACGTAGCGGTCAAACAGGTTCTGGCCGAAATCGTGGTATGATTCCAGGTAGGCTTTCTGGACCTCGTTGCCGATGAACTCGGCATAGCGCGGCGCCAGCTCTTCCTTGATGAACTCGATGAATTTGTTCTCGTTCTCCTCGGCGAGCTGTTCGCGCCGGATCGACTGTTCGAGAACGAACATCAAGTGCACCGGATCCGCGGCGACCTCGTGCGTGTCGTAGTTGAAGGTCTCCGACAGCACCTTGTAGGCGAAGCGTGTGGAGGTTCCGTCCATGCCTTCATTGATGCCGGCCGCGTCGCGATATTCCTGGATGGTTTTCGCGTGCGGGTCGGTGTCCTTCAGGCTTTCGCCGTCATAGACGCGCATCTTCGAGAATAGGCTGGAGTTTTCGTGCTCCTTGAGCCGCGTCAGAACCGAGAACTGCGCCAGCATTTCCAGTGTGCCAGGCGCGCACGGTGCGCCTGAGACCTCGCTCTGCGCCAGAAGCTTATCGTAAATGCGACGCTCCTCCGATACGCGTAGGCAGTACGGCACCTGGATCACGCAGATGCGGTCGAGGAAGGCTTCGTTGTTCTTGTTTGAACGGAAGCTCTGCCACTCGCTTTCGTTGGAGTGAGCGATAATGATGCCCTGATAAGGCAGTGCACCAACATTCTCTGTGCCGACGTATGTCCCGTCCTGCGTTGCCGTCAGCAACGGGTGCAGCATCTTGATCGGCGCCTTGAACATTTCGACGAATTCCAGAAGACCCTGGGTCGTGCGATTGAGGCCGCCGGAATAGGAGTAAGCGTCGGCGTCGTTCTGGCCGTGGAATTCCAGTTTGCGGATATCCACCTTGCCGACCAGCGACGAGATATCCTGGTTGTTCTCGTCGCCCGGTTCGGTCTTGGCAACGCAGATCTGGCGCAACCGCGACGGATACAGCTTGACGACGGTGAATTTGGAAATGTCGCCGCCGAACTCGTCGAGCCGCTTTACCGCCCAGGGCGACATGCGGCCGAACAGTTTCCGCCGTGGTATACCATAGCGCTCCTCCAGCGCCGCACCCATGGTCACCGGATCAAACAGGCCGAGCGGGCTTTCAAAAATCGGACTGACTTCATCCCCAGCCTTGAGCACATAGACGGGGCAGTGCTCCATCAGCTCCTTCAGGCGCTCGGCGAGGGAGGATTTGCCGCCGCCAACCGGCCCGAGCAGATAGAGAATCTGTTTGCGCTCTTCCAGGCCCTGCGCAGCATGGCGGAAAAAGCCGACGATGCGCTCGATGGTTTCTTCCAGGCCGTAGAAATCCTTGAAGGCCGGATAAACTTTCATCGTCCTATTGAGGAAGATGCGGCCAAGCCGGGAATCCTTCGATGTATCGACGAATGTCGGCTCGCCGATCGCCTTCATCATGCGCTCAGCCGCGCTGGCGTACAACATCGGATCTTCGCGACAGCCCTCGAGATATTGCTTCAGCGGCATCTCGTGCTGCTTCTGCTTGTCGTAGCTCTGCGC
>JAEZBZ010000134.1 GCA_023412745.1 Pseudomonadota bacterium | reverse complement strand
GGCCGGATCGACGGCGGATACTCGATCAGCAGTCCGGGGGGATTGCACGAGGCGGGATACGGTGCGCTGTCGAACAGGTCGCTGGAGGACACGGGCGTTCTCGGCGGTGGGCTTGGGATGTACGTGGGGCGGAATCTGCGCATCGATATCACGGGGGACTACCGCTTCGAGGCGGATGCTAAGGGGACCAATCTGGATCTTGCTCCGGCTCCGGGCGAGCGGCGCTTCGGCGTCGACAGCGCGGTGCTGCTGGCCAACATCTACTACGACTTCGACATCGGTACGCAATGGCGGCCTTATCTCGGTGTCGGTGTCGGTGCCGTGCATCACAGCACGTCGTCGGGCTCGATCGCGGGAGGCGGCAGTGTCGATGGCGGCAGCAACTGGAACTTTGCCGGTGCGGCTATGGCCGGCGTGTCTTGGAATTTCGGTGCGCGCTCAATGCCGGGCGGAAGCGCCAAGGATCCGATCATCTACCAGGAGGCACGGGGGCCGTTCCACCTGGATATCGGATACCGCTTCCTCTACCTCGGCGACGCCGAGACGGGGACGGTGAGGGACGCAGGCGGGGTTGCGGCTTACGACCGGATCAAGGTCGGGGACATCACCGCTCACGAGTTCCGGATCGGGTTGCGTTACGATTTCCGCTGATCGGGGTTCGACGGCAGGTCGCGGACCGGGGGCGGTCTGCATGGGTAAAGTAGAGTTTAAGAGCGGAGGCTCAGCGTCAGTTCGTCGGTAAGCGTGCGTTTCGGGACTAGGCCGGTTTCGTCTGTAGGGAGACGAACGGCAGTTGGCGGGGGAGCCACGCACATGAAGACGAAACTGTTCGGCCTGATGCTGGGCGCATCGCTGTTGGCAACCGCACCTGCGATGGCGCAAAGCGTCGTCTACAAGGGCGGCGGCTATAAGGACAGCGCCGTCGTTCCTGTTCCTGTCCCGGCACCGATCCCGGATTCCACCGCACGCTGGTATTTGCGCGCGGACCTCGCGGCCGGCTTCATGAGCGCCGATCCGTCCGAACGCGGTATTGTTTACGGCGACAACCTGTACCCGCCTGCGGATCTTGCCGGTCCGCTGAGTTTCGCGGCTTTCACAAGCAGCACACCGGACGCAACGTTCAGCTTCGGCGGCGGTTTCGGCTATTACTGGTCCCCGAACTTCCGCACTGATGTCACGCTCGAAGGTCGTACACAGCAGCGCCTGACCATTCGTGGATCGTACAGCTACGATCAGGACATTGACGGCGCCGACCAGATCGACGGCGAGACGCAGGACCGGTCGCAACTCAATGCCGGCCTGATGATGTTCAACGGCTACATCGATTTCGCCCGCAACGGTGCGTTCACGCCTTATATCGGCGGCGGACTTGGTTTCTCGATCAATCAGCTCCGGCGCAATTTCTCCAACCAGGAATATCAGTGCGCGCCTGGTGGGTTGCCCGGCGATTGCGTCGATCCGGCGAACCTCGCGCGAACGTCGTTCGCCGAAGAGACCGCGTATACCGCAAGCTTCGCCGCCGCCGCGATGGCCGGCTTCAGCTACGCGATTACGCCGGTCACCATGCTGGACGTGAACTATCGCTATCTCTACATCGGCGGCGCCGATGCCAGCCTGACCGTCGGCGGAGCGCGCAGCACCTTCTCGACGGGCGATCTTCATGAGCATCAGATTCGTGCCGGCTTGCGCTGGAACATCCAGTAGCGCCGGCGATCGGCGCCTTTCCTGCACGCGCGGAGGGGCGCCGATCCAATTCCTACCTAAGTCGCCGCAGGAGAAATAACCGCTATTTAATTGACTTTTTCCGTCGTTTCAGTCACCAACGCCGCGGGCCACTCCTCCCCACCGAGGAGCTGCTATCTGGAAGGGTAGATTATGACTGATACGACGAAGCCGCTTCGGCGGCCTGCGCGCGCGCATTTTTCCTCCGGTCCCTGCGCCAAACGGCCGGGCTGGACTCCCCAAGCTCTCAAAGACGGTTTCCTTGGCCGCTCGCATCGTGCGAAGGACGGCAAGGCGCGTCTGAAGCTCGCCATCGACAAGACCAAGCAGATCCTCGGTCTGCCTGCGGACTACATCTGCGCCATTGTGCCCGGTTCCGATACCGGCGCGTTCGAGATGGCAATGTGGTCGCTGCTGGGTGAGCGCGGCGTCGACGCGCTGGCCTGGGAAAGCTTCGGCAAGGGCTGGGTCACCGATATTCTCAAGCAGCTCAAACTCAAGGACGTGCGCGTTCTGGAGGCCGACTACGGCGTGCTGCCCGACCTCACAAAAGTCGATTTCGACCGCGATGTCGTGTTTACCTGGAACGGCACTACCTCCGGTGTGAAGGTGCCGAGTGGCGACTTCATTCCCGCCAGCCGGAAGGGCCTGACGCTGGTCGATGCCACGTCGTCGGCCTTCGCACAGGACATGGACTGGTCGAAGATCGATGTCGCGACGTTCTCCTGGCAAAAGGTGCTGGGCGGCGAAGCGGCGCACGGCATGCTTGTGCTGAGCCCGCGCGCGATTGAGCGCCTGGAAAGCTATACGCCGGCGTGGCCGATGCCGAAGCTGTTCCGCCTGACCAAGGGCGGCAAGCTGCAGGCGGCCGTGTTCGAGGGCGAGACGATCAACACGCCGTCTATGCTGTGCGTGGAGGATTACCTCGACGCGCTGGCCTGGGCGGAAACGATCGGCGGCTTGAAGGGCCTTCAGGCCCGCGCCGACGCCAACGCCAAGGCGGTCTTCGACTGGGTGGAGAAGACACCGTGGATCGCCAATCTCGCGGTCGATCAGGCGACGCGGTCCAACACCTCGGTGTGCCTGAAGATCGTCGATCCGGCGGT
>JAEZBZ010000319.1 GCA_023412745.1 Pseudomonadota bacterium | reverse complement strand
GGCGCCCCTGCGCCTTGCGGCGGGTGCAACTCGGCACACCCGACAACTTGGACGAAGCGGAAAGCTGATCGATGCCTTGGAATAATCAAAGTAGCGGTGGTGGTGGTTGGAAGAGCGGGGGCGGCGGCGGTCCGTGGGGGCAGGGACCCAGCGGCGGCGGTGGCGGCGGAAATCAACCCGACCTCGAAGAAATGCTCAAGCGCGGTCAGGACAAGGTCAAGCAGGTGATGCATGGCTCGGGCGTTCCTGGGCCACTCATGCTTCTGTTGTCTGCCGTGGCACTGGCCATCGTCGGTTTTTATGCTTTCACCTTTACCGTGAGGCCGGATGAGCTCGGTGTCGTTCTGCGCTTCGGCAAGTACGAGCGCCAGGAGCCGCCGGGCCTGCATTTCAGGCTGCCATACCCGATCGAAGAAGTGCGGTTGCCCAAGGTCACGACGGCCAACCGGACCGAGATCGGTCTGCGCGGAACCGGTGAAATCCGCCGCGGTACGGCCAGCCAGGACCTTCTCGATGAAAGTCTGATGCTGACCGGCGATGAAAACATCGTCGACATCGGCTTCGTCGTGCTGTGGAACATCAAGAACGCGTCGGAATATCTGTTCAACATCCAGAATCCGGACACCACCGTGAAGGAGGTGGCCGAGAGCGCCATGCGCGAGATCGTGGGCAAAAGCCGCGTGCAGGATGTGCTGACCGAGAAGCGTTCGCAGATCGAGCAGGATGTGCGCGATCTGATGCAGCGCACGCTGGACAGCTACAAGGCCGGCATCAACATCACGCAGCTCCAGATGCAGCGTGCTGAAGCACCGGCGCAGGTCATCGACGCGTTCCGTGACGTCGCGGCGGCCGCGATCGACCAGCGCCGTATCGAAAACCAGGCGCAGGCCTATGCCAACAAGGTGATCCCGGAGGCGCGCGGTGAGGTCCAGCGCATCCTGCAGGAAGCTCAAGGCTATCGCGAGCGCGTCGTGGCCGAGGCCAACGGTGAAGCGGATCGCTTCCTTAAGGTTCTCGAGGAGTACAGAAAGGCGCCGGATCTGATGAGACAGCGTCTCTATCTGGAGACTATGGAGCGGATATTGTCCTCAACTGACAAGATCATCATCGACAGCAAGGCCGGGCAGGGAGTTGTCCCCTATCTTCCGCTCGACCAATTGCAGCAATCTAGGAAGCAGTGAGGACCGCGAACATGCGTGCTTTTGCAATGGCGGTTCTCGTCGCGCTGGGGTTGGCTGCCGCGGCGGCCTACTTCTCGATGTTTATCGTGCACCAGAACGAGCAGGCGCTCGTGCTGGAATTCGGCAAGCCCAAGCGGATCATCGATCAGGCAGGCTTGCACTGGAAGATCCCGGTGGTGGAGACCGTCGAATACTTCGACAAGCGTATCCTCGACCTGGAGACGACACCTCAGGAACTGTTCTCGTCGGACCAGAACAAGCTGATCGTCGACAGCTTCGCCCGTTATCGTATCGTCGATGCGCTGAAGTACTATCAGACGGTGCGTAACGACATTGGCGTGCGCACGCGTGTTGGGCCGATCCTGGACAGCTCGTTGCGGCGTGTTCTGGGTTCTGCCACGTTCGCGGATGCCGTCCGCGATCGTCGCGAGCAGCTGATGCGCCAGATCCTGCAGCAGGTGAATACGGAAGCGCGCAACTTCGGTATTGAAGTCGTCGACGTGCGCATCAAGCGCGCAGACCTTCCGCCGCAAAACTCGGCGTCGATCTATGAGCGTATGAAGACAGACCGTCAGCGCGAAGCGGCCGAGTTCCGCGCCCAGGGCGAGGAACAGTCGCGTCGTATCCGCGCCGAAGCGGATCGCCAGATCACCGTGATGCGCGCCGAGGCCGATCG
This sequence comes from Pseudomonadota bacterium, assembly GCA_023412745.1. GTDB lineage: Bacteria > Pseudomonadota > Alphaproteobacteria > Rhizobiales > Hyphomicrobiaceae > ZC4RG25. The sequence goes on along the minus strand of JAEZBZ010000319.1, from coordinate 1,250 downwards.
CGACGCCCGCAGAATGCGCGGTGAAGGCGATGCCGAACGTGCCCGCATCTCGAACTCGGCTTTCAGCCAGGATCCGGAGTTCTACCAGTTCCTGCGCTCCATGGAGGCCTACGAAACCGCACTGAAGCGTGGCGATACCCGCATGGTGATTTCGCCGGATTCCGAGAACTTCCGTGACTTCTTCCGGTACTTCTCGGATTCGGTGAACACGCGGGCGGCTGCACCGACAGTTGCGTCGCCCAAGCAATGAGCGACTTGATGGTCGCCCTAGGGCTGGTGCTGGTCATCGAAGGCCTGTTGTGGGCAACGGTGCCAGGGCTGGCAATGAGGGTTCTGGCGGCGGCGGCGGAAACGCCGCCGCAAGCTTTGCGGCTTGGCGGTGTAATGGCGATCGCCCTCGGCGTTTGTGTCGTCTGGCTGGTGCGCGGTTGAAGTCTTCGTGAATACAGGCCGAACAGGGCCCGGCGCATTGACAGATTGCTTACTGCCATCGAAGGATGACGAGGTCGTCGCCTGAGCTTTTAGCCCCTTGCGGCGGCCCTGTTGTAAGTGCCTACGCTGGTCGAAAGGACGTTGGTATGACGGGCTTGGCGCAACTGATGAAACCAGCGCGGACCTCCTGGGTCGTGGCGGCGTTGACGCTGTCATTCGGTGCGCTGGGCTTGGTGGAACCGGCGCAGGCGCGCGGTCCTCAGTCGGTCGCTGACGTCGCCGACAAGCTGCTCAACGCCGTCGTCAACATCTCGACCAGCCAGACGGTGAAGGGCTCCGGGCAATCCAGCAATGCGCCGTTGCCGAAAGTGCCGCAGGGCTCGCCGTTCGAGGAACTGTTCGAGGACTTCTTCGACAAGAAGGGCGGGCGTCCACGCCAGGATCGCAAGGTCTCATCGCTCGGTTCGGGCTTCGTGATCGATGCCGAACAAGGGCTGATCGTGACAAATGTTCACGTCATCGACGGCGCTGACGAGATCATGATCAACTTCAGCGACGGCTCGCGGCTGAAGGTCGATGCCGTGGTCGGCAAGGACACGAAGACCGATCTGGCCCTGCTCAAGGTTACGCCCAAGAAGCCGCTGACGGCGGTCAAATTCGGATCCTCCGAGACGTTGCGCGTCGGCGATTGGGTGATGGCGATCGGCAACCCGTTCGGCCTGGGTGGCTCGGTGACGGTCGGTATCATCTCGGCCAAGGCGCGCGATATCAACTCCGGCCCCTACGACGACTACCTGCAGACCGACGCCGCCATCAAC
>JAEZBZ010000054.1 GCA_023412745.1 Pseudomonadota bacterium | reverse complement strand
GGCTTAAATTATGCCACGCTGAGAACTTGGTATTGCGTATCCCGGCGTGGGCGCGGCGAGGCAGCGGGATGGAATTTCCGACCCGAATACTGCTCTCCGCGCCTTTTAATTTTCATGGTCGAATTCGCAGGGGCGAGATGGCGCGCGGATCGTTCCGCAGTAACGCCGCTCTCAGCAGATGGATTCGGGCCCTTCTATTCCGAGGGCCGCGAGATCCTCAGCGCGGCGGCCAGCGTCGAACCTCAGGAAATACTCATCCAGTTGCGGCGCGCCCGCCTGCGATCCGGCCAGCATTGCATGCACCTGCCCACGGTGATGAACCTGATGCACGAACAGATGCGCCAGCGTATCGCTGACGGTTTCCCGCGTTAAGCCGCTGGGGCCGCGGTCGATGACGATTTCCTTGCAGATCTCATCGGGCGTCAGGCGATCGCAAAAGCCGATCAGGCGCTGGTCCGAGGCGATCTGATCCATCCGCACCGCCGCGAATTCCGTGATCGGCTGCCAGCGCGCGATGAGATCGAAACCGCGTCGCGAACCTTCCAGCGCGTCGAGATAATACAAGTCGACCATCAGGATATGGTCCATCGTGTGCTGGATCGAGGGGAAGTAACCGGTGCGCGGGGCGGCATAGTCCTCGCGGCTCAGGCGCCCGCAAACGTCGAAAAGACGCCAGTTCGACCAGGCGTTATTGCGGGCCATGCGTCTGAAGTGAGCTGTGAGATCCATCTCGTTCACCTCATCTATCCCTGGGTTTCGCACGCTGCCGTTCTGGCGAGGCGTGCGATCCGTTTCTATAGTGAGCGCCCGAACGTGTTCGAGGTCAGGCCAGAGGTCAGTTCATGAAACGGCGCGTCTTTCTCACTGCCGGCGCAGCATCCGCGATCGGGGCCGGACTGGCCAAGCCGGCGATTGCTCAATCGACCCCCAACATTACATGGCGCCTCGCGTCCGTCTTTCCCAGATCCGCCGAGGTTATCATGGGTGCCGCCAATCACATGGCGCACTCCGTCGCGGCACTGACCGACGGCAGGTTTAGAATCCAGATCTTTCCGGCGGGCTCGGCGGAGGTCGGTCGAAATCCGATCACGGCGGTCACGACGGGCGCAGTCGAATGCGCTCAGGCTCCCTTGTATGCCCTCGCGGACAAGCAACCGACATTCGCCTTCGGCACCGGCATTCCGTTTGGTCTCAATGCGCGCCATCAGCACTCCTGGTGGCTAACTGGGGGCGGCAGGGAGATCATCACCAAAGAACTGGAAAAATTCAACTGCACCGCGCTTGTGATGGGAAATTCGGGAACCCAGATGGGCGGCTGGTTCCGTAAGGAGATCGCCTCTGTTGACGATCTGAAGGGCCTAAAGTTCCGCATCGGTGGCATGGGCGGCGATATCCTGGCGCGGCTCGGCGTCGAGAAAATCACGCTGCCGCCAGGCGAGGTTCCCGCTGCCCTGGAAAAGGGTACGATCGACGCGGCGGAGTTCGTCGGACCGGCTGACGACGAGAAACTCGGGCTGTTCAAGGTTGCCAAGTATTACTACCACCCCGGCTGGTGGGAGGGCGGCGCCATGCTGCACCTGGTGGTCCATCTGAAGGCCTGGGCGGCCTTGCCCGCCTCCTATCAGGCAGCGCTGGAAACGGCGGGAGAGGCGGCCAATGCCTGGATGCTGGCCCAATATGATCGCGGCAATCCAGCGGCGCTGAAGCGGCTGGTTGCGCAGGGCGTGATGCTGCGGGCGTTCCCCAAGCCGGTTCTGGATGCCTGCTGGCAGAGCGCCGAGGCGTATTACGCCGAGCTGTCGGCAACCAATTCGCTCTTCAAGTCGACGCTGGCATCCCATAACGCCTTCCGGGCCGAGGCTATGGCCTATTGGCGTATCGCCGAACTCGATTACGACACGATGATGTCGGAGCGCCTGGGGCGCTGAGCCGTCCATTCGATCCGCTCTTCACAACCATGCCGCCCGGCGTCGCACATCTGCTGTGATTGTCAGGAGGATGCGTTATTGCAAATTCTCTGGCAGTAATGCTGCCAACGGGTGCGGCTCGTTTCGCGCCTCAAGCAATGCTTAAAGATAACCGAGGGACGGAAACATGACAGGAAAGTCGCTGCGCGAGCGCGCCATGCAGGGCGACCAGGTGCTCGGCGCCATGGTGTTCGAGTTTTTTTCGCCGGGTATCGCGCAGGTTTTAAAACTCGCTGGGTGCGAGTTCGTGCTCTACGACATGGAGCATGCCGGCATGGGCATGGAAACGCTGAAAACCCAGGTCGCGGCCTGCCGTGGCACCGGCATCGCGCCGATGGTGCGTGTGCCGCGCGGCGAATATCACTTTCTGGCCCGCGCTTTGGATGTCGGCGCCCAGGGCGTCATGATCCCGATGGTCGAGAGCGTAGAGCAGGCGCGGACTATCGCGGAGGCAACACGGTATCCCCCGGTCGGCCGCCGTGGTGCCGCGTTCGGTTTTCCGCATGATGATTACGAGCCCGGCGCGCCTGCCGACAAGATCAAAGCCGCCAACGCGCGCAATTTGGTCATTGCCCAGATCGAGACCGAGCGCGGGCTGGAAGCTGTCGAAGAGATCGCCGCCGTCGATGGCATCGATGTGCTGTGGGTCGGCCATTTCGACCTGACCAATTTCCTCGGCATCCCAGGGCAATTCGACAACCCGAAGTACCTGGACGCCATCAAGCGCATCGTGAAGGCGGGCCGCGCCAACAAGAAGGGCCTCGGCTTCATGCCCACCGATGCGACGTGGGCCAAGCAGTACAAGGCGCACGGCTTCAACATGATGGCGGCCGGCACCGACCACGGCCTGCTGATGGCCGGCGTGAGGTCGGTCCTCGATTCGATCGGAGACAAGGCATGACGTTCAAGGTTGGCATTTTCAGCGATCTGCTGGACTCCAAAGGCGAGCCGACGTTCGGGCAAGCGCCGCTGACCGTGCTCGATCAGCCCGGCATCGAATGGGAGTGGATCAAGGGTGATCACGCCGAACTCAGCCCTGAGATCGCGGCGCAGTATGACGCGCTGCACGTCAACCTCACCCGTGTGACGAAGGCATCTGTCTCGGGGCCGGATCGCCGGATCAAGATCATCGCCCGCAATGGCGTCGGCTACGACTCCGTCGATGTGGCGGCGTGCACCGAAAATAACGTGCTGGTCACTAATACGCCGATTGCGGTGCGCCGTCCGGTGGCGGTGGCGACGCTGACGCTGCTGTTCGCGCTGGCGGGCCGGTTGTTCGACAAGGACGAACTGGTCCGCAGCGGTCGCTGGAACGACCGCAACAACTTCATGGGCCAGGGGCTAACCTCGCGCACCATCGGTGTGGTTGGTGCGGGCAGCATTGGCCAGGAGATCATGCGGCTGGCGAAGCCGTTCTTCGGGCGCGTCATCGCGGCGGACCCGTTTGTTCCGGAAGAGACCGTCGCGGCGGCGGGTGGCGAACTGCTGACCTTCGATGAGGTGATGAACCAGTCGGACTTCGTCGTGGTGTGCTGCCTGCTGACGCCGCAGACGCGGCATCTGATCAATGCCCGCGCCTTCGATCTGATGAAGCCGTCGGCCTATTTCATCAACGTCGGCCGTGGCCCGATCCATGACGAGGCGGCGCTCGTCGAAGCGCTCCAGACCAACAAGATCGCGGGAGCCGGGCTGGACGTCACTGAGGTCGAGCCGATTTCGCCGGACAGTCCGCTGCTCGGCATGAAGAACACCATCATCACGCCGCACGCGCTGTGCTGGACCGACGAGTGCTTCGAGGATATCGCGACGACGGCGCTGACCTCGATCGTCGATGCCTTGAACGGCCGCAAGCCGCAGCATCTGGTCGATCCGGCTGCGTGGGAAAAGCGTCCGGGCTGAGGTCCGAAAAGCCTACACAACATAACAATAAGATTCCAAGGGGAGGTTCTGAAATGCACTACAGCCTGCAGGAAATCCGGCAGCATCTGTTCACATCGGTTCTGTCCGACTGTCTCGACTCGGTTGGCGCGACGCATCAGGCGGTCGCCTCGCGCATCCGTCCGCTCGACGAGGACCTGGTCATGGTCGGGCGGGCGCGCACGGCGGCATTCATGGAGGTCTATCACCACGAGGCGGGGACCAATCCTTATGAGCTGGAAATCGAACTCGTCGATAGCTTGGCCGCGGATGAAATTCCGGTGTTTGCCTGCTCCAATCCGGCGCGTGTCGCACCCTGGGGCGAGCTACTGTCGACGGCCGCGACGGTGCGCGGTGCGGCGGGCGCGCTGATGGATGGTTGCACGCGCGACGTGAAGGCGATCCGCGCGATGAAGTTCCCCGTGTTCCATGGCGGTATCGCGCCGCTCGATTCCAAGGGACGCGGCCGCATTATGGCCATCGACGTGCCGATCGTGTGCGCGGGCGTCCATGTCGAGCCGGGCGATCTGGTGTTCGGCGATGCAGACGGCGTGGTCGTCATCCCGAAACGGATCGAGGAGCAGGTGCTCAAGCTCGCCTTCGAGAAAGTCCGTGGTGAGCGCAATACGCTGGAAGAGCTGAAGGCCGGGCACAAGCTGGGCGAGGTGTTCGCGCGTCACGGAATCCTTTAGCGCTGTGCCAGAATGCGCCGCGCAGTTCGACAGGAGTGCGGACTGCCCGGCGAGACTGTGAGCAATTCTCCGTGGGTGCGAGGTGCTTGCGTTGCGCTGCAACGCGGGAATTACCATACGGACCCATTCCGCTTGTCTCCAGAATGATTAGGGCTGATGGTCTGTATAAAGATCGGACGCGATGCGCTTTCCGTGAACGGTTAACCTTTGGGGGCAGCTCATGCCGGGTCAGAATGAGGATTTCGCACTCGGGCCTCACGCTTTGCTGGGGCGTGCGATTGGAGAAGTGAATGGCCTTCATCGGCGCATCGGTACGCTGGAGCGCGATCTCTTTCTGCTGCAGGAGCGGCTGGACGCCAAGCCGACCCGCGGCGAATTCGCGTTCTATCTGTTCGGTCTGATGCTGCTCGGCATGGTGTTCGCGGGCAGCACGGTGCTGCTCAATCTGTGGTGGCTGGGCAAAATCTCGTTCTGAGTGCAAAGCGTGCGCCCGCCGCCGGCTTGGAATGCAGCCGCCGGTTTCACCCACAGCCCGTTGCGGTGTTCGCCGATAGGCTGACTCCCAGGCACGAGGCCCGGGATGAGCTTTGTCAATCGCAGGCCGTCAGACCGCGATCTTGCCGCCGCCGCGCTTGGTGATGGCGACAACGGAGGGACGTGGTGGCATGCTGTCCTTGAAATCCGGCCAGCGAGTTGACGGGTTTTCGAAGGTCGCCGGAGCGGCCTTGACATCGTCCTCATCCGCCTCGCCAGGATGCTGGATGGCGACGAAGAAGGTCTCCATGTCCGGCGTGAATTCCGGCCCGCAAAGTTCGGCGCCGTTCGGGCAACGGAAGAACAGCTTCGAGGTCCCGCGCGCCGCGCCTTCCGTTTCCATGGCCCATACGCCATCCGCACGGCCCGTCTTCGATGGCGAATTGCCGTCGGTCGCGACCCACAGGCGGCCGTCGGCGTCGATGGCGCAGTTGTCGGGCATGCCGAACCAGCCGTCCTTGCTGGTGGAGGGATGGAAGGTGGCGCCGACGTCGGCGATGGCAGGATCGCCGCACTTCACCAGAATCTCCCAGGTGAACTTGGACGAGGCGTGATCGCCGCCCTCGGGCAGCATTTCCACGATGTGCCCGAACCGGTTGTTGGCGCGTGGGTTGGCCGGATCGACCTGGTCGCCCTTGCGCCGAGTGTTGTTGGTCAGCATGACGTAAACCTTGTTGGTCTTCGGGTTTGCCTCGACGTCCTCCGGCCGGTCCATCTTGGTGGCGCCGAGCAGGTCGGCCGCCTGACGAACATGGATCACCACATCGCCCTGGTCGTTGAAGCCGTTCTCGGCAGTCAGTTCGCCCTGGCCGTGGATCAAAGGCAGCCATTTGCCCGTGCCGTCGGGGTCATAGCGGGCGACGTAAAGCGTGCCGCTGTCGAGCAGGTGGCGGTTGTTGGTAGGGTTGGCGCGGTCGATGGTTCCGGCGGTGACGAACTTGTAGACGTAGTCGAAGCGTTCGTCGTCACCCTGTAGACGACGAAGCGGCCGTCCTTGTTGACGATGTTGGCGGCGCCTTCGTGCTTGAAGCGGCCCATGGCGGTGCGCTTCACCGGCGTGGAATTGGGATCGAACGGATCGATCTCGACCACCCAGCCGAAGCGGTTAGCCTTGTTGGGCTCCTTGCCGTAGTCGAAGCGGTCGTGGAACTGGCCCCAGTTGTACCACTCGCCCGGCGTGCCGTAGCGCTTCTGGGCAGCGGCGTCGGGACCGGCGGCGGCAGCGGCCTTGTTCCAGAAATAGCCGTTGAAGTTCTCCTCGCAGGTCAGCCACGTGCCCCAGGGCGTGGTGGCGCCGGCGCAGTTGTTCAGCATGCCCTTGATACGCGTGCCGCTCGGATCGGCGTTGGTGCGCATTTTCGCGTGACCGGCAGCCGGACCGGAGGCACGCATCTCGGTTTCAGCGGTGATGCGGCGCGCGTACTTGGAATCCGGCACGACGGCCCATTTGCCATCGGTGCGCTTGATTTCGAGCACCGCGCCGCCGTGCGCCATCATCTCGATGTCGACGAGGTCGCGTGTGATGCCCTTGAAGCCGGCTTCCTTGGTGTCCTGGCGGCCGACGCTGGGAAACATCAGCTCTTCGTTGGTGTATTCGTGGTTTACGACGAGCAGGCCGTGATCCGAGCGGCCGTCGATCGGGATGTAGCCGAGGTAGTCGTTGTTATAGCCGAACTGGCGCGCCTGGGCTTCGCCGGACTGCTTCTGCGGATCGAAGTCCGGTGCATCGGCCAGTACATTGTCACCCCAGCGGATCAGCACATCGGCGTCGTAGCCTTCGGCCATGTAATGGTGCGGGTCGGACCCGGCCGCCACTTCCTTGAAATTGAAGTTCGGCGTGGTGTTGGTTGCGGCCTCGGCTTCGCGGCTCACCATGGCGGTCAGCGGGGCAAGAACAGTCGATATCGCGGACACCGCCAGGGCGCCGCCCATGAGGTCGCGCCGGCTGTAACGGGCTGCGATCACATCGCCCATTGTGGGGTTGGCACTGGCGTTGGAGCCCGCGTTTTCGGCCTCTTCGTACTGGGCGGAAAGCGGCAGATGGCTACGCTCGGTCATCTCGATCTCCAGGACTGGGAAACGGTGGAGCGGAATCTAGGGGCGTTGCGTGAATCGCCGATGACAGGGCGTGCCGAATGTTGCGATGCACCATGCTG
>JAEZBZ010000372.1 GCA_023412745.1 Pseudomonadota bacterium | reverse complement strand
GGATCGTGTGATCCCAAGCCGGATGCTCTTCGTGCCGGCCCTCGTGCGAGGAGAAAGTCAGGAAGGCGCCGCCAAACGCGCTTCCGTCGTGCCGTAAGAATTGCACCCAAGGTCCGACAAAGCAGGCACGAGCTTCGGACGCTATCGACTGAGGCTGTCAGTCACCAGTAAACGTTCCGTTAAGGAGATCCTATAAATTCGCTAAACGGCCGCAAATTGGGCACATTCGGCCGTCGGGAACATCCTTGAAGGTGACAAACGCCCATGGAATGGCCGCAGATTGGCGCTTGAATTCGATTCGTTCCAGGACGACATGGAAATCCGGGCCCCATCCGAAGGGGCGGAATGTCCGCTATGAGCAGTCAGGAGGTGCCCATGCGCGCCCTATACATCGTGGTTCCGGCGGTCGCAATGCTGGGCCTTGGAGCTGCAACCGTTTCTGGCCAGGAGCGCCAGGGGCGCTTCACGATGAGCCCCGTGGATGACGGGTTCGTCCGCCTCGATACGCAATCCGGCGAGATGTCCATGTGCGCCCGGCGCGACGGCAAGTGGGCGTGCGAGCCGATGACCGATCAGACGGCTGCTCTGCACAAAGAGATCGAAGACCTCAAGGCGGAGAATGAGCGCCTGTCGGCGTTGGCCGGCGCGCCGCCGCCGCGGACTGGCGAGGGCCTGGGCGCGATCCGTCCTGAAAAGAAGCTCGAACTTCCCAGTGAAGAGGATGTCGACCGGGCCTTTGATTATGTCGAGGGCATCTTCCGCAAATTTCGCGACCGGCTGAAGGAGTTTGAGAAGGAAGAGAACCTCGGCAAAAAGGGAACACCCCTTTGATCGGTCATCTGGGCAGCCTGCCTCCGGCGCGGGATGGGCGATGTTGAACCAAGCACGCACGACGCTGACAATTGCAACGAAAGGACCGGGCTTTACCGACCTAACCGTGCACCTGCGTCTGTGGCTGGAGGGGATCGAGGCGCGCGAAGGGTTGGCGACTGTCTTCGTGCGGCACACCTCGGCGTCGCTGGTGATCCAGGAGAATGCCGACCCCGATGTCCGCGAGGATCTCGTGGGCGCGCTCGACCGTCTTGCGCCGCGCGCGTTTCCCTATCGCCACGACACCGAAGGCCCGGACGACATGCCCGCGCATATCAAGTCGATGGTGACGGCGACGTCGATCGGTATCCCGGTCGCCGATGGCGCGCCCGTGCTGGGTATCTGGCAGGCGCTCTATCTCGTCGAGCACAGAGACGCGCCGCATCGTCGTGAGGTGGTCATCCACTTCCTGGGTGATATGCGATCTGCGTAGAGGGGTGATCCGGTCGATCGCTTGCCCTGAACCGATTTTGGCTCTAACCGGAGCGGAGCGGATTTTCCGGAGCTTGTGATCTCATGGTGCTACGCATTTTCAGTGGGCTTTTTCTGCTGGTAGCCACGATCGCGCTCATCGCTGACGTGACACGGGCACAACTCGGTACGCCCGGGGCTCCATTTACACCGCTCATCACCCAGCTTGCCGCCTCCGCGCCGACTACGCTGGCGGCAATCCAGCGCAAAACATCGGTCGTGCACCCGTTGGTCTGGGATCCGATCGTCAAGTCGCTGCTGCTGCTGCCGTGCTGGATCACATTCGGCGTCACCGGACTGGCGTTCGGCTGGTTTGGCCGCAGACGCTATGGCGTCAACGTCTACACCAACTGACCACGGAGCCGCGAATAGGCGCGGGCCTTACTTCTTCAGCGGGATCGTCGCGGACGCCGGTGCGCGCTCGCCAAGGTCGACCTTGGATTTGCTTAGGTCGATCAGGATACCGCTTGCCACCAGCAGGAACAGCACAGCGCAGAAAGCCAGCACCACGTTGTGATGGCGGCGGTTCAGCGCGGCAACGTCGGCTTCCGCGATGCTGCCGTCGGTCTCCGCCAGCGATTGGATGCCGCGCAGCTTCTTGTGCAGCGTGCGATGGACGTAGCCGCGATCGGTGACCTCGATGCCGGATCGGCGTGCCACCTCGTGCGCGATATCCGGCAACGGCAGCGCAGGATCGACGTTGGATTCATTGATGAAGCCGAGCGGGATTTTCTCACCGTCCTTGGTGATGATACGGGCGCCGCGCAGCAGCACCGGCGCCATGGTGCCACCGTAGACTTCGCGCCGCATTTCGATGCTGCGGATGTCCGAGAAGGGGATGTTGTGTTTACGATAGGCGAACTTCGGCATCGCGGCGCCGCTGGCGGCGGGCAGCGTGAACTTCAGCGCCTTGTCGTTGATTTCGACGCGCGAGCGGATCGAATGCACCAGCTCGAACACCAACAGCAGCATCACGATGATGAACGCACCGGCGAAGATCCCGAAGCCGATGGTGTCGGTCCATAGCTGATTGGTCAGCCGCTGATACAGCATCGCGGGCAGGCTGACGAAGAACGGCAGCAGCAGCAGGAACACCAGTGAAAGGATAGTCTTGCGAATGCCGCTTGCTTCATGGACCTGCTTGGGGAAGTCCTCGCGCGGCAACTCATAGCGGCGCGCCGACGAGCCGGGCGGCGAGGCCTTGGCCAGCGTGGCGTGTACGGGCGTCGCGGCGATGGGGGGCGTAGCTTCCGAGGGAATGCCCACCGGCGGGGCCATAGCCGTCGCAGCGGCAACGGCGGCGGCGGTCGCGCCAAGCGCTGCGGATGCCTCGTCGATGGATGCAGCGGCTGGTGGCTGCTTCACATGATCTGCAACATCGGCTGGCGTATCCGGCGCAGCCTTCTTATCCTCGGTCATCATACGCCTCCCTCAGCATGTCGAACCCAACCGATGACCAGACCCCGTTTCCCGTAGCGTGCTCGCAATGATGTGAGACATACACCTCCTGCTTGCGAGCTGTTGTGACATTATATCAAGCCCGACGCTGACGACACCCAGGAGACACCATGCTGTTCTCGCGCAAAAAGCTGCAGATGCCGACGCCGGAGACCGCACTCAAGGGGCGGCCGCACGCGATACCAACCGCCCGCACTCATTTCGTGAACGGTCACCCGCTGAAGGGGCCGTACCCGGAAGGCACAGAGAAAGCCATCTTTGGAATGGGCTGCTTCTGGGGCGCGGAGCGCAAGCTCTGGCAGCTCGGCGATGGCGTCTATGTGACCGCGGTCGGCTATGCGGGCGGGCTGACACCTAATCCAACGTATGAAGAGGTTTGCTCCGGTGGCACCGGACACAACGAGGTGGTGCTGGTCGTGTTCGATCCCAAGGTGATAAGCTACGAGGCGCTGCTCAAAACGTTCTGGGAAAGCCATGACCCGACCCAGGGCATGCGCCAGGGCAACGATATGGGCACACAGTACCGCTCCGGCATCTACGTGACCTCGCCAGAACAGCGCGCTGCCGCTGAGGCGTCGAAGGCGGCCTACCAGCCGGTCCTGGCGGCGAACGGCTACGGCGTGATCACGACCGAGATCGTCGATGCGCCGGAGTTCTACTTCGCCGAGGACTATCATCAGCAGTATCTGGCCAAGGTGCCCAACGGCTACTGCGGGCTGGGCGGTACCGGATTGTCGTGCCCCATCGGAACGGGCGCAAAGGTCGGTGCCTGAACGTTAGCCAAGCGTTCCCGATCGAGTCGCAAGGAAAAAGGCAGCCTCATGGGCTGCCTTTCGTTTACTGCTTGGCCGCGGCTGGGGACGACGGTACCGCCGGGGCATCGAGCACCGCACGGCATTCGTTGGGAAGTTGCGCCATGGTGATCGGCGGGCGCGGCTTCGGCGGCTTGGCTGGCGGAGGCGCTGGCGGTCGGGCCAGCAGCGCCATCCAGTCATCGAGTTCCTTGCCGCACGTGTCGTTAACCGGGGTCGGCGCCTGCGGCTTGCAGGTGGGGCTGCCCTTCGGACACGCGATGCGGATGTGGAAGTGATAGTGATGCCCCCACACCGGTCGCACTTTGTTCAGCCAAGCGCGATCCCTACCGACCTTGCTCGCGCTCTCGCACAGTGCCTTCTTGATCGCCGGATGCACGAGAACACGCTCGACCTCGGGATAAGTGGCGGCGCGCTTGATCAGCCGGACATGCCGCTCCGACCAGATTTCGGGATTGACCGAGAATTTGTCTTTCAGCATCGACGTCGCCGAGAGATCCTCGCGTTCTCGCGCGCTGAGACGGCGGTCGGGCATAGGAGTGAACCAGATATCCGCATCGAGGCCGATCTGGTGACTGGCATGGCCGGTCAGCATCGGGCCGCCGCGCGGTTGCGAAATGTCGCCGACCAGAAGGCCGGCCCAGCCATCGTTCTTCTGGGCCTCGGCCGCAAAGCGCTGCACTAGCGCCACGAGATTCGGGTGGCCCCAATTGCGATTACGCGACAGCCGCATGGCCTGCCAGGCCGGGCCATCGACGGGGACCGCAGCGCCGCCCGCCAAGCAGCCGCGCGCGTATGTCCCGACCGCCCGCGCTGAGAGGTTCGCTGGCGTTTTCGTATGACCGAACAGCTCCTTGGCAGGCTTCTCGGCCGGAGCGGCTTTTTCAGCAGTCTCCTTGCTGGCCGCTGCCGCGATTTCTGCCGCGGACTTGTCGGACGCCGTTTGCGCCAGCACCGGTGCGATAAGGCATCCGGCGGCCAGCAACGATGCGATGACGAGTTTGCAATGCATGAGCCGACTTTTGAGATTGCGC
>JAEZBZ010000307.1 GCA_023412745.1 Pseudomonadota bacterium | reverse complement strand
CGCCAGCATCGCGTCGGTGCCTTCCGCCGCCTCGACCGCGACCACGCGGCCACCAGCGATCACGACAGCCTGGCCGACATCGGCGCGGCCGAGCGCCTGGATCACGGCCAGCCCGGTTTCGATATCGGGCAGCACGTCCGGCTTCGGCGCGATGCTGCCCAGCAGACCCGATTGCGCCAGCAATCCCGGCGCAACGTCGTGCGCGCCTACGCCGCGAAATCCTGAACGTTCAAAGAAGCCGACGACCCGGCGCAGGACGCTGTCATCGCCGCCACGCATCAGCTTGAAGATAACCGGCAGGTTCAGGAAGAAGCCGAGGTCGAGCCGGAGTTTGCGAAAATCGGGCCGCCGCACGCCGCCCAGGATGACGAGGTCGCGGCAATCCGCATCGCGGAATGCCCGCAGCATCGCGCCAACCTGGCCGATGCTCACCCAGTTATGGGCATGGCGCGCGATGCCGGGATCTGCGTCGCCTTCGAGCCCTACGATATGAACGGGGCGTCCACCGGCCTGAACGGCATCGGCGACTTCCAGCGGCAACTGGCCGTTGCCGGCGAGGATGCCGAGCGGCCCGGAAGGCCGGCTCGCATCATCCTTCCGCATCGCGCGGCGTGCACAGCGAGCGCTTGCCGCCGGCCCGGATGAACGCGACAATTTCCTGAACGATGGTGTGGGTCGCGAACTCGGCCGACACGTCGTCGAGGCGCTCCTTCAACGTGCCTTCGGCGGCGAACAACAGGCGATAGGCCCGGCGCAGATCGTGGATGTCCTCGCGCGAGAAGCCGCGGCGCTGCAGACCGACGATGTTCAGCCCCGACAGATACGCCCGATTTCCGAGTGCCATGCCGTACGGGATCAGGTCGTTCTCCAAGCCCGACATGCCGCCGAGAAAGGCATGCGCGCCGACGCGGGCGAACTGGATCACCGCCGCGCCGCCGCCGAGAATGGCATAGTCACCGACGTTGCAATGGCCAGCCAGCATGACGTTGTTGGAGAAGATGACGCCGTTGCCGACCGTGCAGTCATGCCCGACGTGCGAATTGGCGAGGAAGGCGCACTTGTCGCCGATCACCGTCTTCAGGCCGCCGCCGGCCGTGCCGGGGTTCATGGTGACGCCTTCGCGGATCTGACAATCGGCGCCGATGTCCAGCGTCGACGGTTCGCCCTTGAACTTCAGGTCCTGCGGCTGATGCCCGATCGAGGCGAACGGAAAGATGCGCGTGCGCGGCCCGATAGAGGTGCGGCCGGCCACGACGACATGACTGATCAGTTCACAGCCCTCGCCCAGCGCAACCTCCGGCCCGACCATACAGTACGGGCCGACCTTGACGCCGGCCGCAAGGCTGGCACCGTCTTCGATAATCGCTGTCGGGTGAATTTGCGTGTCAGCCATTCTGGGCCGCGAGCGCCTGCGTCTCTGGAGTATCAACAATCATAGCGCTGATTTCGGCTTCCGCCACCACCGCGCCATCGACTTTCGCCTCGCCGTAGAAGCGCCATGCGCGGCCGCGGCTGCGGATCTTGCGCACGTGGAAGAAAAGCTGGTCGCCCGGCACGACCGGCTTGCGGAACTTGGCGCGGTCGATACCCATGAAATAAACGAGTTGCGGCTTGTAGCTCTCGCCCAGGCTATGCACGCACAGGGCACCGGCGGTCTGTGCCAGCCCCTCGATGATCAGCACGCCCGGCATCACCGGGAACTGCGGGAAATGGCCCTGGAAGAACGGCTCGTTGATCGTCACATTCTTCATGCCGACCGCCGACTCGTCGCGGTCCATATCGAACATGCGATCGACCAGCAGGAACGGGTAGCGATGCGGCAGAAGCCGCATCAGGCGGGCAATATCGGCCGTTGCGAGAGCAGACTTTTCCTTCACATCACTCATGACCACACTCCGTCGCAACGTGCCCGCTTGCTGGGCCTACTCTTGCACTGCATGCCACCTTCGTCATTCCTCGTTGGGCTCCTGCCCTCTCGGACCTCTTTCCGCCAAACGCTTGAGCGCATTCAATTCACGCGCCCATTCCCTCAGCGGTTTGGCTGGCGTACCACCGACGCGAGCACCGGCCGGGACGTCGTCCTTGGGATGCGAACCACCAGCAATCTGTGCGCCAGTGCCAACCTTGATATGGCCCACCGTTCCGGCTTGACCGCCCATGACCACGAAGTCGCCGAACTCAGTTGAACCGGAGATCCCGCATTGACCGACAATCACACAGTGTCGGCCCATGACGACGTTGTGCCCGATTTGTACAAGATTATCAATTTTCGTGCCCTCGCCGATGATCGTATCCTTAAGGGCACCGCGATCGATGGCGCTATTTGCGCCAATCTCGACGTCATCCTGGATGACCACGCGGCCGATCTGCGGAACTTTCAGATGTCCCTGCGGCCCCATGGCGAAGCCGAAGCCATCCTGGCCGATGCGCACGCCCGCGTGTATGATCACACGTTCACCAATCAGTGCGTGCGTCACGCTGGCATGCGGGCCGATGAAGCATTTGCGGCCAATGGCGCAGCGATAGCCGATCACCGCGCCCGCCGCGATGCGAGTGCCCGCGCCGATCATCGCCTCAGGCCCGATGACCACGCCGGGCTCGACGATGACGCCCTCTTCCAGCTTGGCGCTCGGATCGACCAGCGACGTCGCGCCGACCGCGACCTTGGGCTGCATGCCATCGGGATAGAAGAGCTGCAGCGCCAGTGCGAATGCGCGATACGGCGCCTTGGTCAGCACCGCGGCTGTCGCCTCAGGCACGCGGCCGGCGAATGGCGGCGCAACCAGGCAGGCGCCGGCCCGCGTCGTCTGGAGCTGGCCGAGATATTTGCGGTTATCGAGGAACGAGATGTGGTCGGCGCGCGCGTCCGACAGGCTGCGCACGTCGCTGATCTGGCGATTGCCGTCGGCGCCCGGCGCAAGCTCCGCCCCGACCTTCTGAGCGACCTCGGCTAGCGTAAATGGGCCAGCCCGGTCGAAAAATCCAGGATGCTGCATGGGCGTCAGTCTCGCAG
>JAEZBZ010000274.1 GCA_023412745.1 Pseudomonadota bacterium | reverse complement strand
AAGACCTGTTCACGCGCGCCGACTTCATCACGCTGCATACGCCGCTGACGGATCGCACGCGCAACATTATCGACGCCAAGGCGATCGCACGCATGAAGCCCACCGTGCGCATCATCAATTGCGCGCGCGGCGGTCTCGTCGATGAGAAAGCGTTGGCCGAAGCAATCAAGGCCGGCAAGGTCGCGGGTGCTGCCTTCGACGTCTTCGAGACGGAGCCCGCCAAGGAGAACGTGCTGTTCGGGCTCGACAACGTCATCTGCACGCCGCATCTCGGCGCCGCTACCAGCGAGGCGCAGGAAAACGTCGCGCTGCAGGTCGCCGAGCAGATGGCGGACTACCTGCTAAAGGGCGCGATCTCCAATGCGATCAACTTCCCCAACATTACCGCCGAGGAAGCGCCGCGACTGAAGCCGTTCATCAAACTGGCCGAGCAGCTCGGATCGTTCGCCGGTCAACTCACCGATACGCAGTTGAAGCAGGTGAAGATCGAGTATGCGGGCGACGTCGCCGAGATGAACACCAAGGCGCTGACGGCAGCGGCGCTGGCCGGATTGCTGCGGCCGCAGCTGGCCGACATCAACATGGTGTCCGCGGTTGCCATGTCACGTGAGCGCGGTCTGAAGATCGATGAGATCACCCGCGGCGAGGAAGGCGCTTACCAGACTTACATGCGTCTGACCGTCGATACCGAGGGCGGCGAGCGTTCGGTTGCGGGTACGGTATTCTCGGACGGCCGTCCGCGCATCATCCAGATCAAGGGTATCGGCATGGAGGCGGAGCTGGCGCCGAACATGCTCTATATCACCAACCTCGACAAACCGGGCTTCATCGGCCGCTTCGGCTCGCTGATGGGCGACACGGGTGTGAACATCGCCACGCTGAACCTCGGCCGCGACAAGCCCGGCGGCGATGCCATCTGCCTGGTCGCGGTCGATGAGCCGGTTTCGGACGACATTCTGGGCAAGGTTCGTGCCCTGCCGATGGTCGTCAAGGCGCACGCTCTGGCGTTCTGAACGATCGCAAGTCGTATTGAGGGGGCGTATTCTTGGAATACGCTCCCTTTTTCGTCACAGTAGCGTCACGATGACGGCTAACCTTCGGCCCGCACCGGAGTACGCCGGTAGGGGACCGGTTCGGGAGGGATGAATGCGCCTGTTGGTTGGTTTTGCGGTCGCGCTGTGTGCGACCACGTCGCTTCACGCCGCGGAGGTGCCGGCGAGTTCGAAAGTCGACGCGGTGACCGTGTTCTCGTCGGGCGCTGAAGTCCGCAGGCTGGCGCGGGTCAAGATGGATGCCGGCGAACACACCGTCATCCTCACCGACATTCCGCAACAGGCAGTGCCCAGTTCGATCCGGGTCGAAGGCAAAGCCACGGGCAAGCTCGAGATCGGCGCCGTCGATAGCCGCCGCGTCGTGATACCGCGTGATGGTGCGGATGCTGCGCAGTCCGAGCGCCGGCGCATCGAGAACGAGATCGAGCGGCTCAAGGACGAGCGCGCCGGTTTCGAAGCTCGCATCGAGACGGCCGAGACGCAGAAGGAATTCGTCAAGCGGCTGGCCGAGTTGCCGACCCGTCCGGCGCCGACGCCCGCGCCAGGGCAGATGGCTCCGGTTCGTGAAGATTGGTCTCAGCTTCTGATGCTGATCGGAACCAGCCTGTCCGACGTCAACCGGACCATCCAGGAAACCCATCAGCGCATGCGCGACACCGATCGCCGCATCGAGGAGCTGGAAAAGCAACTGACCGATCAGGCGCCGCCGCTGGAGGAGCGCACAGAAGTCCGCATCCAGCTGCGTGCGCATGCGCCGCTCGAGGCCGATTTGATGGTGCGCTATCAGGTCGGCAATGCGTCCTGGACGCCGCACTACGATGCGCGGCTGGCCACGGGCGCAAAGAACGTCGCGCCTCAGCTCACGCTGACGCGGCGCGCGACGATTACGCAGCGGACCGGCGAGGCATGGACCGACGTCGCCGTCACGCTGTCGACGGCGCGGCCGACCGGCAATGCGGCGGCTCCTGAGCTACGGCCGGTTGTCGTCGATTTCGTACCGGAACGTCCGCCGGTGCCGGAAGCGGTTGGTCGTGCCATGCCGGAAGCGCGTGCGCTTGCACGCCGTAGCATGGCTGCAGAAGATGGTGTCATGGCAGCGGCGCCAGCGCCTGTCGTCGCAGCACAGATGCAGCAGGCAAAGGTCAGCATTTCCGATTATCAGGCAGTGTTCGCTGTCCCCGGGCGCGTGACGATCGAGAACACCGGCGAGATGAAACGTGTGCAGATCGATGACATGCAGATCGAGCCGCAACTGATAGTGCGCGCGGTGCCGAAACGTGAGGAGCGCGCGTATCTCTACGCCAAGCTTGTGATGCCGAAAGGCGGCGTTTTCCTGCCCGGTCAGATCTCTCTGTTCCGGGATCAGACGTTTGTGGGTGCCGGTCGCCTGCCGCAACTGTCGGGTGGCGAGGAGCATGAGTTGGGCTTCGGCGCCGATGACTCGGTGCGCATCCGCTATAACATAGCCGATGAAAAACGCGGTGAAACCGGCCTGATTTCGACCTCGCGCACGGATCAGCGGAACTATCGCATCACCATCAAGAACCTGCACGAACGGGCGATTGCCTATACTGTCGTCGATCAGGTGCCGACGTCGCTCAACCAGGACATCAAGGTGGAACTGACCAGCCGCGCGGCGCCGACGCGTCGCGACGTCGACGACAAGCGCGGCATCCTGGCTTGGGATGACAAGCTGGCGCCTGATGAGGAACGGGTGATCGAATTCGGTTATCGCGTCACCTGGCCGTCGGGAAAGAACATCACGCTGGGACGGTGATCGGCCATGATACGCGCGCTGCTATTGATCGTAGCAATTGGTTGGATGGCTTTCATCGGCATGCGCGCGATGGAAAGCTGGCCCGCTCTTCCGCTCGATGTAGGGCGTGATCCGCAGGTCGTGGCGCTGCATGAGCGCGAAGTGCAGCGCCATGTACTGCGCCATTCGCTGATCGGGGTAGGGCCGCCCATCGTGCTCATTGCGCTCGTGTCAATTGTAGGCCGGCGCAAACGAACCGCTTACTGACTTTGCAAAACCCCGGTCGGCGGCTTCAACCGTCCGACGGCATGACATAGACTGGGCATCGTCGATTTACCTGCTCACGTGGCGTCGGACAGGAACGCGGATTGCGGATCGTGCGTTCGGCAAGTCGCGACAGGGTGATAATACAGTTGTCATAGGTGCGCGGCACAGTCGGTGCCATGCCAAAGGAGTTCCTCTAATGCCGCCTTATCGTTTGGGAGTTTTAGGATTTGCTGCGGCCGCATGCGGGTTTTTCGCGCTGAGCGGCGCGGCCGAGGCTCAAAGCCCGTTTTCCACGCTGCAAGGCAGTTGGGCCGGCAACGGCCGCATTCAGTTTGAAGGCGGCCAATCGGAAACGCTGCGCTGCAACGCGTATTATACGAACTCCGAAGGCGGCCGGCAGCTCGGCATGTCGATTCGCTGCGCCAGCGCGTCGAACAGGATCGAGATCCGCGGGCGTCTGACCAACAACCGCGGCCGTGTCAGTGGGTCCTGGGAAGAGCGCAATTTCAATGCTTCGGGATCGGCCGCCGGGAGGGCAAATAACAGCAGCGTCGTGCTGCGGTTGTCGGGCAGCATTTCCGGATCGATGAACGTTTCGGTCTCGCGCACGCACCAGACCGTCTCCATCAGCACCCAGAATACATCCCTGCGCGGTGTCCGCATCGGCCTGCGGCGTCGGTAACGGTGCATCCCAGATACATGATGGCCGGCCGCAATCTTTTATGGCTGGGCACTTTGTGCCAATCTGCCCATGAAACGCACGACCAGCCTCCCCCGCGGCGCCATCTTATGGGGCCTCAGAAAAAAATTAACTGACGGGGAACCAAACAAGTGATCGGGCGTTCGCCTTAAACTGCAGGATGCGTACGTCCCCCTTCCAAGTGCGCATCGCGCAGTTCGGGCGCCTGCAGGGGTAACCTTGCAGGTGCCCCTTCACAGCGTCGTGTTTGATTGCTCGGAGGCGCATTAAAGGTATGTCGTACCTGCATTTTAGGGGGCAGGCTTGCTTGCGAATGCTCTGGGCGGCGTCTTGCAATTCCAGCTCGAACACGTCATATCGACCTCGCCGGTGCTCGCTGCTGTGGCGCGCGCCCTCACGATCTAAGGATAAGCGCGACCCTCACCGGCCGGTACTTTCCCGATATCTGAGATCTCAGGGCCATGCGTGAGGCCCTATGACTGGCTTTCTGCACGCTTTTTGAATGGGAAAAAGGTTACCCTATGCGGATAACTGGAGTTGTGAAGTTCTTCAACACAGCCAAGGGCTTCGGCTTCATTAAGCCAGAGCAGGGCGGAAACGATGTGTTCGTGCATGCCACGGCTCTCGAGCGCGCAGGCATTCGTTCTTTGAACGAAGGCGATAAGGTTTCTTTCGTGCTCGAAGATGACCGCCGCGGCCGCGGCAAGCAGGCAGGTCAGGTTGAGCTGGCCTGATCCAGTCTCGTCATCGAGCTGAATGATCGAATTCAAACGCCGCCGGTGCTCCCGGCGGCGTTTTTCGTTTCGAAACGTGCCTTGACGGCCTTTTTATCAACCGGGCAGGCCCCGTGTTGCCAAACGGAAACATTCAGGGGCTTGCAGGCGCTCGCCTCGGATGCCCAAATAGACAAGCGTGCTTCGCGTGTGGGCTAACAACACCGCTTGCTATGGAAGGGGAAATTTCGTGGGTTTGCAAACACGCCTCGCGGCAGTCGCCATTGCTTCAGCGTTGACGATGTCTGTTGGGACAATCGTGGCCGTGGCTCAAACTGTCGAGGCAAGGGCGTCGGGGCCATTCGCTTCATTGGGCGGGAGCTGGAGCGGCGGTGGACAGGTCCGGTTCGCCGACGGAAAGTCGGAGCGGATTACATGTCGCGCATACTATAATCCGAAAGGTTCTGATGAGCTGGGCTTGGCTATTCGCTGTGCGTCGACCAGCTACAAGATCGAGATCCGCGCCAGTCTGCACAACCACAATGGCAAGGTCACCGGCAAGTGGGAGGAGCGAACCTTCAACGCCGGAGGCGACGTGACGGGGAGCGCCAACGCGGGCAGCATTCGGATGTCGATCGTCGGCGGTGGACTGACGGGCTCCATGTCGGTGACTTATGGCTCATCGACCCAGGCCGTTTCGATCTCGACCGAAGGCTCCAATCTGCGCGGCGTCACCATCAGCTTGTCGCGCGGGTGATTGCGGCCGCCGGCCACACTCGCGCCAGCACAGGGCCCCCTATTCGGCTTTCGAGCCGGCAGGCTGAGATTGCGGGATGGTCGGCAGAGACACGCGAATGCGGTCGGGGAAATCAACGGGTTCCCCGGCGGCTTGCGCGACCGCATTGATCCGGGACTGTTCTCGCAATTCCGCAAACGGCAGCGTCGTATCGATGCGGCCCGAATGGTAGAGATAGCTGTCGATCAGGCCGTTCAGCAGATGCCGGATGTCGAACCGTCCGGCGCGACCGGCGGCATTGGCGTAGCGGATGATGTTGATCGTGCAACTGTTGCTCAGCAGGTGATAAAACTCCGGCCGGTCCGCGAGCTGATTGATCCGCTGTACGTAGACATCAAACAGGCGCCGAGCGTCTTCCGCTGAGGTATTGAGCCGGTAGAGATAGACGGCCTCATTGCGGTGATTGCTCCTGACGCCGACCACATCGCGCTCCTCGCCGACGATGTAGATCAGCTCGAACTGCTTGAACATCGAGGCGATCGGGTCGAAGCTTTCGCCGATTTCGGGGCGCGTTTCGATGGACATGGCCAGTGGTGGCGCATTGTCGAACACGAAGCTCAGGAAGGTGTGCCCGATTGGCCCTTCAGCCCAATAAGAGACGTAAAAGTCGATGCCGGTGATATGCGAGCGCTCGACGACCCGCTCCTCGTGGCGCACGGTGAAATCATTCCGGCTGCGGTAATCGAAATTGCGCACGCCGGTGAAGCGGACGCGGTCGCCTTCGACGATGGCCCGCGGCATCACCGCGACTTCCGGCCGCCATTCGCGATCGTGCGATGGCGGGATTGCGATCCACCACGCCACTACGGCAGCGTAAACGGCGAGGAACGCCAGAGTGCGCCGTTTGCGAGAAACCCACAGCGCCCAGACCGCGAAGGCAGCAAAGGCTAGCGCTGCCGCCAGCCTGAGTTGAGACCAGGGCAGGTTCGAGTAGTAAATGGCGAGCGTCGCCCAGGTGACGAGCAGCCCCAGGACCAGGGTGCGGAAGCCCGTGGCCAGCCATCGCAGAAGCGTTCGGAATGGTCGACGTCCGCGGGCAGGCAGCGCTTCGGTTCTAGCCATTGTGGTGCTCGCGGGCGACGGGCTGGTATCTCGGTCTACAACCCTAGTCAGCCCATGCGCGTTCGCATATCCCGTCATAATTGGGATACTGAAGCGCGGATTAAGTTTACCTGAGCAGGCGCTGCGCCCGATGGGGGCACCAATGCACCGCGACTTACTAAAAGGTGTACGCTTGCGGCAACCGTATCGGGGCCTCCGAAAGCCCGCGCGTTCTAAGTGATTTAGGGGAAAATCATGGTGGGCGGTACTGGGATTGAACCAGTGACCCCACGCGTGTGAAGCGTGTGCTCTCCCGCTGAGCTAACCGCCCTGACCGTTCGGGACCGCCGTTATGGTCGGCGAGTGTGGTGGCTGTCAAGCGTCCGTGGTAGCAACCGCGCCATCCGCGAGGGCGGCGCGGTCGCAATTTCGGCAGTCCGATCAACCCACCATCGGGTAGCGGCCTTCGATCGGGTAGCCGGGGTCGGTGTAGCCGGGGGTCGAGGCGTGGCCCGTCGCAACATGCGTGTTGACCAGGGCTTCGTCTGCGGCCTGCCAGACCACATCCAGCGCTGGGAAGTAGCTCTTCCACTGATCGAGCGTGCGCGGTCCGGCGATGACCGAGGAAATCGCGCGGTTGTTCAGTACCCAGGCGACGGCAAACGCTACCGGCGTGGTGCCGCGCGCCTCGGCGTGGGCCTTGAGATCCTCGGCGATTTTCAGCGACTCGGGCCGCCATTCGGTTTCCATCATCCGCTTGTCCTGGCGGGCGGCGCGGGTGCCGGCCTCGGGTGCCGTGTTGACGCGGTATTTGCCCGTGAGCACGCCGCGCGCAATCGGGCTGTACGGTACGACCCCTAGTCCGAACTCCCGGGCGGCGGGCAGCACCTCGACTTCGGGCTGGCGGTTCATGAGGTTGTAATAGG
Source organism: Pseudomonadota bacterium (assembly GCA_023412745.1). Classification (GTDB taxonomy): domain Bacteria; phylum Pseudomonadota; class Alphaproteobacteria; order Rhizobiales; family Hyphomicrobiaceae; genus ZC4RG25. The sequence goes on along the minus strand of JAEZBZ010000274.1, from coordinate 18,497 downwards.
GCTGCAGTGCTACCGGTTGGGGCAGGCCGGCGCTGCGGCACAGATGGTTGATATGTGCGATCTGCCAGGCGCGGACGTTGGACAGCGCCCAGTTGCGGATCTTGCCGCTGCGGATCAGCGTGGCGAAGGTCTCGATGACCTCTTCCCATGGCGTGTCGGGATCGACCCGGTGCGTATAGTACAGGTCGATGGTATCCATCTGCAGCCGCTTGAGGCTGGCTTCCACCGCGCTGGTCACGTGGATCCGGGACAGCCCGCGATCGTTTGGCCCCGAACCCGTGGGTTGCGCAACCTTGGTCGCGAGGATCACCTTGTCGCGCCGGCCCTTCAGGATGCGGCCGAGAATTTCCTCCGACTGGCCTTCGGTATAGACGTTCGCCGTATCGATGAAGTTGACGCCGTGGTCGAGCGCATGATCGACGATGCTGCGGGCGGCGTCTTCGTCGGTCGGCCCGCCGAAATTCATGGTGCCGAGACACAGCTCGCTGACGCGTGTTCCCGAGCGCCCAAGTACCCTGTAGCGCATGTCCGCCATCGTGTTCCTCCTGGTTGGCGGGACACTACGACGAACACGACCGCGGCTGCACGGGTAAAATGCAGCTATTCGGGCGATGCCGGGCACCAGCTGCCCAGGGACTTGGCGCGGGCGCGGGCGCTAAAGCTGGTCAGGCCGCGGTGTGCTGGATGATGAAGCGATAGACGCCGCCGGATTCCGAGTGTTCCAGCAGCGAATTGCCGGTGGCGCTGCAGAATGCCTCGAAGTCGTCTATGGAGCCGGGGTCAGTGGCCAGGACTTCCAGGGTGCCGCCCTTGGGAACCTCGGTGATGGCCTTCTTCACCTTGAGGATCGGCATCGGGCAGTTCAGGCCCTGGGTATCGAGGGTCTTGTCGGCCATCGAGGGTCTCCGGAGATCGGCGGGGGCAGGTTATATTCAAAGTTTCGTATAATTGAATGTTCATTGCCCGTCGAGACCGCTGCGTTAACCTTGTCCGCCGCGGTCCTCAGCAAGCGACAGCTTAGCAGGCCGCCGACTAAGCGGGACCCCGGCGATGGTCGTACGTCAACGCCCGCGGTCCATGCGCAGATCTCTACCGATAGGCCTCAGTTACCAACCGCGCTGCATCGGCGATTACCGCTGCACGCTCCGGTGCGGATGATCGGGATTCTGCCACGAATGCCGCGATTGCTACGAAGCCCTGGTCCGGCGCGGTGAGGAGCCCGACGTCGTTGGTCACACCATTGACGCCGTTGAAGGTATGGCTCGTGCCCGTCTTATGACCCACGGTCCAACCGGCGGGAGTTCCCGCTCGCAGGCGATCCGGAAACGTGATCGTCTGCGACATGACGGCCAGGAAATGCCTCGTAGAAGCTGGTGACAGCAGACGGCCTGCCGCGAGTTTATGCAGGAAAGTCACCATCGCAAGTGGCGTAGCCGTATCGCGCGGATCCTTGAGGTAGACCTGGAACGCTGCGGCTCGGCGTTCTTGCGAAACGCTGGCACGCGCTGCCTTGAGCCGCCCCGGATCGACAAAGGAGGGGGACCACTTCAGCCCAGTTACCTCGGTCTGTAGTTCGCGCTCGGTTCGATCGATGCGGATGTCGACTAGCCCGGCCTCCATGAGAAGAGCCTGAACAGCGCGGACGCCTCCCAGCCTGGCGATCAGGAAGTCAGTTGCTGCGCTGTCGCTCTCAACAACTGCACGACGAACCAGATCGTCGATCGTGGTCTCGAACGCGCCGTCCCTCAGAACGATATCCGCAAGGGGCTGGATGTTGACGCTGAGATCCTCGCGCCGCAGGGTTACGCGATCTTCGAGCCGCATTTTGCCGTCGTCCACTGCCCGCATCACAGCGGTTCCGACAACAACCTTCATCACGCTCTGCAGTGAAAACCGCTGGTCGCCGTTCACGCATACCGGCCGACCGCCGCCGCTTTGGGCGCAGATGCCGACACGCCCAGGATGGGCAGCGGCAGCCAGCGCTATCAGCTTTGCCTCAAGCTGGGCGGTCTCGACCAGTGAGCCCGCACTGGTGGTGGTTACATTGAACGCGAGTGCGGTCGCGGCGATGAGCAGTCGGAGTGGCATGGTGGCGTCCGGGGCTGTGTCTGGTAGCCAACCGATAATACGGCCTCGACCATGAGCATAATGGCATCTATTCAGCTCATCATGAATGTGGTTCAAGTCATCGATGAACTGGCAGCGCCTCGATCTCAACCTGCTCAAAGTGCTTAAAGCCCTGCTGGACGAGCAGAGCGTGACCCGAGCAGCCCAGCGGCTTCACATCACACCATCAGCGGTCAGTCACGCTCTCGCGCGGCTTAGGCGCGCCTTCAAAGACCCTCTGTTCGTGCGTGTTGGCTCCCGCATGGTTGCGACGGCCGGTGCAGAAGCAATGACACGCCCGCTCGAGCAACTGATCGCCTCGCTCGACAGCTATCTCGGCACCGATTCGGTATCATCAGCGACATTCGATCCCGCCAAGACTCGCCGGGTGCTCCGGGTTGTTTCGCCGGGTGCCCTTGAATTGACGTTGATCCCTGCGCTCGCCGCTCACCTCCGCAAGACGGCACCGGGCTGGTCTCTTGCGATCGAGGGGTTCGAGCGTCGCAGCTACGAGGGCGACCTGGCCAGCGGACGAATCGATTTTGTGATGGCGGTCGGCGGGCACACCCCGGCAAATGAGGTTGTGGGCACTCAGCGCCTTTGGGAAGATGAGATGGTGGTCCTGGCCGGGCCACTCTCTCCTACCTATGCCGGCCCCGATGTTCTCACCACGGACGCGTTTCTGGAGCTGCCGAACGTGTATCCGCTACCTTGGCCGATCACCCAGAACTATCTGGATGTAGAACTGGGCAGAGGTGATCAGCATCGTAAGCTCATGTTGAGCCTGCCCGGCTATGCGGCTGTGGGTGCTGCGATCCAGGCATCGGATCTTGTCGCGTCTATGCCTGACCGCACCGCTGCGGCGCTCGTGAAAGCTTATCCTGGCCTGCGGGTGCTACGCCTCTGCCCACCGCGACGCTCCACGCTATCACTGCTCTGGGCTATTGGAGCGCAGCGCGATTTATCACTCAGCTGGGCCCGCGCTATGCTCATTGGCGTGGCGAGCGATCTGACCGCGACTTAAACTGAGAAGATGAATACGACGCTGTGGCCCGCGGCCCGGCATGTGGGGGCTGCCATGTGGAGCGAAATACTCTCGCGGCGCTATCCTGCGACCTGATAGGCGATGAGGATCGCGATCCCGATTGGCTAGATCGCTCCGGTCGATGCTGCGGTCGCAGACCTGTATGTCTCTATTCGGCCACAGATCGGGGACATCGTGCACCGCTGTCTGCACTCACACGGCTAATCGTCCAGATATCAATGGCTTGTCGGCGAGGCATGAAGTCTTGCCCTGCTACGATAAGCGATGCAACGATCCGCGGGACTTACGTGAGTCGGTCATTTGCGTGCCGTCATAGGAATCTAGCGGTTTTCGGATGGATGACGACGGCGGAATTCAAGGCGGGGCTCCAACTTCGCGAGCGGCCCGACCTCAAGGTGGGGGAGAGAGATCAGAACGCATGCCCGAAAAAGGCACGCCTAACCGCTCGTTTACGCTGAGCTTCGGTCTCGATCGTCTCGGACTGGTCGCGCTGCGCGCGCCGCTGGTTTCTCTGGTCCTCATCCTCGCCGTCAGCGCGCTGGCCATGATCGGCGTGTCGCAGCTCAAGGTTGATGACTCGTTGTCGGAGCTGTTCCGAACCAACACGCCGGAATTCCTGCAGTACGAAGAGATCGACCGGCGCTTCCCCTCCAGCGAGTACGACGTGCTCGCTGTCATCGAGGGGCCGGACCTGCTGAAGAAGCCGCAGCTCGAAGCGTTCGCTAACGCGATCATCGACTTGCAGCTTGCGGACGGCGTCGATGGCCTGGTGTCGATGCTATCGGCGCGCAGCAAGCCGGACGCGACGGGCTATGCTGCGCCGATCGTGCCCGATGCCCTGCCGGATGGTGCCGCCTACGATGCAGTTATCCAGGCATTGCGCACCAACGATATCGTCGCCGGCAAATTCCTGTCGGATGACGGGACGTTGGCTCTCGCTGTCATGTCGCTGGACCGGCATGTCGTAGAGGAGAAGAGCGCCAAGGTTGTTATCGGCGATATCCTGTCGTCGGCCGAGCGCGCGCTGGAAGGATCTGGCCTGACGGTCAAGCTGACCGGCGCGCCGGTCATGCAGCTCGAAATCCGCAACGCCGTCGAACGGGATCGCCTCGTCTACAACGGGCTTGGATTCCTCGTCGGCGGCCTCATCGCGTACATGTTCTTCCGGCGCCTGTCGCTGACGGCGATCGCCGTACTTGGGCCGTCCATCGCCATCCTGTGGACGCTGGGTATTATCGGTGGGCTGGACTACCGGTTGAACCTGTTCATCAACGTACTGACCCCGCTGATCCTGGTGTCAGGATTCTCGGATTCCATGCATTTGGTGTTTTCTATCCGCCGGGACATTCTGGCCGGCGTGGATCGCCTGACGGCCGCGCGCAACGCCGTGCGCGACGTAGCGCCTGCCTGCCTGCTCACTGCGATGAATGCGTGCCTGGCGCTGATTTCATTCGCATGGGCCGATTCCGCGCTGATCCGCACGTTCGGCCAGGCGGCGCTATTGGCGGTTGCGATATCGTACATCGCGGTCGCCGTGGTGGTGCCGACGCTCGCTGTCTTCCTGATCCGGGAAGAGGCGAATCCGACCTCCAAGGCTGTGGTCCAGCAGAATGACGGATTTGGTGTCCTGGCGCGCATGTCCGACGCCATCATTCGCGTCGTCGCCGTCAAGCCGACGCCGTTCTTCCTCGCCGGCTTGGCTGCCGTCATCCTTTGTGGGATGGCCTATGTGCAACTCGAGCCGCAATACAGGTTGGCCGATCAGGTGCCGGACAAAGAGCACGCGCTGGCCGCAACCAATCAGCTCGATACCAAGCTGACGGGCGCCAATCCGGTCCACATCATGATTCAGTGGAAGGATGGCCGCTCGCTCTACGATCCCGCAACACTCGACGTTATCGCGCAGGCGCATTCCGTTCTGGAAAAGGCGGCCGGTCTCGGCAACGTCTGGTCCATGGACAGCCTGCGGCGCTGGCTGGCCGAAGCCGGCGACACCAACATCGAGACGATGAAGAAGTACATCGGTGTTCTACCGGAGCATCTGGTGCGCCGTTTCATCGATAAGGACCAGCGCGCGGTCCTGGTCACGGGCCGGCTGCCGGACGTCGATGCGAGCCAGATTTTGCCGGTGATCGATCGCGTCGACGAGGCGCTCGAGCCGATCCGCAAGAACCATCCCGAGTTCCAGATCTCGGTGACGGGCTTGCCGGCGATCGCGGCGCGCAATTCGGCGGCGCTGATCTGGGAGCTGAACATCGGCCTTGTCGGCGATATGTTCGTGATCTTCATCTTCCTCGGCATCGCGCTGCGCAGCCTGCTGTCCGGCGTGTCGAGCATCCTACCGTCGGTGTTCCCGATTTTCGCGACCGGCGCGCTGTTATGGGTGTCGGGTGAGGGGCTGCAGTTCGCCTCGATCATCGCGATCACGGTGGCGTTTGCGCTGGCGATCGATTCCACGATCCATTTCCTCAACCGCTTCCGGATCGAGGAAGCCGATCTGCCGCCGGGACCGGACGCGGCGACAACCGCGTTGATCAACACCATGCATCATATCGGGCCGGTCATCGTGCTGACCACGATCGTGCTGGCCATGGGCCTTGGCGTCACGGTGCTGTCGCATCTGCCGTCGCTGCGACTGTTCGGCCGGCTGGCTGCCGTGTGCCTGCTGTCGTCGCTGATCGCGCAGTTGTTCATCCTGCCGGCGACGGTGGCACTATATCGCCGCTACTTCCCGAGGCAGGCGTGAGAAACGCGCTTTGCCGATAATCCCGGGCTCGCCTATCATCCCGCCATGTCTTGGCTGGATCAGCTGCGCACGATTGAAGAGTTCGAGGATGCCGCGTTCGATGTCGATCTCGTGCGCGAGATGGAGGCCGCCGCCGCGCGCGCGGGCGGATTGCGGCCGATCCGCTTCTCAACACCGACCTTCAAGAACTACGCATCCAGCGAGTTGTCGGGCTGCAGCAAGAATGCGTTTCCGGCCTTCTCGGTGACGGCGGGCGCCTGCGCGCTCGATTGCGATCACTGCCAGGCGAAAATCCTCGAACCGATGATCTCGGCGACGACGCCGGAAATGCTCGACGCAAAGGTGCGCGATCTCATTCTGCTTCAGGAGCTGCAGGGGTTTCTGCTGTCGGGCGGCTCGAACCGGCGCAACGAGATCAAGTATGAGCGCTATTATCCCGTCATCGAGAAGCTGAAGCGCGATTTTCCGCATCTGAGGATCGCGATCCATTCCGCGCTGCTGGATGAACGGCGCGCGCGTGCGATGGAATCGGCCGGCGTCGATACCGCGATGATGGATGTGATCGGCGCAGAGCAAACGATCCGGCAGGTTTATCACCTGGATCGGCGGGTTGCGGATTTTGAGCAGACGCTGGCCGCGCTGTGCGCCACGCGCATGCAGGTGGTGCCGCACATCGTCATCGGGCTGCACTACGGCCGTATGCTGGGTGAGCAGCGCGCGATCGACATCTGCGCCGCCGCCGATATTCACAGTCTGGTGCTGGTGGTGGTGATGCCGTTCTATGCGCGCGCCAACACGTTCGCCACGCCCGCGCCCGCGGACATCGGGCGCATTTTCCTGCAGGCGCGGCAGCGGCTTGCGGACAAGCCGGTGAACCTCGGGTGTGCCCGGCCGCCCGGCATGCACAAGCGGGTAACGGACGCCTATGCCGTGATGGCTGGTCTCGATGGGATCGCGTTTCCCGCTGACGGTGTCGTTGCGCTAACGCATGCGATGGGCCGTCCGTTCGAGCAGGCGCACGCGTGCTGCTCGGTGAAAATCGGTGGTGAACTCAGCTCGCGCGGAGCTTGTGCGGCATGATGAGATTTGCCGACATCGACGTGCTTGTGGTCGGGCTCGGGCCCGCCGGCGCGTGTGCTGCTGCGATGGCCGCAAGTGACGGGGCGCGCGTCCTGGCGATCGATCGCAAGGCGCGTGCTGGGTTTCCGGTGCAGTGCGCCGAATTCATTCCGGCGATGATCGGTGAGCGGACCGCTGGCAGCGCGCGATCGCGACGCCAGGCGATCCGTGCCATGACGACGACGGTTGAATTTGGGCATACGCAGCATAGCGATCGTTTTCCCGGCCATATGATCGATCGCGCGACGTTCGATGCGGACCTCGTCGATCGGGCGAAGCATGCGGGCGCGGATTGCCGCTTCGGGACGAGTTTGCGTCGCATCACGGCAGATGGCGCGGTTGTCGTGGCGACGGGCGAGGACGGCAAGGACACGGAAGTGGTGCTCCGTCCACGTGTCATTGTTGGCGCGGATGGGCCGCGTTCTCCGGTTGGCCGCGCCATCGGCCAGCGCAATCGTGAGTTCGTTGAGACGCGGCAGAGCACTGTGCCGTTGCTGCGGCCATTCGCGGCGACCGACATCTTTCTCTCGGCTGGCATTCGTGGCGGCTACGCGTGGCTGTTTCCGAAAGGCGCGGTCGCCAACCTCGGTCTCGGCGTCACGCCGGCGCATCGTCACGCGCTCAAGCCGCTGCTTGATGATCTGCACTGGCGGCTGATTGGTGAGGGGCGGGTGGGCAGAGAAATCCTGCAGCATACCGGCGGTGTAATTCCGGTCGGGGGGATGTTGGATGTTGTCGGACGATTGGATCGCATCGCCGTTCTGCTGGCCGGTGATGCGGCAGGGTTAACCAATCCGATCACTGGCGCGGGCATCAATGCCGCCGTCATGTCGGGAGAACGTGCGGGAGAGGCTGCCGCCGCGATGTGCGGTGGGAACGATGGCGCGTCAGGGGACTACGCGGAAGAGATTGCTGCGCTGTTCGGAGCATCCATCGATCGCGCGCTGAAGCGGCGGCTCGCGCTCGCGCAAACCTATGTCGATGGTGTTCCCGATCCTGCCGATCTCAAACGCGCGTGGATCGCGTTTGTGGATTATTGGGAAGCGGAGCAGGCGGCATGACGTGTCTCAAGCGCGAAACCGCATTGCCATTGCGAACGGGGGCTGGGGGCAGCGACACAAACCGCGCCGAGGCGATGGTGCCGCGGATGCCTGCGTCGATCCCAGCGGCGCTCAAGAACGGCGGGCGCGTCAAGGCCGCTAACGTGCCGCCGGAAGGCGTCTACCTGCCGAACAACAATCGGCTGACGCCGCACATGCGCTCGCCCGACTACGTGCAGATGTCGACGGCGGCGGCGATCACGCTCGGGCTGATGCCCGGCCGCATGCACCGCTGCGCCTGCACGCGCTGTCTCAACCTGCTGCTGACGTATCCGGAGGGATGCCGCGCCAACTGCGCCTACTGCGGACTGGCGCGTCATCGCGAGGGGGATCGCGATTACGCCAACCGCAACTTCATTCGCGTCGATTGGCCGGCGGTGCCAATGCAGCAGATCGTGGACATCGTCGCCCGCGATGGGCCGCGCACGCCGTTCCACCGCATGTGCATTTCGATGATCACGCATCCGCGTTCGGATGCGGATACGGTGGCGGTGCTGAAGGCATGGACGGACCGGATCGACCCTGCCGCGGTGCCGGTGTCGATCCTGTCCAACCCGACCACCATGACACGCGCCGACGTCGGGCGGCTGAAAGATATGGGAGCGGAAATTTTCACCGTCGCGCTGGATGCCGCGACGCCTGAGATCTTCGACCGGACGCGCGGCCGTGGTGTCGCCTCACCGCACACCTGGGCGAAATACTGGGAAATCCTGAACGATGCGCACGATATTTTCGGTCGCGGGAAATTCGGCGCACACATCATCGTCGGCATGGGTGAGACGGAATTCGACGTTCTGAGTCTCGTGCAGCGCTTGGTCGACATGGGCGGGCACAGCCACATGTTCTGCTTCTTCCCGGAGAGGGGCTCGCTGATGGATCACCTGCCGGCGACCCCGCGCGACCAGTGGCGGCGCGTGCAGTTGGCGCGCTATCTGATCGACTATCGCGACGTGCGCGTTGAACACATGCGCTTCGATGATCTGGGCCATGTTGTGGATTTCGGTGTTTCTGCCGTTGAGCTGGAGCGCATGATCGATGAGGGCATCGCGTTCCGCACCAGCGGCTGTCCGGGCAAGGTCCGCGATGACATTTCCGCCTGCGACCGGCCCTATGGCGACAGTCCGCCGTCCAATATCGCGAGCTATCCGTTCCAGCCGGTGGCTGTCGATCTGCGCAGGATCCGCCATCAGCTCGGACGCGAGAAGCCCGAGGAGGCCTACGTCGAAGGCGAAGAATTGGAAGGCTGATCGCGTCGGGGAATGCTAGGGCTCGGCGCGGCATGGCGGACTCTGGGGAATGCGGATGGGAATCTATATCGCGGCGGCGCTGGCCTCGGTCATGGCCATGGCACTCTGGGGATGGCTGGCTCTGCGGGTCAGCAACCGCGCACACCTTCCGGTCCTGGTGTCGGCGTTCGTGCTGATGCTGCCGATGCAGCCGCTGGCGTTCTACGCGGTGCGCCTGCCGCTGCTGGCCCATTTACAGGGTGCGCTGGGCACCGTCGTCGCCACGCTCATCGTTCTGATGCTGGCGGCGCCGCTGACGGAAGAGCCCGCGAAATGGATCGTGCTGACGCTGCGCAGCGTCCGGCGGGCGATCCAATCGGGCAGCGCGATCGGATTGGCGATCGCGGCGGGACTGGGCTTCGGCGTCGGCGAGATCTGGTTTCTGGCCGATCGTATAGCCAAGGTTCCGGCGCTTCAGGCCACGCCGTTCTATGAGTTCTGGGGCTTCATGCTGGAACGCACCGAGGTATGCTTCCTGCACGGCATGTTTCTGATGCCGTTGTTTTATGCGCTGTCCAAGGGGCGCAGCGTCGTGATCGGTGGGCTGCTTGGCATACTGATGCATCTGGTGGTGAACCTGCCGGCGCTGGCCGTCCAGATGGATCTGTTCGGTCTCGGCCGGCCGTTCTGGGCGCTCGCATCGACCGTCTGGCTCATCGGCCTCGTCGCGACCGGGCTCTATATGGCGAACCGGCTGACCGATAAGTGCCTCGTGTATCCGCGCAGGGTTGCTGCGTGATGAGGAGGATGCGCCGATGACTGTCCCCTTTCGCGTCATCGATACCGGCGTCCGTGAAGGCCGGCTGCAAATTGCGTTTGATGCCGCTTTGATCGAGTTGCACAAGACCGGGAAAATACCGGATACGATCCGTTTCCTGCGCTTTGAACCCTGCGCGCTGATCGGCCGGCATCAGGCGATGAGCCACGAGGTGCGCCAGGGCTACTGCCGCGCCAACGGCATCGGGCTGGTGCGGCGCATCACCGGCGGTGGGGCGATCTACCTGGACGAAGGACAGGTCGGCTGGGAGCTCGTGCTGTCGCGGCGTCGGCTGCCGATGCCGACGCTGGGAGACTACACGCGCACGATCTGCGAGGCGGTTGCGGCGGGGCTGTCGTCGGCATTCGGCATCGCGGCGCAGTTCCGGCCACGCAACGATATCGAAGTGGGCGGTCGCAAACTGTGCGGAACCGGCGGTTTCTTCGACGGCGACACGCTGATCTATCAAGGCACCGTGCTGGTCGATGCCGATCCGGCGCGGATCATGGGGTGCCTGAATGTGCCCGAGGCGAAGCTGAAGAAGCGCGCGCTTGATTCCGCCGAACAACGAGTGGTGACGCTAAAGGAACTGCTGGGCGGTCCTACCCCGCCGGTCGAGTCTGTACATCGTGCGGTGCTCGATGGTCTGTCACGCGGACTGGGCCTGACGCTTGAACCGGGAACTCCGAGTCCGGAAGAAGAAGCGTTGGCCGCGAAAATCTATGCAGACGAAATCGGCACCGACGATTTCGTGTTCGAGATCGACGATCCGCGGCAAGCCAACGTACTGGAAGCGTCGCGGACTGGGCCGGGAGGAACCGTCGCGGCGTTCGTGCGCGTGGAAGGGCAGGGCGCGGCACGCCGCATTCGTGGAGCGTTGATCACGGGTGATTTCTTTGTCACGCCGCCCCGGCTGGTCTACGATCTCGAAGCAGCGCTGCGTGGTGTCGCCGTTGCCGACGCCGGCGCGGCGGTCGATCGATTTTTCATGACGACCAAGCCGGATCTGCTAACTATCGCGCCGGCCGATTTTCGAGCCGTATTAGAGGACGCGCTGCAAGACCGATGACGACGCTCACCGTTGGACTGACCGAACACGGCCTACTGGTTTCCTCCCCGATCGAGATTCAACAGAGCTGGATCGACTACAACGATCACCTGAACATGGCGTTCTACAACGTCATTTTCGATCGCGCCTTTGACGAGACGCTGGCGACGATCGGCCTGGGGCCGGAGGACGTCAAGGCGACCGGTTTTTCCTACGTCGCGCTTGAAGCGCACATCTGTTATTTGCGCGAAGTGTTCCGCACCGATCCCGTGCGCGTGTTCATTCGCGTGCTCGATGTCGATGCCAAGCGCGTGCATCTCTACAGCGAGATGCGCCATGCGACCGACGACTGGGTGGCGGCGACATCGGAATGGATGTTCCTGTGTGTCGATCTTGCAGCGCGGCGCTCGGCACCGTGGCGTGCGGCGCCGCTTGCCCGGCTCGAAACTTTGAAAGCGGCAGCGGACACGCAACCTTGGCCGGAGCGTGCCGGGCGCCGCATCAAGATTCCACCGAAGTCGGCGTAAGATGTGCAGCCGATCATTCGGCTTTGGGCAGACCGCGGCGTTCGCCCCACAGATTGGTGAGATTGCCGGCAATGATCACCAAGCCGCCGAACAGCACGATGAGGTCTAAGGGCTCGTTGTAAAGCAGGGCCCCGACCACCGCGATCAGCGGCAGGCGCAGAAAGTCCATCGGTGCCACGATGATCGCGTCGGCAAGCGAGAAGGCACGCACCAGCGCATAGTGTCCGGTCAGGCCCGCCAGCGAAAGGCAGGTGATCCAACCGAACGTTCCCAGATCCGGCAGCGTCTTTGATCCGAACAGTGACAGTAGCACGATCGAAATTGCAGACTGTATCGCAAACATGAAGAACAGGATCTGCAGCGGCTGTTCGGTGCGGGTCAGAGATTTGGTGGTCAGCATCGACAGGGCAAAGCCAAGTGCCGCGAGCATGCCCAGACTGACGCCGACACTGAGCGGGATGACGCCTGGGCGCGCGACAATCAGCAGACCAGTAAAACCCAATACGGCCGAGATGACACGGGTGCGTGTCAGGCGTTCGCCGAGCAGCAGCGGCGCCAGGCAGGCAACCCAGATCGGAGCCGTGAACTCCAGCGCGAAAAGCTGCGCCAGGGGGATCATGGTCAGGGCGGCAAGCCAGCTATACTGGGCGATGAAGTGGACACAGTTCCGCGCCACATGCCAACGCAGTCGCTGCGTGCGCATGGCTGCCAGGCCGGGCCCCATCATGATCGGGATCAGCACCATCGCCAGCGTGATGAGGCTGCGATAGCAAATCATGTCGAGCGTCGCGATACCGCGCGACGCCTGCCGGCCAGCGATCGCGATCGTGGAGAACGAGGCAAGCGCGACGCCCATCCAGGCGAGGGCAAAAAACACCCGGGTATCGTATTTCGTCACGGTCGTATCCGTCATTCCGGCGCTTCCTGTCGGGTGCCCTCTTTGCGGGGCAGTCTCCCGTTGACTTCATCGTTCTGGATATTGGCTTGCCCGCTGACGGTGTGCGGACTACGGTTTCATCTGGTGAATTTCGAGTAGTATGTTCGATTCAGGCAAGTCTTGTCAGAGCAGTTGCTGGTTTCGCCCGGTTCAAGGAATGGATAGGCACCGATCCTGAGGAAACACAATGGCCAAGAAGCTTCTTATTATCATGGCCAACACCGACCCGCGCAATGGCGAGGAACTGGGCGCACCGATTTTCCAGGCGTCGGTGGCCGCCGCGATGGAATATGAGGTTGACGTTGTCTGTACCGCTACCGCCGGGAAACTCATGAAAAAGGGTGTTGCGGAAAGGCTGGTGGTGAAGCCCGGCAGCTCCAAGACGGTCTACGATTTCATCAGGGATGCCCACGAGGCTGGCGTGAAATTCTATTGCTGCTCGCCTAATCTCGATCTTTTCGGAATGACCAAGGAAGATCTGATCCCGGAATGCGCGGGTATCGTGGGCGGCGCGCATGTCGTCGAAGAAATCATGGAAACCGATGTGAAAGTGCTGACGTATTGAGCCGCAGCGTGGCGGTTGGCGGTTCGATAATTCAGCATGTGTGATTAGGCTGCACTGAGGGACCGGTCGGTTGCGCCCTTTGGCAAGTTCGGCAGAACAGAGCAGGTTTGAGATGCGCGTTATCGGAATTATCGGCGGTATGAGTGCTGAATCGACGGCGCTCTATTACGCGCGGCTCAATTCCGAAACGCGGCGGCGTCTCGGCGGATTGCATTCCGCCAAGGTCGTGATCTGGTCGGTCGATTTCGCCGAGGTCGAGGCGATGCAGGCGAGCGGGCGCTGGGACGACGCGGGCAAGCTGTTGGCCGACGCCGCAGTTGGGCTTGAGCGCGCCGGCGCGCAAATGGTGATCCTGGCCACCAACACCATGCACAAGGTTGCTTCGCACATCACCGATGCGATCAGCATCCCCTTCCTGCACCTCGCCGACGCGACGGCCGAACAGATCGTGGCGGCGGGCTACAAGCGCCCGGGGCTGATCGGCACGCGCTATACCATGGAACAGGACTTCTACATCGGCCGGCTGCGGGATCAGTACGGGCTCGATGTCATCGTGCCGGGGCCCGAGGACCGCGCCGAGATCAATCGCATCATCTTCGATGAGCTGTGTAAGGGCGTCATTGACGAGGCCTCGCGCAGCATGTTCATCGCGGCCGCCAAGCGCGTCAAGGATGCCGGCGCCGATTGCCTGATCCTCGGCTGCACCGAGGTGTGCATGCTGCTCAACGTCGACAATGCGCCGATGCCGGCGTTCGATACAACCTTGATCCACGTCGATGCCGCGCTCGCCTGGGCACTGGCCGGATATGAGGTTCATGTCGCGGCGGCGGAATAGGCGGCGCGCCGCGCAATCGGGACCAGGTGACGCCATGCCTCTTGTCAAAGGCTGCAATCTGCCGGACGACCTGCTCTACGATGTCGACAACCACATCTGGTTTCGCGAACTGGGCGATGGCACCGTGCAACTCGGCATGACGACGGTTGCGACCGCCATGGCCGGGCAAATCGTGGCGTTCACGCCGAAACGCGTCGGGCGGCCGGTAGAGGCGGGGCGAAGCTGTGCCACAATCGAAAGCGGCAAGTGGGTCGGCCCGGCGAAGTCGGCGGCGGCCGGAGAGGTGGTGAAGGTCAACGACGATCTCATCGCCAACCCCAATCTGGTCAACCAGGACCCCTACGATCTCGGCTGGTTCGTTATCCTGAAGCCGTCTGACTGGGCGGCGGTGAAGCCAACGCTGGTGCCGGGCAGTGAGGTGACGACGCCCTATGAAGCCAAGATGGCGTCGGAGGGCTTCGACGGCTGCGCGCCTTAGTCTGGTTCGTCTTGACCGCCGGGTCGTGCTGCGCAAGGACTGACGGCAACGTGCGGAAATAGCGGTGGCAACTCATGACACGCTTAACCTCGCTGGAAGCGTTGCGCGCACTTTATCCTCCCGCGCACGAGCGGGCGCTGAAAAAGCAGCTTAGCCATCTCGACCGCCATTGCCGCCGCTTCATAACCCTGTCGCCGTTCGTGGCGATCTCGTCGATGGGTGACGATGGGCTGGGCGATGTGTCACCGCGCGGGGATCAGCCGGGTTTTGTGCAGGTCGCCGACGACCACACGCTGCTGATCCCGGATTGGCCAGGCAACAACCGCCTCGATACGCTGTCTAACATCCTGGCCAATCCCAATGTCGGCCTGATGTTTCTCATTCCCGGCGTCGACGAAGTGTTGCGCGTCAACGGCACGGCGGAGCTACATACCGATGAGGCGTTGCGCGCGTTGTTCGCGCGGTCCGGCAAGCTGCCGCGGCTGGTCGTGATGGTGCGTGTGCGCGAGGCCTACCTGCACTGCGCCAAGGCGCTGATGCGCTCGAAGCTGTGGGATCCGGCCGCGCACATCGCGCGCAGCGAACTGCCGACCATGAACGAGATGATGCGCGATCAGACCGAAAGCACCGACGCGGTCGAGCCGCAGGATGCAATGGTGGCGCGCTATCGCACGGTGCTTTACTGAGGCGGCGTGAGGGCACGGGCGCGGAATAGCTTCAGCACCCGCCCGTCGAGGACCAGCAGCGCCATCCCGATCACCAGCGCGCCGATGACATGCCGCGGCAGCAGCACTTCGTTGAGGACCAGCGTGCCGAAGGCGATGGCGCTGACGGGGATCAGTAGTGTCACGAGCATCGTATTGGTCGGGCCGGACACCGCCATGATCCTGAAGAAGATGATGTAAGCCAGCGCCGTCGATAACGAGGCCAGCCCCAACACCGACGCAATGGTTGAGACGCTGGGCGCTGCCAGCAGCCAGGGCCGGTCGATTGCCAGCGCGAGCGGCAGCAGGAGCAGCGTCGAGCAGATCAGCGGACAGGCGGCCGTGACCGGCAGCGGGATATCCTTGAAGCGTTTTCCCCACAGGCCGGAGATCGCGTACGAGATAGCGCCGCCGAGCACGCACGTCATGCCGAAGACGCTGGCCGGCTGACCGAACAATGCTTCCGGCCCCACGAGGACCGCGACGCCGCTCATGCCGATCAGCACGCCGACGATGCGCCTGAGATCAGCTTGCCCCTCGGCTACGAAATAGTGCGACAGGACCACGGCGAACAGCGGCGTCGTGGCGTTCAGCACCGAGGCGAGGCCGCTGGCGATGTCCTTCTGGCCGCGCACGATAAGCAGAAACGGCACGACGTTATTGAGCAGCGACATCAATGCGAAATCGCGCCAGGTGGTGAGGCGCGACGGCAGGCGCAGCCCCATCGCGTAGATGACCGGCAACAGCAGCACGGCGGCGATACCAACGCGTGCCAGCACCAGTGTCAGCGTCGGCAGCTCCTGCACGGCGATGCCGATGAACAGGAACGAGCCACCCCACAGGATGGACAGGAAAATCAGTAGCAGCCACTGCGTCAACGGCATGAGAATACCGGCCCGCGGATGATGGTGGGCTTCGCGGGATTACCTCGGAATGCGAGCCAGAATGGCATCCGCCGCGGCCCTGAACTCGCTGTAGTCGTCGATTACGGCATCGGCATGCAGTTCCGTGACGGGAATATGCGTGTAGCCGAAGGTGACGCCGATCACGGGGATCTTGGCGGCTTTGGCGGTGCCGACATCGACATCGCTGTCGCCGACCATGATAGCGCGGGCCGGATTGCCGCTGGCGAGTTTGATAGCTCCGAACAGATGATCGGGATGCGGCTTGCAAACGGGGAAGGTGTCGCGGCCGGCCAGCCCTTTGAACAGCGGCAGCAGCCCCAGCGTATCGAGCAGTTGCCGTGCGTAAAGCTCCCGCTTGTTGGTGCAGACCGCCAAGGTCGCACCATCGGCTTGGCAGGCCTCCAACACCTTGACGAGATTGGGAAACGGCTTGCTGTCGACGGCGATATTGTCGGCGTAATAGGCTAAGAAGGCGTCGAGCATACCGTCCAGTTCGTCTTCACTGGCAGTGATGCCGCGCGATTTCAGCCCGGCCGAAATGATATGGCGAGCACCGAAGCTGATTTCCGGTCGCAGGATCGCAGCGCTGACTGGCTCCACGCCGCGGCTCTCAAGAACGTGATTGGCGGCCCGGATGAGATCGGGAGCCGTATCGATCAGCGTACCGTCGAGATCGAACACCAGGGTTGCGTCGTGCATCTATCGTCGTTTCCTTGCTCCTCGGGTCTCTGGATCGGCGAACTGAGACCCGGCTACGGCACCGTTGTGGGTCACGACCGCGCTTGCCAGTCGCGTGGGCGGGACTTAGATCAAACCGGTCAGCCCGCTGATGCGGTATTATGACCCCTGTAAGTCTCGTTACATGGAGTTGCCCGATGGACAAGCCCGTCGTCAGTCTGCTCAAGACCCAATGCTACGTCGATGGCCGCTGGGTCGGAAAGCCGGAGCTCTCCGTCACCAACCCGGCCAATGGTGAGGAAATCGCCAAGGTTCCGATGACCAGCGCCGAAGGGACCCGCGAGGCGATCGCGGCCGCGGAGCGCGCGCTGCCGGAATGGTCGGCGATGCTGGCCAAGGATCGCGCTAAGATTTTGCGCCGCTGGTTTGAGCTGCAAATCGAATACGCGGATGAACTCGCGCTGCTGATGTCGACCGAGCAGGGTAAGCCGGTGACTGAGGCCAAGGGCGAAGTGGTCTACGCCGCGTCCTTCACCGAGTTCTTTTCCGAGGAAGCCAAGCGCATCAACGGCGAGACGATCCCGACCTTCAAGAAGGACGCGCGTATCGTTTGCATCAAGCAGCCGGTTGGCGTCGTTGCTGCAATCACGCCGTGGAACTTCCCCGCCGCCATGATCACCCGCAAGGTGTCGCCGGCGCTGGCGGTCGGCTGCACGGTGGTGTGCAAGCCGGCGTCCGAAACTCCGCTGACGGCGCTGGCGCTGGCCGAACTCGGCGAGAGGGCCGGTATTCCGAAGGGCGTGTTCAACGTCGTCACCGGCAAGGCCAGCGTGATCGGCGGCGAGCTGACCAGCAGCCCGATTGTCAAGATGCTGACGTTCACCGGCTCTACAGAGATCGGCAAGGTCCTGCTTGAGCAGTGTGCCAAGACTGTTAAGAAGGTCGGCATGGAGCTTGGCGGGAACGCACCGTTCATCGTGTTCGACGACGCCGACCTGGACAAGGCGGTGCAGGGCGCGATGGCGTCCAAGTACCGCAACGCCGGCCAGACCTGCGTCTGCGCTAACCGCATCTACGTGCAGGACGGCGTTTATGACAAATTCGCCGAGAAGCTCGCCGCCGAGGTCAAGAAGCTGAAGGTCGGCCCCGGTACGGAGACCGGCGTCACCATCGGGCCGCTGATCAACAAGGCGGCGGTGGATAAGGTGGAGGAGCATATTGCTGACGCCACCTCAAAGGGTGCCAAGGTCATGCTCGGCGGCAAACGGCACGAGCTGGGCGGCAGCTTCTTTGAACCGACCATCCTGACCGGTGTGACAACGGCCATGGCGGTCGCGCGCGAGGAGACGTTCGGCCCCGTGGCACCACTCTTCCGCTTCAAGACCGAGGAAGAAGTCATCAAGCTGGCCAATGACACGGAGTTCGGTCTTGCCGCATACTTCTACTCGCGTGACGTCGGCCGGGTCTGGCGCGTCGGCGAGGCACTGGAATACGGCATCGTGGGCATCAACGAGGGCATCATTTCCTCAGAAGTGGCGCCATTCGGCGGTTTCAAGGAATCCGGGCTCGGCCGTGAAGGGTCACATCACGGTGTCGAAGAGTTCGTAGAGATCAAATATATGCTGATGGGCGGGGTTTGATGTCTGACGCGTGGAAGCTGA
>JAEZBZ010000208.1 GCA_023412745.1 Pseudomonadota bacterium | reverse complement strand
GCGCATCACCGCATCGAAATCCTCCTCGCTCATGCGCATCAGCAACTGGTCCTTCGTAATGCCGGCATTGTTCACCAGTACATCCAG
This sequence comes from Pseudomonadota bacterium, assembly GCA_023412745.1. Classification (GTDB taxonomy): domain Bacteria; phylum Pseudomonadota; class Alphaproteobacteria; order Rhizobiales; family Hyphomicrobiaceae; genus ZC4RG25. Next base: position 6,590 of record JAEZBZ010000208.1, on the reverse strand, counting down.
CCTGCCCCATGCGTTCACCACTTCGTCCACCGCCTTCTGTGCTCCCGCGAAGTCACCCGCATCGCTTTGGATCGCCAGCACTTTGCGGCCGCTCTTCGCCATCATCTCTTCCGCTGCGGCGTTCGCTTTCTCCGGGCTGCTCACGTAGGTGAACGCCACATCGGCGCCCTCCTGCAGGAACCGTTCAACAATGCCCCGCCCGATACCGCGGGAACCGCCCGTCACCAGCGCGGTCTTTCCTTGTAATAGTGCCATGGTGCGCGAAGGTATTGAGGAATGCGGTTGTCAGTTGTCCGTTGCCGGTTGTGAGGGTCTGATCCGGAGAGGTCATTCCCAACCTCAGCGGTTGCGCGCATTTTCTGACAACTGACAACTGAGCTCTGACAACTGGTTTTCAGGGCACTTCCCTCCTTCGTCAAAGCAACATCGGGCTGCGCCCGCCGTAGCCTTGGCGAAGGCGGGCCGGGCTATCCATTACAAGTCCGCGCTGCGCTTGCGGGCTTTCCATTTCTATCCCTAGCGCGCTGGCGCATGACCGAATGATCACGCAATAACCATTGTTCGCGTCCAGACCAGATGCTCCTGACACGGCAATAGACAACTAACTTCGCATCCAATGGCGAAGCTCGCCCGCACCTGGCTCCTGAGCATGTTGCTCGGTTTCCATAACGCTTGGGAGCAGGAAGAGCATGATCTTTCCGACCTGGGCATCCGCATACATGCCGATCACCGTGGCTTCGGGTACGTAGAACTCGCGCAGCCAGAGCGGTGCTTCTTCTGGGGCGAGAGCAGTTTGTTGAATTGAGCGGACTACTTCAAGGCCAACTTCGCGCTACCTAGTATTACATCTGCTGCAGTGAGTTGCACAGTGTAGATGCCTGAAGGCAGCGAAGTGATATCCACGTCCAATATTTGAGTCCTATTCGGACATCTTATGTGCAATGCCGATCTGCCATATATATCGGTGATCTGAATGAAATGATCTCCGAAATTGATCAATGAGCCAAGATCGATCTTGATATGATCGGTGGCAGGATTCGGGTAGATGATGATCGCTGGTTTCTCACCCTTCAACTCTTGAAGCCCAATGGAAAGATCCGGTGGGTAAAGCCTCGTTACAAAGCGCTGCTGGCCGTTACCATCATAACCGATGTAGGAGCCGTAGATGTACCACATACCGTCATAACCTTCGACCATGCCTTGAGTTGCTCCATATGGAAAATCATTGAAAGTGAAGGTCCCGCATCCTTCCTCGGTGAAAGCATAATCAGATAAATATCCAGTCTCATTTAAAATAGCGATGCCGCCGCGCGGCTCTCCTTCCACCAAAGTGAAGGAACCATGCAGAACTATTGCACCACTTTCCAGTCGCGTATGGAGAAGTGGAAGAAATTGGCCAGCGAACGGCCAGTAGATCTCCAAGTCATTATTGAACGTCGGATCGATCTCACCACTTGGCATCAACCGCAGAATGTGCAACGTATCGTCAGGTGCATCATTCAACTTGAAAAATCCTGATACTATCATCTTCCCATCTGCCAATGGAGTACAACTCCACGCTCTGCCCCAATTGATTGGGGCATTGAACGTTGTATCCACGGATCCATCACTATTCATTCTGAAAACTTTGCTAACGGGTATCCCATCTTGCATAGTTGTGAAGCCTGAACAAATGAACTTGCCATCTGGCAAATGTTTTATCATACTTATCGATCCATTCCCTGAGCGATGCACCTTGGTAGTATCAAGATGACCGGTATTGGTGAACCAAATGAAGTTGTGTGGGCCGGTGAACCCATGAGCGGTATCCAACAGCATGTGATAGCCCCCAATCACAAGACTCCCATCACCGAACATGTGATGATCATACTCTTGCATTGGGCTGAACTCAGGGTTCATATACAATGGCAAAAAATCCGGATCCGCTGTACCATCGAAGAAGAAGCGCTTCATTCCGCATAAATATCGATCATTCCAACGGCTGATCTTCCCGTTCATAGAAGTATTGTAAGGAAAATCCGGGTCACGAGCTCCATTTGGAAACAACCTCGCACCACGGCGATTCTGGTTGGGATCACCTATGAATCGGAAATCCCCAGAGATGATCAAACTACTATCCTCTAAAGGAAGGATGGATGAAATGTTCGGACCAAGACCTGAAACTGGTGTAGTAATGGTGGTATAAAAACTTGGATCGTGCGTAAAAGGATCTTGGGAATAAGCCATCACGGCCACTATAAAAGCGGCCGTGATGGTCATTATTCGTTTCCTGGCTGTCATTGCTCTATTATGAGCTTCTGTGGCTCCGCAATGGGATTACCTCCTTCACGTATTTCCACCATATATACCCCTGGCACAAGATTCCGTGTGTCCAGTACAATCTGTCCTTTTATCGTTCCGATCCGGTGGCGTTGCATGAGCCTGCCGGTAACATCTCGTAGTTCCAACCATGCATCTAAGGGTATACTTACCAATTGGTGATCTACCGCAACCCAGGCGCTGGCGGGATTGGGATGGATCGAGATCTGTCCTCTTACGGGTACAGCAGCACTGCGAACAACGGGCATTGATTTGGGATCGCTTGATCCGCCACCGGTGAATGCCGGCCGGCATATGCCATAGTGATTGCAAAGCAGGTTGCTGATCCAATTAGCGGCCCGGTCATTTTCTCCGCTGATCAAATTTTGTAGTTGCGCCACCTCACCGGCATCAAGTGCATCAGCGGCCCTTCCAGCAGCAGCCGCATTGGAAAGAAGCGTAATGTATTCCAGCATCCTGCCCCGCTCATCCAATTCCTTCGGTCGCAGCTCATGCTCCTGCGGTATGGCGGATACCACAGTGTGTGCTTCATCATACCGGTCAAGGGTGATCAACAAGGCGGCTTCAGCATAGCGTGCAGCCTTTGTCCTTACTTGCCGCCATGTCCAAAGCAGGCTGTCAAGTTGAATGCCTGTGCTATCGCTGCAATAAATATCGATAAGCTCATTGGCCGCCTGGGTCATATTGAAATGCCTGCCGGCCATTTCTCCGATCAACGCTTCCCTGTAGCCACGCTGGTCCCAACTGGCAACAATGCTTCCGATCAAGTATTCGGGCAGCAACTGTTCCCGCTGCAGCCATGGTACAAAGCCATCTGTTCGGGTTGCGGCAGGGTTCGCAATGCAGATCTCCGCCTTTATCGCATCTGGAACGCCCGGTTTCATGATCAGTTCGCGCAGCGAGGTCACACTAAGATACGGGCTTTTCGAAAGCAGGTAATCCCTTAGATCCCATACATCTTGTGGCCAGGCACTGATGATCTCCTGCACCACCTCATCCGTATTACCGCCATCGATGAGTTGTTCGTACAGGTAGCGTGTGTTCCCGTAGGCCAGCTTTTCTGACTGTACCAGCATCTTCAATTGGGGTTTCGCAGGGGAAGGTCCCGGTGGTGGAGGTGGTGGAGTTACCGGGCAATTGGTAATGCCATTACTTAATGCGATCGGCGCGAACAGACCTGGAGTGTAATTCTCGGGTATTACGGGGTCCTCATTACGGTGGAAATATTGAATCTGCGTGAGATCGGTCTCAACCCTGAAATGCCCATCCGATTCAGTAGGTTGTACATCAAGATAGTTCTGGGCGCTTAAACCATTGCCTACTCCAATTTGTGGTAATCCTTGGTAACCACGGATGGAATGAAACAATTGTTCTGCTGGCAATGCATTAAATGCTTTACGACTGATCAGATCCCACTGATTGCCATTGTTATGGTTGCAAGTGAATTGCAGGCCAATGATGTTCACATCATCGCCTGTGGTGGCTGAACTGATGCCTTCACCGATGTATCCGTAGTTGATGCCATTCGCGTCATTGCGCTGGATGTTATCATTATGATCACCGACATACCCGGCAACAATTCCCTCCACATCCACCAGTGCACCCGTCTGTTTGCTTAAGGTGTTATGTCTGTAACCCAGGCCCCAGCTGTAGGTGCTGAACACACCACGATGCCGATTCTGCCAGGGACCTTCGTCATCTGTATCTTCAATGATCACATTTCTTCCCCCTATCGTGAAGGAGTTGTGCTGCACATTGATGGCGCCGGCCACGCCATCGTTGTAGATGCCGCACACATTGTTCACGAAGTCGCTGCGCTGCACATAAAATCCCATCGGGTAGGCGCTTGTATTCACATACACGCCACGCCGTAGGCCTTCAAAGTGGCTTCGCGTAACCACGCATGGCCCGCCATCTTGTGTAAGGCAATGATCCCTTACATCGAAGCGAGCGTCATAAGATGTGATGCCTGTGCCTAGTTCTGAAACATAGGTCACGTTACGATCGTCCTTGAACTTGCATGCGGCGAATCGCACGTTGCCCATCCGGTGCAATTCCACATGGGTCCTCATGGGATAACCCTGTAATGCATCGCTATCGTAACTAAACTCTGCGTTGATGAACCGCGAGGCGTTCAGGAGCATGACCTGACCTGAGAACCATTGGTATTTTTCAAACACGACCCCACGCTGGCAATTAGTGAACTTACCGCCTACGTTATTGTGAGTTCCAAATACTTTTATCACACCACCATGCCAATGAGGCAATACATTATCCGAATCACCGATCAACGCGCCGATCACGGCATTCCGGATCTCCGCGCCGTTCCTCATTTCCAAGTAGCCTTGGTCGGTCGGTATCCCGTTCATAGGTGATTGATCCATAGATGGGTTTCCCCTCACCTCTACTCCTTGCCAGAGCATGTTGCTATAGGGAGCAGTGTCGATGATACCACCATCCAAGATCAACCGCCCACCTGGTTCCACGATAATGCGTGACTCAGGCACCATGAATAATTGGCAATAAAGAGTCAACGTATAACCTGATGGTATGATAATATTTTGATACATCTTTCTAGGAAAAACCCATTCTTCATTAGTGGAAATTACATAGGGTGTGCCATTATACCCTTCCCTTACGAATCTGCCGATGTTTGATGTTGCCAATGCTCTGTGCATCCTACCCATCTGCAAAGGAGAAACGAAATCTGGCCGCATTGGGTCTTCAACCGGAATGTAATCCGGTGGCACCGTTAAAGGAATACCACTTATAATTCCGGTTTGATTGGCAACATAATTATTACCTGTCCCTCCCATAATATTATTAGTACAACCATTTACTACTTGTGGATCAGGTATACAACCACCCAAAGTGTTGCCGACCGGTGTCGGGCAGAATGGAGGCAGAAACACATCATATAAAAACTCACTGCCACTACAAAATTCCGTTGGACTAATGTTATATGTATGATGCAACCCAAGCACATGCCCAATTTCATGCTGCCAATGCTTCGCTAAATGAAATGCTCCGTGGAGCCATAGATTATTGCCGAAAGTCTTTACCGTCTTCACACCCGCACCATTCATTGACAACTCGTCAAAAACGTCATAATGGGCATACCTCGGACCTGTAGCGACCCCAATAGAATTGCCTGGGCATGCTAGGGCTCCATTAATATTTAAATGAATCATTCCTTTGGTATCAAATATACCTTGTTGAGAATACCAAGTATTTGCAACATCAATCATTTGCCGAACAGCTAATTCACCACAATCTGGATTATTATACATGGCTGGATCCGGAATAAAGGCTATATGCTTTAACACCAGCTTAATACGAGTATCAGTAATACTATAATATGAAAGAGGATAAATTGGATGTGTAGGGGGCGCGACATCCGCTAAAGACGCATTGATCCGATCAATCACCCAATGCAATGCAGGAATAATTTGTACGCCATTCGGACCCATAAAATGAGGACCAGCTACATCTGTCGCTGGCGAAGGATTGCCCGGATTGGGATCATTAGGGTCATTGGTATTCAACCACATATTTATGACGCAATAGATCTCCTTGACGGATTGAGTGCTGTATGGTTGAAAGTCCCCGTTAGGCTTATAACGGTTTTGATCCATTGTATAGATATAATCCAGCCCTAGTCCAGCCGGACTACAAACCGTTGGCCACTGTGTAGGTTGTGAATGAACAGTAGTCATCACACCAACAAAGAATAGCGTGCAAAGAAATTTTGGAAAGTACATACCGGGTCAGGTTAAAGTGAAACACCACCTTCCCACTGACGGAATAGGACCGCCGATCAACAGCACATAACAATGATAAGAGATTTTGCATTCTTAAGGGACCTCTGTTGATAAATTCACCTTCTCCTACTCCTCTCCCATCAAGATCATCCCGAATACCGCGTAGTTGATGATGTCCAGGAAATTGGCATCGATGCCTTCGCTTACTTCCGTGGCGCCCTGGTTGTCCTCGATCTGTTTGATGCGCAGGAGCTTCATGAGGATGAGATCTACCAGTGAGCTGATGCGCATGCTGCGCCACGCTTCGCCGTAATCGTGGTTCTTGCGCTGCATGAGCGTACGCGCTTGCTGCACTTTTTCGCGCACTTCGGCGGCTGCGGCGGCACCGGTGAGATCGGGTTCATCTGGCACGCCGAGCGAGAGCTGCACCAGCGCCATGGCAGCGTAGTTGATGATGCCGATCAATTCCGGACGGATGCCTTCGCCTACCCTGCTTTCGCCGATCTGTTG
>JAEZBZ010000058.1 GCA_023412745.1 Pseudomonadota bacterium | reverse complement strand
GTCACCTGGGCCAAGGAGAATGCGGCGGCATCTAAGCTCGCCGATGCGCCAGTCCGCTGGATGCTGGATGACGCACGCAAGTTCGTCGCCCGCGAGGTCCGTCGCGGCCGTACCTATCATGTCGTGCTGGTCGATCCGCCGAAGTTCGGGCGCGGTCCCAACAACGAGGTTTGGGATGTGTTCGCGCATCTGCCGGACCTGATGCGCGACTGCGTGCAATTGCTGGCACCCGACAACGCGCGCCTGTGCTTGACCGCCTATGCCATCCGCGCTTCGGCACTGGCCATCGATGGATTGACCAGGGAAGTGTGTGCGGGGCGGCAGGGCGACATCGAAAGCGGTGAACTGGCCATTATCGAGCAAGCGGGCGGGCGGGCGCTCGGCACGTCGTTGTTCTCGCGCTGGTCGTCGCGGTGAGCGCCATGCAGCAGCAGCCGGTCCAGCCGCGCGTCATCACCAGCCTGCAGAACGATACGGTGAAGGCGATCCGTGCGCTGGAGATGCGTAAGGTGCGTCGCGAGACCGGACAGTTCGTGGCCGAAGGCGCATCCGTACTGATGACCGCGCGCGACGCGGGCTGGGTTCCGCAGATCCTGCTGTATCAGGCGGGAACGGCCGATCACGGCGTCTATCGCGTGCTGTTCGATTGGGCGGCGACGGCGGGCGCAGACATCCTGGAAGTATCGGAAGCCGTGCTCGGCAAACTGGCGGCCAAGGACAATCCGCAGACCATGCTGGCCGTGTTCCAGCAGGCTTGGCACCAGCCGCCGGCAGCCGATGTGATCGGCGCCAATGACACATGGCTTGCGCTTGAGGAAATTCGCGATCCTGGCAATCTCGGCACCATCATCCGCACCGTCGATGCGGTTGGCGCCAAGGGCAGCCTGCTGATCGGCAACTGCTGCGATCCATATGCGCGGGAGCCGGTGCGCGCCAGCATGGGCTCGATCTTCTCGGTGCCGCTGGTGAAGCTCGATCGCGCCCAGTTCCTGGTGTGGCGGCAGGGCTGGCGGGGCGAGGTGGTCGGCACTCATCTCGACGGCGCGGAGGATTTCCGCGGGCGGCCCTATCGCGGCCCGACGTTATTGGTGATGGGCAGCGAAGGGCCGGGGCTGTCAGCGGAGGTGGCGGCAGCGTGCGATCGGCTCGTAAAGATCCCCATGGCTGGCACGCTCGACAGTCTAAACCTCGCGATCGCGACGGCGCTGACGCTGTACCAGATCCGCGGACCTCATCTGAAACTCTGACCGGCGGTTCATCATGCGCATCGAGTATCACCGCACGCTGATCGCCGACGAGGTGCGCAACGCTGCGTTCGAGGCGGCGCTAGCGAAAGTCATCCGCAAGGGTGAGACGGTGGTCGCCGACATCGGCGCCGGCACCGGACTGCTCGGGCTGATGGCGCAGCGGCTCGGCGCGCGCGAGGTGCATCTGTACGAGACTGCGGAAGTGGCGGGCGTCGCGCACGAAATCCTGAAGCGTAACAGGGCGCGCAACTGCCATCTGATGCCGTGTCATTCGATCGAGATGCAGGACCCGCCCCGCGCCGACGTCGTGGTGTCGGAGACGCTCGGCAACTACGCGTTCGAGGAAGACATCATCGAAACGCTGAACGACGCGGTGAAGCGGCATCTGGTGCCGGGCGGCATCGTCATTCCGGGCAAGCTGGCGCAATACGTGGCACCGGTGATCAGCGATCGCTTTCATACCGAGCTGACCGCGTGGGAGCGCGTCGGGCGCGGCATCGATTTGTCGTTCCCCCAGGCGATGAGCCTGAACAATATCTACGTGCGCACTATTGCGCCGGACGATCTGCTCGATCACGGACGTTCGGCGCGGCAGTGGGACGATATCGATTTCTCGCGTGCCAATCGCACCACGCGGCGGGGCGAGGCCCACTGGCAGTTCGACAATGAGGTCGTGATCCACGGGTTCGCGACGTGGTGGGTGGCGGAACTGGTGCCGGGCGTGACGCTGTCTACCGCGCCCGACGCGCCGCGCACGCACTGGGAGCAGCTCTATTTCCCGTTGCTGCGTCCGGTGCGCTGCCGGGGCGGTGATAAAATCGCGCTGTCGATCCGCTCGAAGTCATCGCAGCGCACCGGCACCGACATGGCGTGGTCCATCGTGCGCACGGATCGCGCCGGCAAGCCGCACGACCGGCAGGCGATGGATCTCGGCAAGGGCTATCTGCCGTAAATCGTTAAACGGCCATTGACCGCGCGTTGATCGCCGACTGACGGATGGCGTCGATGTTCTTCTTGTACTGGCCGCCCTTGAACACGGCGCTGCCCGCGACCAGCGCATTGGCGCCAGCCGTCGCACAGATAGCAGCGGTTTCGACGTTGACGCCGCCATCGACTTCCAGGTCGATCGGCCGGTCGCCGATCATGTCGCGGATGCGCGCGATCTTGTCGGCCATCGCGGGAATGAAGGCTTGGCCGCCGAACCCCGGATTGACCGTCATCACCAGCACCAGATCGAGCCGGTCCAGCACGTACTGGATGACGCTCTCATGCGTCGAAGGTGTCAGCGACACGCCGGCCTTCTTGCCCAGGCTGCGGATCAGTTGCAACGAGCGGTCGAGGTGTGGGCCGGCCTCGGCGTGCACGGTGATGATGTCACTGCCCGCCTTGGCGAAGGCTTCGATGTAGGGATCGCATGGCGCGATCATCAGGTGGACGTCGAACACTTTGCTGGAATGCGGCCGCAGCGCCGCGACGACATCCGGCCCGAAGGTGATGTTGGGCACGAAGTGACCGTCCATGACGTCGAGATGCACCCAGTCGCAGCCGGCCGCATCGATGGCGCGCACTTCCTCGCCGAGCTTGGAGAAGTCAGACGCCAGGATGGACGGGGCTATCAGGATGTCGCTCATGTGATCCGTTCCGTGTTGCGGGCGGCCAGGGGCGCGTGAAGCGCGCCTCAGCCGTTGCCCTTGGTATCCGTATTGCCGTGCCGGGCGTTGCGTTCGAGAAACGCTATGATCAGGCTCGCCACGTCAACCCCTGTCGCGCCTTCGATCCCCTTCAAACCCGGCGATGAATTGACTTCCAGTACCATCGGGCCGCGATGCGAGCGCAGCAAGTCGACGCCGCACACGTTGAGACCGAGCGCTTCGGCTGACCAGACCGCGGTGGCGCGCTCCAGTTCGGTGAGTTCGATGGCTTCCGCATTGCCGCCGCGATGCAGATTGGAGCGGAAGTCGCCTTCGCGGCCCGTGCGCCGCATGGCAGCCACCACTTCGCCGCCGACCACAAATGCGCGAATGTCGGAGCCGTGCGCTTCCTTTATGTACTCCTGCACCATGATGTTGACACTGGCGGCGCTAAACGCCTCGATGATCGATTTGGCCGATGCCTCGGTTTCGGCCAGGATCACGCCCATGCCTTGGGTGCCTTCGATCAACTTGATCACAACCGGAGCGCCGCCGACTTCCTTAATGACCGCTTCGGCCTTGCGGGGCCCGTGTGCGAAGGCCGTCACCGGCATGCCGATGCCCTCGCGCGCCAGCAACTGCAGGGCGCGAAGCTTGTCGCGCGAGCGGCCGATGGCGACGCTCTCGTTCAGCGGGTAGACGCCCTGCACCTCGAACTGGCGCAGCACCGCGAGGCCGTAGTGGGTGACGGACGCGCCAATGCGCGGGATCACCGCGTCATAGAGCGGAAGTTCCTTGCCGCCATAGCGCAGCGTCGGCCGGCTCGCCGAGATGTTCATGTGGACGTGCAGCGTATTGATCACGTCGATCTCGTGGCCGCGCGCTTGCGCGGTGTCGACGAGGCGCTTGTGAGAATAAAGGCTGGGATTGCGCGCCAGCATGATGAACCGCATCCACCGCTCCCTCGTCCCGCCTTCATTGGAACCGCGCCTCGCGACCTGTCGGCCCAAGTGATAGGCTAGAGCTGAATACGCGCCAAGCACATCGCGGTCCCCCGTGGCTGCGCGACGCAGACGCTGGCGCGCTGGCAGCAAACACTGACGTGGAGAACGGGCATGGCCGGCAAGGAGCATCGCTATCGGATCGACGTGACGTGGACGGGCAATACCGGCGAGGGGACGGCCAGCTATCGCAGCTACAGCCGTAATTATGATCTCGCTGCGCCAGGCAAGCCGGGGATCGCGGGTTCTGCCGATCCGGCGTTCCGTGGCGATGCGGACCGTTGGAATCCGGAGGAGATGTTTGTCGCGTCGGTCGCCGCCTGTCACAAGCTGTCCTACCTGCACTTGTGCGCGGTCGGCGGTGTCGTGGTGGTCGACTACGTGGATGCGGCGGAAGGTGTGATGGCGGAGGCGCCTGACCGGTCGAGTGGCAAGATGACGTCAGTGACCTTGCGGCCGCGCATCACAATCACGAGCGCGGCCGACATCACAAAGGCGAAGGAGCTGCATCACAAGGCACATGAAATCTGTTTCATCGCCAACTCGATCACGACGCCGGTGGCCGTGGAGCCGGAGATCGTGGTGTGCGATGCGGCACCGGGCTAACGCCCGGCGATTGCCAGGAAAACTACTGGCGGAGAGAGAGTTCCGTGGTGTCGCGCAGGCCGTCGGCTTCGGCCTCGATGCTGGCGTGCATCAGCCATACGCCGCCCGTGACCAGGACGGACAGCAGGAAAATGCCCAGAAGCGCGCGCTTCAGGATGGAGCGGCCGGGATGCATCCGCGGCGCATTGTCCAGCACTGGCGAAGTGACCGCATCCAGAGACGGTGACGACATGAATCTCCCCCCGAAGTCTTGGCGAGGGTGGTGACTGAACAGTTGGGCAGGGTCAAGGTTTGAGCGGCGGATCGACGAAATCAGCCCGACAACGTGATATCGGCGACACGGTTCCAACTCATTATGTCAAACTCGTTAAAAGTCGTGCGGTCGCCAACCATGCTCAGCGCACGAAGCTCCCGTATCGCAGAATCACGAACAGCGGAACCAGCAGGGCCAGGATCGTCGCGGTCCAGGTGAGTGCAGGCAGCGCGTCGTAGACCCCGCGCTGGATCGTGAAGATCATGTTGAGGTACTTCGTCAGCAACTGACCGGCCACAAGGGCCAAGTTCATCAGCGATGCCATCAGCGCGAACCACGTGGCGCGATGGGCGGGCGGCGCGTAAATGGCGATCAGCGTCAGCATCGGGATCATGCTGACCTGGATCAGCGGCGATTGCGCGGCTGCATCCAGGATTGCGATCTGGCGCGGACCGATGCCAAGCGTTTCCTGCGACCAATGGAAGGCCTCGTGTACCAGGATCAGGTTCGGGATGGCGAGAACCGCTGCCAGAATGGTCAGCCACAGCATGACGCGGGCAACGGGTTGGCGGGTTATGCTGTCGGATAGCAGCCAGGCCGCAATCAGTCCGATGGCCGCGCCGATCTGCTGAAGGACGCCGAAGAACGCTTCATCGAAGCCAAGGCGGTCGATGGTAAACCATTGATATCCGGCCCCGATGCCGGGAGTCGCCCGGAACGCAAAGATCACAACCGCCGCGTAGAAAATGCGCTTTCGGGTTTCTTCATCTACGTCGGTAGTAACCCGCAGCAGCATCAGGATCACTACGGTCATCGAGATGATGAAGACCAATTCCTGATTGAAGGGCAGGCCGCTGACACCGAGGATGGTGACGACGGCGCCAAATGCGATGCCGCCGCCGAGCAGGCGCCAATCCGTCGGCCGGCGCTCGCTGGTTTCCAGCCGCACCAGCATTGCTCCGGTCACCGAGATCAGCGGCACGATCAGACCGAGCAGAAATACGGTCTCGTAAGAAAGGATCTGCGCCAGATAACCCGACAGCCATGCGACCGAGAGGATACCGAGCGATAGAGCAAGGCGACCCATGACCTGCACCATGCCCAAGTCGCGGTCGACTGCGAGCTTGTCCCGCGGCGAGCCGTCGACGTTTTTGCGGACAACGACCTCGGTGCTCATGGCGTCGGCGACGACATCCTGCAGCACGACGCCTGTGACCGTCAGCAGCGAGGCTAGAATGTAGATCCGGTCCGGGGTTGTGAAGGTTATCCATTGGCCGGCGGCGCCCGCCAGAAGGACCAGCCCGATCGCGACAAGCGCGGCGCCCAGGAACACATAGATGCGCCGCTGCGACCCCAGGATCGGAACAGTATCGACCAGTTCGCCGAATACCATCTTGATGGTCCACGGCAGGGTCAGCCACACGCCAAGCGCGGCGAGATCCTGCGCCGACAGGGTGAGCGAGTTCTTGACCCAGAAGCTGTCGGCAACCGCCGTGATGCCAAGAGCGCCATAGGCGAAGTAGACCATCAGCAAGGGCAGATAGACGACGCGGAATTCTTTGATCGGCGTAATGAGTGCCGCTTCTATCCTTGCTCGCCACGTATCGTGAGGATCGGACGTGCTGGCAGTGGTGTCGGAGGCGGCCATGGATGTTGAACTCTGGGCAGCACAATCGGACTGATCGGAACAGTTTAGAGCCGCAGCCTTCCCTCTCGGGGCGGCTGCAGTATCTGCCTTATAGCAGGCCGGCGGCCGTCAGCTTGGCTTTCAGGCCAGCAGCCGCCTCGGCCAGCAGGTCGGGATCGGTCGAGCGCAGCACAAGCTGCGTGCAGGGCTTGTTATCGCGGAAGGTCGGATAGCTGCCCATCGGAACGCTGGGGTAGGCCTTCTGGTGATCGCCGAACATGCCAGCGATGGCACCTTCGGGCGCATTGAGATCGATGCTGATGGACTGCATCTTCTTGCCGGTCCTCAGACGCGGCGTGACGGCGTCGAGCATGACCTGCATGACGTTGGGAATGCCGGCCAGCGTGATGACGTTCTCGGTCATGAAGCCGGGGGCCACAGAGATCGAGTTCTCGATCAGGTTCGCGCCATCCGGGATGCGGGCCATGCGCAGGCGGCCGGGCGTGATTTCGAGGCCGCGGCGCTCATAATAGGGCTGCAGCAGCGCCATCGCGCGCGGATCGACGTCGATCGATTTGCCGAACGCCTTGGCGATGGAATCGGCGGTGATGTCGTCATGGGTCGGTCCGATGCCGCCGGTGGTGAACACATAGTCGTAGCGCTTGCGCAGCGCGTTCACCGCATCGACGATGTCGTCCTCGACGTCCGACACGATGCGCACTTCGCGAAGCTGAATGCCGATCGCGGTACAATGGTCGGCGATGTAGCCGATGTTCTTGTCCTTGGTGCGCCCCGACAGGATCTCGTCGCCGATGACGAGCACTGCCGCCGTAACCACGCCGTTGTCCACCGCTGCTGTCATTCCATTGTATCCTTACTGCCCGAAGGTCCTCGTCGAGCATATACCGGATTGTCTTGCGCCGCTGCCAGCCCCGGCATAGCTTCCCGCCCCATGCAATTTTCAAGTCCCCTGGTCCGCGGCCGGCTCATCAAGCGATACAAGCGTTTCCTTGCCGATGTCATGCTCGACAACGGCGAGCAGATTACGGCTACCTGTCCGAACACGGGTTCGATGATCGGCCTGACCGAGCCTGGATCGGTCGTGTGGCTGTCCGAAAGCGACAGCCCGACGCGTAAATACCGGCATACCTGGGAGATGGTCGAGGCGGATCTGGGCAACGGTCCGGCGCTGGTTGGCATTAACACCAATAAGCCCAATGCGCTGGTGGCGGAGGCGATCGCGGCGGCGGGCATCGCCGAGCTGTGCGGCTATCCGGAGCTCCGGCGCGAGGTCAAATATGGCATCAACAGCCGCATCGACCTGTTGCTCGGCTGTCCGGACAAGCCGCCCTGCTACGTCGAGATCAAGAACGTCCACATGATGCGCAAGGCCGGGTTGGCCGAGTTTCCCGACAGCGTGACTGAGCGCGGCACCAAGCATCTGGCCGAACTCGCGGCGATGGTGCGGGAAGGGCATCGCGCGGTGATGATGTTCCTGATCCAGCGTGGCGATGCCGAAAAGCTGGCGCTCGCCAGAGACATAGACGCGTCCTACGGTAAGGCCTTCGACGCCGCCCGTGCTGCGGGTGTGGAAATGACGGCCTACCGATGCCGGTTGTCGACGGATGAGATCGCAGTCGAGAAGCCGGTGCCGCTCGTCGATTGATCGGCTCATCGCGCACGATAGCGTGATCGGCTGCGACTGGACGGGCGCGGCGTCCGGGCGCATATCTTGGCGACAACAAGATGCCGTGGTTGGGAGCCATGAAGATGATAACCCGTCGGAATTTCGGCAAGCTCGGCGTTGCTGTGGCCGCCGTCGCGGGCGCGGCTGCGGCTCCAAAACTATTTAGCACTAGCGCCAGTGGCAAATCAGGAACGAAGGTTTTCGAGATCACGAAGACCGAGGAGGAGTGGAAGAAGCTCCTGACGCCCGAGCAGTTCCAAGTGCTGCGCAAGCACGGCACCGAGTACGCGTTCTCCAGCCCGCTGGATAAGCTCTACGATCCGGGCACTTACCATTGCGCCGGTTGCGATCTGCCGGTGTACCTGTCGGATACGAAGTACGACAGCGGTACCGGCTGGCCGAGCTTCTGGGCGCCCATTCCGGATGCGATCGGTACCCAGGAGGACCGCACGCTGTTTCTCCAGTTGCGCACGGAAGTGCACTGCCGGCGTTGCGGCGGTCATCTCGGCCACGTATTCGACGACGGCCCGAAACCGACCGGCCTGCGTTACTGCATGAATGGCGTCGCGATGAAGTTCGTCCCCAAGGCATCGGGCTGATACTGTCGTTTTAGCCGCGCGTCACATCACCATTGAGGTTCGATAATGCTCCGCTCTCTCATCATCGCCCTGGCGGCGGCCGTGTTGGCGCTGGCGACGCCGGCCGCCGCGCAGCAGCTTGAAACGGCGACGTTCGCCAGTGGCTGCTTCTGGTGTACCGAGTCCGATTTCGACAAGGTCGACGGTGTCGTCGAGACCACATCAGGCTATCTCGGCGGCAAGACCGAGAACCCGACCTATAAGGACGTCTCGGCTGGCGGCACCGGCCATGCCGAGGGCGTGCAGCTGAAATACGATCCGTCCAAGGTGACGTACCAGCAGTTGCTCGACGTCTACTGGCGCAATGTCGATCCCTTCGACAAGGACGGCCAGTTCTGTGATCGCGGCGACCAGTACCGACCGGCCATTTTCTATCACAACGAGGAGCAGAAGCGGCTGGCGGAAGAATCCAAGGCGGCGCTTGAGAAGAGCGGCCGGTTCAAGGATCCGATCTTGGTGGAAATCACGCCGGCGTCAAAGTTCACGGCGGCCGAGTCCTACCACCAGGATTACGCCAAGCGAAATCCAGTCCAGTATATCATCTATCGCCATGGCTGCGGCCGCGACGCGCGCCTCTCTGCGATCTGGGGCAAGGCCGCGACGCATTGATCGTGTAGCGCCATACGCTCAAGCCGTTGGCGGACTGTCAGTGTGGTGAAGGCTGGATCGTTGCTGCCAATGCCGGCTCTTTGACCTCTCGGGACAGGCCGGCATGACGCGCCGGCGAGCGGACGGAGCGCGCAGTCCCGAATGGCCGACCTTCATCCCGCCCTTTCCCTTGGGGGAGGGCGATCGTGGACGTTTTCGGCTAAATCAGAAAATGCCTAGCCAGCCTTGGCTTCCGGGGCTTTGTCGATCTCCGGGGTATCCGGCATCGGCGATTTGCGACGCAGCCGGGCCAGTTGCGCGTCGAGCCACTCAGGCGTGCGTGGACGCATCCAGCGCCGCGACAGGTCGGGTTTCCTGACGTCGCCATCGACCGTCACGGCGTTGACCATCTCGGCGGTGTCGGCTTCCACCACCGGCTCCACTTTGCGCTGCCGCCAGTTGGCCAGGCGTGTTTCCAGGCCGCCGAACAGCGCCTGCCGCCAGCGGTTGCGTCGCGTCTGCCAGCGCATTGTCCAGGCCTGAAGCGCCTGCACGGACGACTGCATCGCCTCCTGGGCGTGGGCAACCCGGCTGCTGGCGCGTTCTACATCTTCCATGCGTTCATTCAGCATGGTCAGATCGGCCGTCGTGTCGATGCGCCACTGATCCATGCCGGCGGCGATGGTCTGCTGGTTGATGTTGATTTTCACCAGGTTGTCGTGAAACTGGTTCAACTCGCGGATCAGCGACTGACCGGATTCGGCGATGCGCCCGTCGAGCTTGGTTACGGCCGTCTCTGTCTGCAGCAGCCGCGCGCCGATCTCGCCCTGGGTGTCGAGCTTGAGATCGAGCGTCGTGATGCCGTCGCGTACCGATTGCGATACGGCCGACAGGATGTCCGTGCGCTGGCGATCGATGGCACCCGTGATGTCAGAGAGTTCGCCACGCAGGGTGGCATCGGTGGTGCTCGGGCTGGTGACACGCGCCGCCAGCGCCGAGAGCTGCTCATCGGCGACCTGCAGCAGCAGGGTGGTCTCGCTGGTCTGTTTCTCGATGCTGGCCAGCCGCGCCTCGAATGCCGCGAACGCATCACCGGCGTTGGCTTTGCCCATCGCGCCTTCCACGGCGCTGATCCGATCCACGATGGTCGTCAGCGTGCCGGCCTGCGAGGAACTGCTATCCTGGATGCGGCTCTCCATGCCGGACAGCCGCTCGGCAACGGCCGAAAAAGCCTTCTGCAACTCGTCGATCCGGGTGTCCAGCTTATCCACGGACTGGAACCGAGCGGCCGCTTGCTCGACGGACTGCATGCGCGCCGCGACCTGATCGATTACCTGCATCCGGCTCGCCAGCTGATCGACCGACAGCAAGCGCCCGGCCATCTGCTCGACGGACTGAAGCCGTTCGCTGAGCTGCGACAGGATTTGCGTCAGTTCAGCCGGCATCGCGCTGGGTGCAGGCGCCGCCTTATCGGGACGTGCCGGCTGGCTGCCCCATCCGCCTTCCTTGAGGAAGTCCGGCATGACGGCTTCTGGCCGCGTGGTCATGGTTTGCTGGCTGACGGCGGCGACGCGCACGCGCTCGCGCGGCTCGGGTGCTTCGCGGAGCGACCAGTCGCTGGTGTGTTCGAGCACCAGATCGATGCCAGGCCAGTCGCGCGGGGCCTGCAGCAGGATCGAGATCAGGTCGCTGACCGACACCGGCCGCCGCCGTGCATAGGCACGCTCGCTGGCGCGTTCCAGGGTCTCCTGCATCTCGTGCGACCGCCTGGGAGGGTTGGCCCCGGCCGGAAGCGGCGTATCGGCGGCGATCCGTGCGCCGGTATCGCGACGCAGCGCCGGTGCGCGGATGCCTTGCTGTTCCAGCACCTTCACCGAGGCGTCGACGACCGTCAGAGCGTGCAACAGGTGATCGAGCCTGACTTCGCCGGCGCGATGGGCCGAGGCCAGTTCGAACGCTTGGTTACAGCATTCCATCACGGTTTCATCGACCCAGATCGGCGTAGCGCGTTCCTCTGGTACGGCGCGGGTTTGCCAGCCGTTGAGCACGTTCGAATCGCTGCGGGCAGGGCGGCTCGAGGCCGGAAGGCCCTGTGGTGTACGCAACTCCAAATCTCCACCCCTGTAGCCCATGACGCCTCCACCACGCGCGACCGACACTCAGCCGAGCAGTAAGGCAAGCTTAACCGCTTCTGCAACCTTGCGCGACCCATGGCGGGGCGGCTGTGCATCGGTGTTGCACCGATGCTGCAAGCCGAAAAGCAAATCGGCCAGTCCCGCAAGGGACCGGCCGATCTGTCTATCGCGGCTATTGCCGGAATTACTTCTTTGCGGCCGGCTTAGCTGCCGGTGCTGCTGCGGCCTTGGCGGCCGGAGCACCCTTGCCAGCCGGGGCCGCTGCGGCCTTGGCTTCGCCGCCCTCTGCGCCTTCGGCGGCCTTATCTTCGTCGGTCTTCTTGCCGGCGATGGTCGCAACCGTGAAGTCACGATCGAGGATGGTCGGCAGAACACCTTCGCCAAGGTCAATCGACGAAATATGGATCGAACGGCCGATTTCGACGCCTTCCAGATCCACTGTGAAATGGTGCGGAATGCGATCCGGCGGGCAGGTCACTTCAACTTCGTGACGCACGATGTTGAGCACACCGCCGCGCTTAAGACCCGGGGACAGGCCTTCGTTGATGAACTGAACCGGAATGATGACGCGCACGGTCGCGGAATCGCCGACGCGCTGGAAATCCACGTGAACCGGAGTATCTTTTACCGGATCTAGCTGGATTTCGCGCGGCAGGACACGACGCTTGTTTCCGTCGACGTCGATATCGAATACAGTCGACAGGAAGCGGCCCTTCTGGATGATTTTCCAGAGTTCATTGGCGTCGAGCGCGATCGTCTCAGCTTCTTTCTTCTCGCCGTAAATAACGGCGGGTACCAAACCCTCTCGACGCACTGCCCGGGCGGCCCCCTTACCGGCCCTGGGACGCGCCGCGGCTTTGATCT
>JAEZBZ010000285.1 GCA_023412745.1 Pseudomonadota bacterium | reverse complement strand
GCAAAATTCGTACCTGCCTGCGGCGACATCGCAAGGAAGCGCATCCATGGCGGCCAGCCGCTGTTTGCAACGGTCATGGCGATCCCGGCAGGACTCGAACCTGCGACCCTCTGCTTAGAAGGCAGATGCTCTATCCGGCTGAGCTACGGGACCGGAGTTCTTCAGGCTGGTACTGCCGCGTTGTGCGCAGCGCAACAGCCACCTGGGCTAGCCTTGGACAGATACCCTGTTCGCCGCACAAAGTGAAGAACTTGCGCCGCCGGGGATGCCCCAACGCGCCCCGCGATGTCCGCCGGCCACGTCTATGCACTGCGCACGTTTCAAGCGGGACCGCCACCGCCGAGAACCGCCAACATCGGCGCCAGCGCCGCAGCGGCATCAACGTGCATCTCAGGCGATGGATAGTAGGCATTGAGGCACGTGCGACGGCCACCCAGATTCGCCCATGCGATTGCGCCACCCTGGTTCACGAGGAGCTGCGGCGAACCGCGCGCGGTGACACACTCGCAATAGCCGTCCGCCTGATCGGCCATCGCCCGAACTAGCGCGCGGTCGACGCCCTGCGGAAAGCCGCCGAGCATCGCCCACCGCGAGACATAGCCGGGCTCATAGTCCGGCATACGTTGCGCGAACCACAACAGGATCTTCGGCACCCGAATAGCCTTCAATAGGGTGATCGTGGCCGCCAGATATCGGCTGCGCATGTCAACCAGAAGGAGACGCGCCTCGTCCTCACCGTAGGTCTTGATGTACCAGTCGATCATCTGGTCAGCGCCGCGCGGTCGCCCGACAGGCAGTTCGGCCGCGCGCCGGACATTGGCCTCGCGGACAACGCGGTAGAGGAAGGTATCGACGGAGCGCGCGCTCATGACCTGGACGATGCACGCATCCGCCTGATTGGCGTAATGGATAAGTTCCGGCCGCCGGAGATAAAAATCCGGTCCGGCACCCGCATAACTCAGATTTAGAACATCGACGCCAAGCTCGTCGCTAAGGAGGTTCGGATACGGCTTCTCGACAAACCGGCCGAAACTTTGTGCCGCGCCCAGGATGGCAATTTGCGGGCGGCGCCCATGGGGCGGGGCAGGTCCGCGAAAGTACAATGGCGATAACGGCAGACGAAAAAGCTGATAATCGCAAACCTCGGTGTCGGTGGATTGATAGGTCCGGGAGTTTGCGGCCGCGGTGGTCATGTCGGCATAATCCGATACTCAACCGGATGCGAGAACAGACAAATCGCGCTCAAACTGCGCGACATAGTCTTCGGTCGTGGCACCACGCTGCTTGACCATCGTGCTTTGAAATTCGTTGGTGATCGGGCGCAACCCGAGATGGCCGAGAATGCGCGCGACTTCAGCACCGGGATCAGTGTCGAGATCCTCGTACTGGATCGAAACCGCGTCGCCAAAACATGAAAGGAACAGATCGATTTCTCTCTCTTCCGCCTCCAGAACCTCTATGCACGCGCGAATGGCTTGAAAATCATAGGGCGGCAATTCCTTCTGGCCGGCTGTCTCCGTTCTGCGCGTATATTCTCGCGTATAGTCGGCAACGTATTTCGAAATTGCCTGCCGAACTTTATCGGCACGCTTCAGCCGGATGGCGCGAAACCCAAGACCTCGCAGCTGAGACGCCGCGCTTTGAAACGTTTCCGCGCGCAGCGGATCGAGTTTAAAAAGCTGCCGAAAAAACGTGTAGATGAATTTGGTTCCGAAAACACCGTCACGGGCGCCATAGCGCATCATTGCGGCGAGAAAATCCTCGGCCGAGAATGCTGGGTTCTGTGCCAGGAAACAATGCTGTGGACGGATATGTTCTGTCGGCATTCCAGCGCTCGCCGACGTCAGCAGATCGCAGAGATAATAGCTGCCGGAGCGGGGCGGGCAGAGAATGAAGTAGCGCGTATGCACGTCGGCCAGCGGCGTGGTCGGCGTGCCAACGGCAAAATTGCGGCGGACGGTTGCGCAGGCCGCGGCGTCGTAGATCAGAGATATGACGTGCGCATCCGGGAATATGGCGCGCAGCTCAGCCCGCCGCTTTGCGTCGTTCGTTAGATCCAGATAGGCGATGATGCTTTTGTGCGCTCGCACGAACGCCTGATGCTCGGCGGTCTCATCGTGCGTGGCCAGCGTAAATACGGGATCGGCCTCGAACGTCTTTATCTGGCGCAGCAGATCCGGCAGCAACGAGGCATCGATGCTGATATGCGCGTCCGACCCCAGGCCCTTGATGAAGGAGACCGGCGAAATGGTCTGCAGCCGATCGAAGACATTGGCAGCGCTGGCGCTCACAGCCCGCACTCCCCGAGTTTCACGATGCCGTGGGGGAAATGCGAACGATCAGGCCGTTCTGGAGACGCCAAACACTCGCCAATCACAGCACGTCAGTGCGTCCACGCACCAATGCGGCCGAACTTGAAGTTCTCGGCGTATGACTTCTGCACCGGCTTTCGCTGTTGCGGCTCGTGAACCTTAAAGGCGATGCCGTTGCGCTCAGCGTAGGCGATGGCCTCTTCCTTAGTCTCGAACCTGAGTTGCACCTGCTGGCGCATGTCGGAGGAACTGGTCCAGCCCATCAGCGGATCGATTTCGCGCGCTACCTGCGGCGCATCTTCCAGCACCCAATCCTTGGTCCGCGCCAGTCCGGACTGCATAGCCGTCTTGGCCGGCTTGTAAATGCGAGCAACCATGTCCCAACCCAATCAGGATCTATCGTTGGCGCGCACGATACTGAGTTCGGCGCCGCGCATCAATGCCGGTTGCGGACATTGCGCGGCTGTCGGCGGGTGATGGCAAGCTTCAGGCAGGCTTGCCGACCACCGAGATCGACGTTCCCCATGGATCGCGCACGTTCAGGCCGTCCGGACGCTCCGTGATGGCAATGCCGGCGCGCTGCAGACTGTTGCGCGTTGCGCTGAGCACGTCCGCGGTCGCGGCCACGAGTTCTACGTCCACCAGGCCGGTCGTTGGCAGGCTGCGCACCGGCGCGCCACGGCTGTTCCAGGTATTCGTTGCGAGATGGTGATGATAACCGCCGGTGCTGAAGAAGGTCGCCGCATCGCGATAGCGGCAGGTGATGTCGAAGCCCAGCGCCTTGGCATAGAACGCCTCGGCGGGCGGAATCGCGCCGACCTGCAAGTGCACATGGCCGACGATAGAGCCGTCGGGAAAGCCCTTCCATTGTGCTGGACCGGCGCTGGCCATCAAATCCTGGACGTTCAACCGCTCGGTCGTCATCTGCACTTGGCCATCCGCCCAAGCCCACTCGGATGATGGCCGGTCGGCGTAGATCTCGATGCCATTGCCCTCCGGATCAACCAGATAGATCGCCTCGCTGACCCGATGATCGGACGCGCCCTGAAGCTGCAGGTTTCGCTCGGCGGCATGCGTCATCCAGCGTGCCAGGTCGCCCCGGGTCGGCAGCAGAAATGCCGTGTGGAA
>JAEZBZ010000272.1 GCA_023412745.1 Pseudomonadota bacterium | reverse complement strand
CGCTGTCCCTGCCCTCTTCTCGTCGTGCGCAAGCGGGGCCTTCGCCCCTATCGCAACATCGTAAGTGCCACCGATTTCTCGTTACCCTCGCGTCAGGCCCTGGAGACTGCGGTCCGGCTTTTCCCGGATGCCGCCCACTCGGTTTTTCATGCCTACGATGCGATTTATTCTGGCATTGTTGACGATGCTGCCGGGTACAGACGCCAGCATCGCGACATGGCGGCACAGGACTGCCGCAAGTTCCTCGAAGAGAGTGAGCTTTCGGCGATCGGCAACCGGCATCCGGGGGTGATTCTCGAACACGGAGCAGCGGATCAGCTCCTTTCCGAATACGCGCTCGAGAACGACGTCGATCTTGCCGTGATGGGAACCCGCGGCCACGGCACTCTCTACGACATCTTTATCGGCAGCGTGGCCAAGAAGCTCGTGATGTCCGTCCCCTGCGATGCCCTGCTCGTCAGGCCCGGAACAGCCTGACCTTTGCAACGGCTTCAGTCCGGTTTGGTCACGTGAGGAATTCCGACGACCTTGTCGACCGGCACCACGAAGGCGAGACCATGCCCGGGCTTATTCAGCTCGGCCGCGCGAACGATTTCCGCAAGTATGGCGTTGACCTGATCGGCGTAGGTGAGCGTCAGCACGACCTCCTTCTCGGGTTCGATGGGGATGCCGAGGATACTGTCCTGCTCATGAATGCCGACGCCCCGGCCGAACACGACCGTGCCGCCGTGTGCTCCCGCCGCAATTGAAGCCTCGAGCACTGTATTGCCCCAGCCTTTGCGGACGATGCTGATGATTAGGGAGACTGATCCCATGAGTTACTCCTTTCTCGGTTCTTCCATCGAACGGCCAGCCCAAGGGCCATCACAGAAATGACAGGCGCAATAGCGATCAGGGCCACCAGGCCCAGGCCGTTAATGAGGGGGTTTCCAGTATCCGCTGCGGCGGCGGTGCCAAGCGCGAGAGACAGGAGAAAGGTATTGGCCATGGGGCCTGTGGCAACGCCGCCCGCATCGACCGCGATGGCGACGAACTCTCTGCTGCTCACGAATAGCAGAACCATAACCAGGACATACCCCGGGATGAGAAGATGCAGCAGCGGTATGTCGTAGGCGATCCGAAGAAGGCCAAGACCGACCCAGAATGCGACGCCGACGCAGATGGTAAGCAAGACAAGATCGCGGCGGATGGATCCGTTTGATGCGTCCTCGACCTGGTCGGCAAGAATGCGCACGGCAGGCTCGCTCCATGTCGTTAGAAACCCGAGGAGGATGCCCGTGGGGAACAGTAGCCATTTCTGCGGAAGATCGCCAAGTGCCTCGCCGATCGTCTGCCCGGCTGGCAGAAAACTGATGCCGACACCGAGCAGAAACAGGAAGAGGCCTGCGGCGGCCAGTAAGGTGCCGACGACGATGTTGCGAAATTCCCGGCGGGGCAGCTTCAGCAACGTGAGCTGGAAAACCACGAACAGAAGCGTCAGCGGCAACACCGCCAGAAGGACGCTCCAGGCCGTGTCGGCGAAACCGTGCAGGCCGTTGCTCATCGCAAAATCCCCATGATCATGATGGCGATGATCGGTCCGATCGAGGCGAAACCAAGCAGGCCAAAACCGTCTGCCGCCGCAGATCGACCGGCCAGCACCGAGCTCAGGCCGATCGCAAGCGCAATGACGACCGGCGCGGTCAGCACACCCGTGGTCACGCTGCCGCTGTCGTAGGCAAGTGGAATGAAACCGGCCGGCGTGAAGAATGACAGGACGATGACGACGCCATAGGCGAGTGCCAGCATCACCGGCATGGAAAACCCGCTTACGATCCGTGCCATCGCAATGGCTACGAAGCCGGCGACCCCGAAACCAATCACATAAAGCACCAGATCGTAACGGATGGCACCCTGCGAAGCCTGGTCCACCTCGCGAGCAAGAACCAGCACGTCCGGCTCGGCGATGGTCGTCGCAAAACCGAGCGCGAAGGCGACGGCGACGATGAGGGTCATCGATCCTTTTCGGGGAAGAGCCGCTCCGATAAAGCGGCCCATCGGAAGAATGCCGAGGTCAAGGCCGGCGAACATCAGTGCCACCCCGGCGATGACCAGGGTTGCGCCGACGACGAAGCGAGCGGCACCCTCTATGCTCGCTTCTCCGAGCGCGAACTGGACGATGAGCACGAGGAGGACCAGCGGCAGCACCGATTTTGCGGCTTCGGTCAGTTTCTCGGCGAGCAGCAACCACATGGAATGGCTCCTCCCCTGCAATGATGGCGTCAGGGCTTCCATCTGATGGCTGCAGCGTCAGGGTTTGAACAAGCCAGCAGGCAGAAAATCATCGTCTTCTATCCTCCCAGCAACCAGGCGGCGACGAGCGCGGCAACAGCGAGGGTGCTGACCGCGCCGATCGCGACGCCGAGCCGGCTTCCTCCGATAGCAGTTGCGATCACGGCCTTCGACACAGTGTTAGCGACAGCCGCGATCAGGATCGCCGTGGAGGCTTCGATTAAGGGCACCTGAAATCCTGCAAGGCGCGTCATCGAAAGCGTCAGCGCATCGACATCGACGATGCCGGAAAATCCTGCCAGCACATAGACGCCGGCGGCTCCCGTCTGTGCGGCAAGAATTTTTGCCACGAGCATGATGCCCGCCAGCAGCGCGACCAGCCAGAGGACAGCACTCAGATCGAAGGGGTTTTTGATACGCAGATGCGGCTGTTCGCCCGAGCCATCGGTTTGGCCGCGATAGAGAACGGCGGTTCCGATCAGGAACACGCTGGCGGCTGCAGCGATTGGCGTCAGCAACGCACCGAGCAGTTCGGGTTTGATGAGGCCGACCAGAACGAGAATGCGCCCCATCATCGTCGTGCTGGCGAGCAGAATGCCCCCGGCCAGCACGTTCGTGCTTTCGGGATGCTCTCGTGCCAGCCGCGCAAAGGATAAGGTTGTTGCCGTCGATGATGCGAGCCCCCCCGTAACGGCCGCCAGTGCGATGCCCCGGCGCTCGCCGAGCACGCGCACCGCGATGTAGCCTGCAAATGAAATGGCCGCGATCAGGATCGCCAGCAGCCAGATCTCGGCAGGATTGAGAACCTGCCATGGATCGACCGTCCGGTTGGGGAGAACGGGGAGAAGAAGGAAGGACATGGCGAGCAGAACAAGGGCGCTGCGCATCTCCGGCCAGGTTATGCTGCGCACCCAGCTATGCAGCGGATCACGCAGTGCCAGAAGAATCGCCATGGCAACCGATGCGGCGACCGCCACCGTGACATTGCCGAGAACCGCATAAGCACCGAGCATGAAGGTGAGAATGCCGGCGACAACGCCGGTGACGCTAAAGTTCTTCTCGGCGGTCGCTTCCATATAACTGAATGTCACGAGGGCAATCGTATAGGCGATGACGCCGGCCGCGAGCACGATAGGCGAGACGGCGGAGCCGAGAAGCCCGCAGATGCCGCCGAGCAGCCCGCTGAGAGCGAAGGTACGCAGCCCGGCGGTGCGCTGATGATCGCTTTCCTCGCGGGTTTGCCAGCCTCGTTCGAGGCCGATCAGCAGGCCGATCGCTAGCGCGACGGCAAGGCGGCGAAAAAGTTCTTCCTGGTCCATCGCGGCTCCCGGCAGGTCGTGTGCACGATTGCCATCGTGTCAGATTCGCAGGCGCGAGGGGGGACGCCATCAGCAAGCGGGCAATTGGGGATTTGGGCAAGCCTGTACTGGCCTGTCCGTCACCGCAACCGACGCCCATCCTCGATCATATCGGCTTCCTGAATCGTCACCCCGTCCTTGACCAGTGCCGACATCACGACGTGCTTGAGGCTGGTCTGACGCTGCGCTGCGCGGATCTTCATCTCGGTCCAGACATAGGCGGGAAGCTCAAGGTTCAGGCTCTTCATCTCGCTACGCGGCGTCGCCGCTTCGGCTGCGACCTCTGACTTCTGCTGCGGCTTTGCTACGGTCTTGCTCTCCCCTGCCCCGTTGGCGACGGGTTTCACGAGTGATCCGACGCCCTTCTCGGCGGCAAGCCGCTCCAGTCTGTCGTCGTCGATATCCGGGGTGACGGGCATAAAGGGTGCGCGTTGTTGCTTCATGATCAACCTGCCTTGCGAATGGTGTTGTTGGATTCGGCGTCAGCCACGATGGCGCGCATCTCGGCGAGCAGGTTCACGACTTCCATCCCTGCCCCCTTGCCTGCTTCGCTGATAGTCGGCGGCTGGCCGTTCAGGAACATTTCCCGGTAAGCCGAACGCTCGACGAGCGCGGTGCGGAAGAGCGGCAGGCCCAGACGGGCAAGCTCGGCATAGGCAAAGTCAGTGACACGCGTGCGCAAGGGATAGACCTTGGTCAGCAGCAGCCGGTACGGGATGGCGCGGTTGGTCGTCTCCCCGACATCGCGGATGTCGCCGACCACCACCAGAGCCTCGCGAAGATCGGGCTCGGATGCCTGCGCCGGGATCACCACGAGGTCGGAGCGAGCCAACGCTTTGAAGAGCGTGACCTCCCTGCTCCCTGGCAGATCGATGCAGATATGGTCGTAATCGCCCGACGCTTCCGCGTCGCGGAAGAAGCCCCCAAACTTCTGAGGGTCGATCGCAGTCACTGTCAGCCCGTTGATCGGTGCCTTTCTGGCCCAACGGTCGAGCGTGCGGTTCTGATCGAGATCGATGAGCAGGACACGCTGCCCTTCAAGGGCGAGTGCTGCGGCGATGCAGGCGCAGGTCG
This sequence comes from Pseudomonadota bacterium, assembly GCA_023412745.1. Lineage (GTDB taxonomy): Bacteria > Pseudomonadota > Alphaproteobacteria > Rhizobiales > Hyphomicrobiaceae > ZC4RG25. The sequence continues at coordinate 4,374 of JAEZBZ010000272.1, read as the reverse complement.
TGGACTTGCCGACACCGCCTTTGGAAGACGCAAACGTAATGATCATGAAACCTCAAACAGGAGCGCAACTCACGCAAATATGGATTTGGGGAAATGGATACTCGAATAAATAAAGGCTACCGTATTCGTTCAGTTCGCCAAGCGTTTATTTGAGCAGCGGCGCAACCGCGTAAATCCGCATCGATGCATTTGCGCAGTGGCGCAATCCTACAGACCTACGATCCTGCAAACATACATTTGGGCAAGTCGTCACTTGAGCAGTGGCGCAAGCACCCGCCATGGTTTTCGGAGCCGCCGTCGCGAGGGCCGTTCGAGACGGGCACCCGCGTTCAAGCGATCAAGGCCGGCCCGGCAGGGCCGCTTGTCTTGGCCTTGAGCGCGTCGCGGGGCACGGCTAGGCCCGATGAGCGAGGCGGCGACGAACGAGAGGGCAGGGGCCATGGTTTTTGGTGGGACCCGAGCAGCCTTGACATCCTGACCACATTAGAACAAATGAGGAACAATAACATCAGCGGGGGCTGGATGAGGGACATCACCAACATCAGGACATGCGAGGCACGCACGCAAGTGAGCGTGCCTGTCTTTCTGTGCAAGGTCCCGGCAGGCTTCCCGTCGCCGGCCGATGATCATCTCGATCACCCGCTCGATTTCAACGAACTGCTGATCGCCCATCCGGCAGCGACCTTCGCCGTGCGCGTCAGCGGCGACAGCATGACGGGCATTGGCATCTTCCCAGGCGATATCGCGGTCATTGACCGCGCGGTCGATGCGATCGACGGCTCCATCGTCCTTGGCATTCTCGACGGCGACTTCACCATCAAGCGGTATCGCCGCAAGGGCAGGGGCCTGTGGCTTGAAGCCGCCAATCCTGCGTATGAGCCAATTCCCATCACGGAAGACCGGGCATTCGAGGTCTGGGGCGTCGTGCGTTATGCGATTCGCACGCTGTGACGCATGCCCACGCCCATCGCCCTCGTCGACTGCAATAATTTCTATGCCTCGTGCGAGCGCCTTTTTCAGCCTGCCTTGCGTGGGCGGCCGGTGGTCGTGCTTTCCAACAATGACGGCTGCGTGGTAGCGCGTTCCAACGAGGCGAAGGCCCTTGGCATCGGCATGGGCGAGCCCTGGCATCTGGTGAAGCAAAAGCAGGGCGTGATCGTGCGCTCGTCGAACTACACGCTGTACGGAGATCTGAGCGCGCGCGTGGTCGAGGTCTTGCGCCGTTTCACGCCGGATCTGGAGATCTATTCCATCGACGAGGCGTTCCTGTGCTTCGATGGTTTTCGCGATCCTGAAGCGCACGCGCAGGACCTGCGCCGGACCGTACTGCAATGGACGGGTATTCCGGTCTCAGTCGGCATCGCGCCTACGAAAACTCTGGCCAAAGTGGCGAACCGGCTGGCCAAGAAAGGGCAGGGGAGGGACGGCGTCCATGCGCTGATAAGCGAGGCGGAGCAGACGCGAGCGCTTGCGCAGCTCGACCTCACCGATCTTTGGGGCGTGGCCGGGCGCCTTGCGAAACGGCTCGCCGAACTCGGCATAAGCACGCCGCTGCAGCTGCGCGAGGCCGATCCGGCGATATTGCGCACGCATCTGGGCGTCGTCGTGCAGCGCATGGCCATGGAATTGCGGGGCGTGCCCTGCCAGTCGCTGACGCTCGCCGCACCCGCCAACAAGACGATTATCGCCTCGCGGTCCTTCGGCCGTCCGGTAACGGACCGGCACGAACTGGACGAGGCGGTCGCCGCGCATATCGCGCGCGCCGCCGAGAAGCTGCGCCGGCAGTCTCTTGCCGCCAGTGCGGTGATGGTGTTCGCGCACACGAATCCGTTCCGGGAGCAGGATGCCCAGTATTCGGCCTCGCGCACGATTGGCTTGCCCGTCGCGAGCGCCGATACGATCACGCTCACCCGCGCCGCATTGCATGCGGCCGCGCAGATCTGGCGCCCGGGTTACCGCTACAAGAAGGCCGGCATTACGCTGCTCGATCTTTGCGCGGCAAGCGCGGTGCAGGGGGATTTGTGGACCGGGCCCGACTCACCGCGGCGGCAGGCCCTGATGCGGGCCGTCGACCGGATCAACGCCGGCCACGGTCGCGACACGATGCGGCTCGCCGCCTCCGGCATCCGGCGCGGCTGGTCGCTTCGCGCCGAGCGGCGATCGCCGCGCTATACGACCGACTGGGACGAGATCCTGTGCGTGCGCTGAAGACGTAAGCAGACAACATTTGCCCAACTGTAGGTTTGCCCCGCTAAGGGAGCGCGCCGCGTTTTCGCGCAAGCTTCAGAATGCGCTCGTCGTCGTCATCGCCACGCTCAAGCAGAACGATGCGCCCGTCTGCGGGCACGGCGTCGAGCACGACGGTCAGGCCCGCGCCCGTATCGTGCGGGTAGGCGCAGCCGATGCGGGTCCAGACCGGCTTTTTGGTTTTGCCGGCGCGGCGGACCGCATAGGCGATGAGGACGGGATCGTTGCTCACGCCATCAGCCTGAACGACTTGCGGCCCGGGTCCAAGATCGGACGGCGCATCCATCCCCAGACCGATTCGAAAGGTGAGAAACTGGGCGTCGTCTCACCTTTGGCGCGGAATCCCTAAGGATTGCGGGCGGTCGGTGCAGGCTCAAAGGTGAGAGATTGGGCGGCATCAGAATCCGCCCTCGCAAGAGAGCGCGATACATCACGCATGCGGGAGAGAGTAGGGGACCCTGCGCCCTCGGTCGTTCAGGCGCATCAGGCAGGCTTACATGCCCAAACAAGGCCTTTCCACGAGCGGGGTGCCGGGCGGCCCGATGGTTGGTACACATGAGCTCCTACCCGCCAAGCCCCTTTTGGGGACTTTCCGTTAGTGCAGACCGTTGTGTTTAAGGTCAGACGGGTCCGGTTTCGATCCTTAGATGACTCATCCGCGTCAGCGGATTCCATTGCCATTAGGTGCGGCGGAGCGAGCGCTTGCGCGAGCGCAGGGTGAGGGGACCAATGCATATGGCCGCCTAAGCGGCCATTCCATGATCGGCGAGCTTATGCGAGCCGCACTCATGCCGGTGTTTCACGTGGCGTGGTCTGCGCTTCTTTTTATTCTAGATTCTAGATTCAAGATTCAGATTCAGGGCCCGAATTCATCTATCGGATCAGCGGCTTGCCGGTCGAAAAGTGAGAATTTGGGCGGGTTAGGTGAGGGATTGGGCGATGAGCGGTGAGGGAAGGGGCGCTTGAAGTGAGAGATCGGGCGATGAGCGGTGAGAAACCGGGCGGCGCATGACGCATGCACGGGCGTTCGGATTGAAAGGTGAGAGATTGGGCGGTTGCGTTATGAGCCGGCTTCATCGAAGCGGATCAGCTCGACACTGCCGTTGAGGCGGGCCTGCCGGCCGACGCGGCTGCGCTCGCGCTCGTCGAAGGCGTCCTGCATCTCCTTGGGCGTCTTCTTGAACCAGGCCAGCTGCAGCTTCTCGACGGCGCGGCCCTTCTTGATGGCCATGACCTCTACCCGGAAATCGGTCAGCTGGTTCACTTCCGCCAAAGCAGGCTTGAGGCAATGCTTGTTGAACTCGGCGAAGCGCTCGAGCTTGCCGTCCGGGACGCCGAGCATGGCGCGCAGCTCGTCCACGGTGAACTGCTCGTGCTGCTTGACCATGCCGATGCGGCGCTCGACCATCTCGTAGAGGCGGATCGAGTATTTGGAGCGCAGGGCGTACATGATGTGCGTCTTGATCGTGGCCCAGGCCTTGGACTGCTGGATGACGGCGAGCAGGTCGGGCGGGAAGGTGTAGTAGAAATACCCGTCGTCCCGGTCCTCTTCCTTGTTGGTGCCGAGCAGGTGGACACGGAAGGTGGCCATGGTGCCGGTGGCGGGATCGCGGGCGCGGATCTTGGCCCAGGCGCCCATCAGCTTGTCGAAGGCTTCTTCGAGCCGGTCGTTGCTCTGATGGCTGCCGCGCAGGGCGGCTTTGAGGACCTTGTGCACGGGCTGTGTGCGGATGTTGTTCCAGGCATTCGCCAGCAGCTGGTTATAGAGGATGGTTTCGCTGCGGTTCAGCGGCGTGAGCTCGACAATGTCGACCAGCTCGCGGGGCTTGATGATGCGGCCCATCTGGCCGGGATCGAGCGGTTCGCCCGACACTTTCATGTCGGTGGCCAGCAGACGGCTCGGGAGCCTTGCCGGGGCGGTTTCCTCGAATCCTTCAGCGTAGGTGGTGGTGTCGTCGATCTTCCGCATGCGAACATTGCAAGCGTGGCGGATCAATCGGTGAGACGTCAAGAAGTGAAATTCACCTTTCCGGAATCTCACCTTTAACCCCGCCCAAACTCTCACCTTTGGGCTGTGCGCAAAACAGGGAAATCGCTGGCCAAGGATTGGCTGCGCCCAATCTCTCA
>JAEZBZ010000256.1 GCA_023412745.1 Pseudomonadota bacterium | reverse complement strand
AGCCAAGTCTACCTGCATTCCATGCTGATCATATTCCCCATCGCGTTCCTGGTGCCCGTCGTGCGCCGCCTGTGGGTGCGCATCGCGGATCTCGCGTTCGGGAGCTGGTACTGGAAATACTTCGGCGGACGGCATCGTTCGTTCGTCGGCTCCATGCGCAGGCTGCCCGGCGTCCGATCGTGCATCGGCTGGTCGCGCGCAACCCGGCTTCGCTATCTGACAGCATGGCGCTTGTGGCGGCATCATCCGCGCTATCGCCGAGAGGATGAAGCCAGCCGCCGCGTCGTCAACCTCGCCGAACCTGCGCGGCTGTGGTGGCGCCGCGAACTCGACGAGTACGTCGGCAGGCCGTTGCTGGCCGGACCGCGCATGCCGGTTTGCAGTGCAGCGAATACGGACCAACCGCATACGTTAGAAAGGGGCTGGACAACGTCAGCGCCCTCCATCACGCTGGGAAGCACGGAATCTTTGGCCCAGCGGGACGCCTGATTTCGCATTTCTCTTGTCCCGCACGACCGGAAAAATCCGGCGGCGAGTCCAGGAGGAAACAACATGACCAGCACAAAAGCGCTGTCGCGCCGTAGCGTTCTCAAGGGGGCTGCCGGCGTGGCGGCCATCGGTGTTACCGGCTTCCCGGCCATTTCCCGCGCGCAGTCCGATGTCATCAGGATCGGCCACCTCACCCCGCGCACCGGGTTTCTCGGTACGTTGGGCGATTTTGCCGTCCAGGCCGCCGATCTGGCGGTGGAAGAAATTAACGGCAATGGCGGCGTTCTCGGCCGTAAAATCGAGCTTTTGAAGGAAGACTCGGTCAACCCGCAAACCGCCTCGACCAAGGCCGAACGCATGATCGAACGCGACAAGGTCGCGTGTATCGTCGGCGAAATCTCGTCCGCCACCGCGCTGACGATCGCGCAAGTCGCCCAGCGGACGCAGAACCTGTTCGTCAATACCGGCGCCAATTCCGACGCGCTGCGCGGCTCCAACTGCAACAAGTACATGTTCCACGTCGAGAGCCAGAACTCGATGTACGTAAAGACCGTGGGCCGCGCGCTGCTGGCGCAGAACCAGGTCAAGGGCAAGAAGTGGTATTCGCTGACCGCCGACTACGCCTTCGGCCACGATCTGTTGAAAGTCGCCAAGCGGTTCATGGAAGCCAACGGCGGCACGTTCGCGGCCGACGAACTGGTGCCGACCGATGCGGCGGACTTCTCGGCGTTCCTCGTCAAGATCCGCAATGCGAAGCCCGATCTCGTCGTATCCAACCTCGCCGGCGTGCAGATCACCAACTTCCTCAAGCAATACTCGGAATTCGGGCTCGATTTCCCGGTTGCCGGTTTTGGCTTCGATACCGCCGTCGCGTGGGGCGCGGGACAGGGCAACTTCTTCGGCACGTGGCCGCTGGTCTGGCACCACATGATCGAAACCCCAGGCTCGAAGGCGTTCGTCGCGGCCTTCACGAAAAAGTACGGCAAGCCGCCGGAAAACCAGGCCTGGGGCGACTACATCGCGCTGAAAATTCTCACGCAGTCGATGAATGACGCCAAATCTATCGAAGCGCCGAAACTCATCGAGCACCTTGAAAAAGGCGCGAAGTTCGATCTGCTGAAAACCCGCGAAGGTTATTTCCGCGCCTACGATCACCAGCTCATGCACGAGATGTACGCCGTCGAAGCACTGAAAGCGGCGGACATGAAAAACCAGTGGGACATCTACAAGCCCGGTCCGCCGACACCGGGGCCGAACGAAGATCTGGAGATCATCGCGGCCACCAAGGAAGAGAACGTTTGCACCATGGCGTAGCCGGGCGCACGGATACTCCTCACATCCCTCGCGTTAGCCGTCCCCGTGCCGGCGAACGCGCAACCCAAGCGACAAGTCCCAGCCTCGCTCCGGAGATCGCCTCGTGTCGACCCTCTTCGTTCAGCAGGTGCTCAACGGCCTGCTCGACGGCGTGTATTATCTACTCATCGCGCTCGGCCTTTCGCTGATCTTCTCGCTCGGCGGCATCGTCAATCTGGCGCACGGCGCGTTCTACGCCATCGGCGCGTATGTCACCGTGCTGATCGCCCCCCACGTCGGTTTCGGCGGCGCGCTGGTGCTGTCGCCGATAACCGTTGCGTTGCTCGGCATCGTGATCGAGCGCTATCTGTTCCGGCGCTTCTATCGCAGCGATCCGATCCTCTCGCTGTTGCTGACGTTCGGGCTGGCGATGGTCGCGGAACAAACCTTGCGCATGATTTTCGGCGCGGCGCCGCTATCCTTTGCGATCCCGCAGCCGCTCCGCGGCCAGGTCATCATCGGCGATTTCATTTATTCCTATTACCGGACCATTCTGCTCGGCATCGCGATCGTGTGCGTGACGGCGCTGTGGTTTCTGCTGAACAAAACAGCTTTCGGGCGCGTGGTGCGCGCCGGCGTTCAGAACCCCGACATGGTGGGCGCGCTTGGTATCTCGCTGCAGCCTTACATGGCCAGCGTCGCTGCCCTCGGCATCGGCCTTGCGGGTCTCGCCGGCGTGCTGCTGGCGCCGATCTACTCGATCCATCCCGCCATGGGGCAGGAGATCATCACGCCCGCGTTCGTCGTTGTGGTGATCGGCGGCCTCGGCTCATTCTGGGGCGTCATCGTCGCCGCCGTGCTGGTCGGTCTGGTCAAGGGCATGACGGTTGCCGCCGGTTATGCGCAGGCCTCCACCGCTGTCATCTACCTCATGATGCTGCTGGTCCTGCTGTTCCGGCCGCGCGGCCTGTTCGGCGAACGCATTCAGCGGTTCGAGTGAGGGCATCAGGATGCAACCGGATCGCTCGTCCCTGCTGATCGCCGCCGTCGCGCTTGTGATGCTGCCGTTCGCGCTGACGGCCATCGGCCTCGGCGTGACTTCTGCTTCGGAAGTGGTGATTTTCGCGATCGCCTGCATGGCGCTCAACATCCTGGTCGGTCACACCGGCCTCGTCTCGTTCGGTCATGGCGCGTGGTTCGGCCTCGCCGCGTATGCCGCCGGCATCGCGCAGCGCAATCTGTTCCCGGAATCGTTCGTCCTGCCAATCCTGCTCGGCCTCATCGTGATCGCGGCCGTCGCAACCGCGTTCGGCTTTCTTATCCTGCGGCGGCGCGGTGTGTACTTCGCACTGCTCACGCTGGCGCTGACCGCGATGCTCTATGCCGTCGCCTTCCGCTGGACGGCAGTGACAGGCGGCGAAGATGGCCTGGGCGGCATTCGCCGGCCGCACGTCCTCGGCATTGATTTCGAGCAGGCGGCAAATTTCTATGGGCTGGTGGCCGCCATCGCGTTCGCGGTGGTTTTTGCGCTATGGCGATTTCATCGCTCGCCGGTCGGACATGTGCTGGTCGCGATCCGCGAGAACGAGCAGCGCGCCCGTTTCATCGGTTATCCAACCAATCGCTATAAGTTGCTTGCCTTCGTGCTGTCGGCAACGCTGACCGGTCTCGCCGGCACGCTGCTGCTGTTCAACAACCGCATGACCTCGGCTGAGCCGATCTCCATCGCGTTTTCCGGCGAACTGCTGGCGATGGTGGTAATCGGCGGCATGCGCAGCTTTCTCGGCCCGGCGCTCGGCGCGCTGTTTTTCGTGATTTTCCGCGACTACCTCTCCAGCATGACACCGAATTGGCTGTTCTATTTCGGACTGCTGTTCGTCGGCTTCATCGTGTTCTCGCCGATGGGCTTGGTCGGCGTCTACGAGCGCCTGACCGCGCCGTTCCGGCCCAAGGTGGTTGAGGATGCAGCGATGGCTGCCCGCCAGGCCGGCGATATCGAGCTGCCGGACTTCCTGAAGCCCGCGGCCCATGGACAGGGACCGGTGCTGGAGGTCGAAAGCATCGCGAAGAGTTTCGGCGGCATTCGCGCGGTTCAGGGCGCCAGCTTCTCCGTCACCGACCGCAGTCTTCACGCGCTGATCGGTCCTAACGGTGCCGGCAAGACAACCGCGTTCAACGTTATTTCTGGCATGTTTCCGCCAGACGGCGGACATGTGCTGCTGGAAGGCCGCGACGTCTCCGGGCTGGCTCCGGAAGCGATGACCGCCGCCGGCGTCGGGCGTTCGTTCCAGATCACCAATCTGTTCCCGGCGCTCAGCGTGGAAGAAAACGTGCGGCTGGCCGTGCAATCGCGCGCGCCGCAGCGTTTCGGCGTCTGGACGGCCGCGCGCGATCTCACCAAAGTCAATGACGAAACCGCAGCGGTCATCAAGACGATGGGCCTGAAGGGTGTCGAGCGCGCGGAAGCCGGTTCGCTGTCCTATGGCGGACAACGCCTGCTCGACATGGCGCTGGCGCTTGGAACCAAGCCGCGCGTGCTGCTGCTGGACGAACCGCTCGCTGGCCTTGCCGCAGCCGAACGCCATCGCGTCGGCAACCTGATCGAGCAGATCTCGCACGACATTCCGGTGCTGCTGGTGGAGCACGACATCGACCGCGTATTCCAGATCGCGGACGCGGTGACGGTGATGAATGAGGGCCAGGTGCTGGTCGATGGCACCGTCGACGATGCCCGCAACTCGCCGCGCGTGCAGGAGGTCTACATCGGCTCCGGCTCGCATACGCTGGCCGAGAAGCATCGTGCATCAGCCGCCAGGGACACACCGCTGCTTGCGCTGGCCGATGTCGATACCTTCTACGGCAAAAGCCACATCCTGCGCGCTGTCTCCTTCGATGTGCGGGAAAACGAAATCGTGGCCCTGCTTGGCCGCAACGGCGCGGGCAAATCGACAGTTCTGAAAACCATCGTCGGCATCGCGCCGCCGCGCTCCGGACGCATCACCCTCGCCGGCACCGAGATGGCCGGCAAGCCACCGGCCGTCATCACGCGACAGGGATTGTCGTACGTTCCCCAAGGTCGCGGGCTGTTCGCCGGAATGACGGTGGCGGAGAACCTGGAGCTGGGCCGGCTAAAGCGACGCAACGGTGCCGGCGTGCATTGGGACGAGGAGCGCATCTTTTCGTTCTTCCCACGCATTAAGCAGCGCTGGCGGTCGCCTGCCGATTACCTATCCGGCGGCGAACAGCAGATGGTGGCGGTAGCGCGCGCTCTGACCGGCGATACCAAGGTTCTTCTGCTCGACGAACCGTTCGAGGGTTTGGCCCCCGCGATCATCGAGGAACTGTTCGAGGCTTTCGACAAGCTGCGCCATCAGATCTCAATCGTCATCGTCGATCACCATCTCGATCTGGCGCTGGCCTTGTCGGATCGCACCGTTGCCCTCGAACGCGGTGAGATCACCCATATCGGCCCTTCGCAAGCCTTGAGCGAAGATCTCGATTTGAGACGCCAAGTTCTCTGGTTGTAGCACCCAAAATGGGGATCATGTACCTGTATCTACGCGCCGCTGGACCAGTGATCGCCAGCGCATGGTCGGCGATAATCGACGCCGGATCGGCATAGCCCTAACCAGCAATTAACCAGCTTTCCGAAGCCTTTATCAATCTTCACGTGATGATGTTGTCGCAAACAAAAGAAGCTGGCCGAGCGGTGAAGCGCGGAAATTGCGCCGCGTGGACTTTGATATAACGCCCCGCTCGCCCGAAACGCCCCAACGTATTCTGTGTAGAGTGGGAAGAGTTTATGAAGCGCCTTGCCAATCCGGCGGTGATCGTGCCCGCGCTGTTCAGCCTGGGCAGTATAGCCGCCCTCGCCAGCGCCCTTCTTCTCCCCACGGCTTCGAGCCTTTCGCAGATCAGCTTGATCGCAGCCGGAATGATGCTGGCCATCGCGGTACAGTCGGCGCTGAGAGACGATCCCGATCCCACCCCAGACGCCAGCATTGGCGAGCAACGCATCATTGCGCTCGGCAATCAGCTCGAGCAGCGCATCGAGCAGCTTCACGACGTGCAATGGGTCATGCGCGAAACGGAATCGCGCTATCGCGATCTGCTCGATCGGCAAAGTGACCTCATCCTGCGCCGCAATCCGCGCGGTGAACTGACGTTCGTCAATCGCGCGTTCTGCCGGGCCTTCGGCGTAACACCGGAAGCCGTACTGGGCACGAGTTTCGACCCCACCGTACTCGCCGAAGAAGCCGACCCGTCGGATGTTGGCTCACATCACGCGCAAAGGTTCATTCAGCAGATCCAAACGGCCAACGGCCCGCGCTGGTACGCGTGGGAAGAATGCAGCGCCCGCGGCGCAGCCGAGGTGCGTTCGACCGAAACACAACGCGTCGGCCGCGATATCACCGAACAGCGCGCCGCCAGCGAAATGCTCGCAGGCGCACGCGAACAGGCCGAAACCGCCAGCCGCGCCAAATCGCGGTTCCTGGCCGCAATGAGCCATGAAATCCGCACGCCGATGAACGGCATCATCGGCATGGCCGATCTGCTGGAGGCCACCGACCTGACCGCCGAGCAGGAAACCTACACAAAAGCCATTTCGCGATCGGCCGGCACGCTGCTGTCGCTGATCAACGAGATCCTCGATTTGTCCAAGATCGAAGCGGGCAAGCTCGAAATCGCCAGCGAATCCTTCGATCTCGAATCCTGCATTCAGAACACCGTCGAGCTTCTGGCCACGAAGGCGCATGAGAAGGGGCTGCAGATTGCCTGGGCCGTCGATGCCGCGATGCCGCGCCGCGTCCTTGGCGACGAGGTTCGTGTCCGCCAGATTCTGCTCAACCTCGTCGGCAACGCCGTAAAGTTCACCGAACAGGGTGGCGTGTTTGTCGTTTGCTCGGGCGAAACGCGACCAGACGGGCGGTGCCGGTTATCGCTGCGTGTCGAAGACACCGGCCCGGGAATTTCGCAGCAGGCCATGGCTGGCCTTTTTGCCGATTATCAGCAAGCCAGCGCGACGGCGCGCAGCAGGGCTCTTGGCACTGGACTGGGTCTCGCCATTTCCCGTCAGCTGGCACGCGCGATGGGTGGAGACATCACGGTCGAAAGCGACTTCGGCCGCGGTTCGACGTTCACGTTGGAGCTCAACTGCGCGTTCGAGTCGACGGAACCGGAGTCCTCGGAACTCCAATGGTGCTCCGCGCTGGCCGGCCAGCACTTGCTTATCGCTTCCGGTCTCGAGATCGAGAGAAAGGCCATCGCCGCGACGCTGCTCGGCGCGGACATGCATATCTCGCACGCTGCGGCCTGCGATTCCGACGAAGCCCGCTCGATCATCGAAGCCGCCGAGACGGCCGTCAGCATGATCGTCGTCGATGCCACCGCCGATCCGGCCGCGGCCGGACAACTGATGGCCGCGGCACGCAAACGGGCCGGCGACAGACCGGTGCGCGGCGTGGTGCTGATCACTGCTCCGGAAAGACCGCGCCTGCTTGCATTCCAGCGCCACGGCTTTGAAGCGTTCCTGGTTCGGCCCGTGCGCCGCATTTCGCTGCTGACCCAGCTTACAAGCCCGCAGACCATGGTACGCACGAGCCGGCCAGAGGCTGTAACCACCGGCACTGCCGAGCATGACGCCCGCAGCGTGCGACACGTCCTCATTGCCGAAGACAACGCCATCAACGTGCTGCTGGCGCAGTGTATGGTGCGCCGTGCCGGATGTACCAGCGTCCACGTCGATAATGGCCGAAACGCTGTCGACGCGATTCGCCGAAGTCTGACCGGCCAGGATCCGCCGATCGATCTCGTGCTGATGGACGTTCACATGCCAGGCCTCGATGGGTTGCAGGCCGCCCGCGAGGTCCGCAACCTCCGCGACGACCCGGCCATTATCAAGGCGGGACGAACCATTCCGCCGCTGGTCGCGGTCACTGCCAACGCGTTCGCCGAAGACCGCCGCCTGTGCAGGGAAGCAGGCATGGACGATTACCTGTCCAAGCCGTTCTCGTGGTCCGACTTTGAAACCCTTCTCGCGCGCTGGCTGCCCGGTACGATCGCCCCAAGCATTGACGATGACCGCGAGGATCACGCCGCCTGAGAGAACTCGCCCCCACCTGCGTTTTCCCAATTGCGGAGTTGTCATAATCGCGTGCTAGTGGTCTCATGCTGAGTACTGGCGGGACCATGATTCCCCGCGCGTTACGGGCCTCGGCGCGTTATGCGTGAGGCTGGGGCATCACCCCAGGGTACTGCGTCTGCCATTCCGACGCATGCTGAAAGGGCCGTGCCATCCTCGACACCTCAAACGTCAGCCGCCTCATGGCTCGCCTGTCGCGCGTGACGGGGCACAGCCATCGCGCAGCACGCAAGTACCGGCTAATGCAGTCCAGCATGCTGCGCTTGGCGATGCCGCCACGCAAGCTGCCGGAGAAAGTGTACGGCAGCATCGGATCGCTGGAAGTACGCCTGGCGCGCAGCCGCGGCGACGTCCGGCGGGCGCAGAAACTGCGCTATGACGTCTTTTACAATGAGATGTCGGCTCAGGCATCGTTCGCGACGCAGATGCTGGGCCGCGACGCCGATCCCTACGATGCCGCCTGCGATCATCTTCTGGTCGTCGATCGCGCCGCGGAATCCACGAACGCCCGCGACTGGGCAAACCAGCGGCGCGAACGTGTGGTCGGCACCTATCGCATTCAACGCCAGGATGTCGCCTGCCGCACCCTCGGCCTTTATACGCAGAGCGAGTACGACATCGCGCCACTCATTGCCGCACGGCCGGGCTACAGGTTCATGGAACTCGGCCGCAGCTGTGTGCTGAAGCCCTATCGCAACAAGCGGACACTGGAACTTCTCTGGCACGGCCTGTGGACCTATGTGCGCGAACACAAGGTCGATGTCATGATCGGCTGCGCCAGCTTCGAAGGCACTGATCCTGGCACGCACGCCGCGGCGCTGTCGTTCCTGCATCATCATGCCCGCGCGCCCGAGGAATGGCGCGTCAAGGCGCACGACAATCTGTTCGTGCCGATGGACCGCGTGCCGGCAGAAGGCATCGACATCAAGGCCGCCATGCGCGCCATGCCACCGCTGATCAAAGGATATCTGCGGCTCGGCGCCATGGTTGGCGACGGCTGTGTCATCGATCATCAGTTCGGCACCACAGACGTGCTGATCATCCTGCCGGTCGAGCGCATCGACCCGCGCTATTTCGAGCATTTCGGCGCACCCGACGAGCAGGTGTCGCGCGTCGCACAGGGCCGCAGGCAGGCTGCAGTATCCCCAATTGCCTGACGATCCGAGTGACCTGACGAGCAGACCCCGCTAACGTCCCTCTCCAAGTATTGCGGAACAAACCGCGGGCCTCTGGAGGGGAAACGGTCATGAAGCATGCAGTCGTCGTCGGCGCACTCGGCGTCATCGGGCGCTATGTCGTCGATCATCTGCTGAGCCTGGGCGATTGGAAAGTCACCGGGCTGTCGCGCCGCTCACCAGATTTCCGCAACGCCGCCAGCTACATCTCCGTCGATCTGCTGGATCGCGCCGACGCTGAAGCGAAACTTCGTCATCTGGCAGACGTGACGCACATTTTCTATTGCGCGTTTCAAAGCCGGTCGACCTGGGCGGAACACAACGCACCCAACGTCGCCATGCTGGTGAATTCGGTCAAGCCGATCGCTGAAGCGTCACCGCGACTGGAACTCGTGCAACTGCTGGAAGGCAACAAGATCTACGGCAGCCACCTCGGCCCGTTCAAAACACCGGCGAAGGAAAGCGATCCGCCCCACATGCTGCCGAATTTCTATTTCGACCAGGAGCAATGGCTGAAACAATATCAGCGCGGCAAGCCGTGGTCGTGGTCTGTCCTGCGGCCACATACCGTGTGCGGGTTCGCGCTCGGCAATCCGATGAATATTATGACGGTCATCGCCGTGTATGCCGCGATTTCCAAAGAGCTGGGCCTGCCGTTGCGGTTTCCAGGCAAACCCGGCGCGTACACCGCCGTCTATCAGCTCACCGATTCCGCGCTGTTGGCCAAGGCCATGACCTTCTGCGCAACATCGCCCACCGCCCAAAATGAAGTCTTCAACATCACCAACGGCGACTTCTTCCGCTGGATCAATGTCTGGCCGCGCATTGCCGAAGCGTTCGACATGCCGTGGACGCATCCGCAGACGATTCGGCTTAGCGAATTCATGGCGGACAAGGCGCCGCTTTGGGAGCGCATGCGAGAGACATACGGATTGCGCGACTACCGCTATGAGGAACTGGCTGCGTGGCCGTTCGGCGATTACGTTTTCGGCTGCGACTGGGATGTCATGACCGATACGCTGAAGATCCGGCGTGCCGGCTTCTACGAATTCGAGGACAGCGAGGACATGATCGTGCGGATGCTGCGCGAATTCCGCGCACAGCGCATCATCCCGTAAGCGGGTTCAAGCGGCGAGCGAGTGACGCATCTCCAAGCGCGAGGCCATCATCGGCAGGTTGGCGGTCGCGCGGGCCGGCAGGGCGATAACGCCGACCAATTCATCCATGAGCCTTTGGAGCGCGTAGTCGGCTGCATCAAGCCGCGTCAGCGCGTTCTGATGAAGCTCCTTCGCGCGCCGGCTATGTGCAATCGTGGAATGCAGCGGCGCGATTGCGCGCGTCCATTGCATCTCGTCCGGCATCGCGATAAGCGGCACCGCCTCAACAATACTAGCTGGCTGAGCGATAGGCGCCGGCCTCTTTTCAGCGCGAGCCCGGCTGGTCCGCTTAACGCGCGCCGGTTTCCTTTTCCGCACAACCGTCTGCTTCGCTGGCCGGGCCGGCATTATGAGTGCCTTGATCGCGTAAGAGAAGGCAACGAAAACGGCCACTCCCAAAAACACATTAAGGAAGTTGTCGCTGAAGTCCTGGATCAGAGGCTGAACGTCAAAATCCATGGCTCATTCTTGCAATAAGATTGATGTCGCAAGCGTTTGGAGGACAAGACTAAAATGATAATAGCGCGTAAAAGTTCCCCCTGTGGTAACTAGGAAGCATTAATTATTAACGAAAAGTTAACGCGGAGGTTTATGGCGATAACTTAGCTAACGCCGGGCGACGGCCAATCAATTGATTGGCGCATAATGTGATGAAATAGACACATTCCCATCAGGATTGGAATATTCAAACAGTAATCAGAAGCTGGTTTTCACGGAAACCGAGCAAGCCATCGCTTGGCATGGGATTGCGGCGATATTATCGGCGATCCCATCAAATCAGACTGCTGCAACGGAATATCCGAGCCGGTTGTCGCCGTCGTGTTAGAAATGCCGGTAAACCGGTAATGGCTGGTCATCTGATCGGCAAATAGCGCGTCTTCGAGCTGCGCGCCCCATCCGCGATTATGAATAATCATCGGACGACCCGACGGCGCAATGACATCGGCGACAATTGCGATATGGGCGCGCGATACCCGGCTGAAAGGCCGATAATAGGTTACAATATCACCAGGCATATAATCTTCCGGATACTGCGACGCCATCAGGCTTTGACCGAAACGGGCAAACAGACGACGTAAGATTTGTGTCCGGCGATGATCGATATTGGGATCGCGGCCAAGGTTGGCGCGCTGCACCAACTGCTGAAGATCGATGCCCAGTGCCCGATAAGCGCGCACGACGAGATCGGACCACGCACCATGAAGCGGCGGCAGATCGCCCATTGGATAGGCGATCCGCTTATAGCGTGCCGTATAGATGACAACGTCTTCCGTCTGCTTCATCGCTGCCGCCGCCAAGCGGACGCCGAACGTCGTCGGGTCAATGGCATCCGGCAAGATCACCGGCGCAGCATCGGTCACGGGTTGGCAGACAGCGGGACCGCTGGGCAGTTCCTCCGTCATCGCACGCTCAGGCGCGATGTCGGCCATGTGCGACACAACGGCCGGTGGCTCGGGAAAGGCCAGCGCCGCAATCTCGACAGGATCCACATTCAAGGCATCGACGGTGTCGGACGCCGTCGCTGCCTGTTCGCCCAATTCGGGCGCGGCAGCCAGATGCTGGTCTGGATCACTCTCCAGGTCAGGTGCAATGGGCTCGACGCGGGCCACCACATCCAAAGGCAACGCTGGCGACGGCATCACTGGGGCCTCCGATCTCGTGGGATCGACCGGCAAATGCGGATCGGCGAACGGCAGGCCCACGACGATGACTTCGACGGGGTCCGCCTCAGGCGCAGACGCACCGATTGCAACATCTTGCGCAACGGGCATGTCCACCGGCTTGGACGGAACGGACGTAGCCGGCATCGTGGATGACGTAGCCGGCGGCGCAGCCATCGCGACCGCCTGCGCAGCAAGCGGGACTTCGCGGCGCGGCGCTTGACCAATGATGACCGGCGCCGGCGCGGTCTGGATAGAGGTGGGCGCGAAAAGCGGCGGGATGCGTCGGGTCGTCTGCAGCGAGCCGAACGCCACTGCCATGAACAGCATGGGCAGCATCAGCGTCACCATCGCGCCGCGATCGGGATGCTGCGCAAACCAGTGCGTCGACTGCGCCAGGGCTACCGCAGCCTGGCTATGCCGCCGCCGTGGCGCAGGCTGGCCCGCTGGCTGCGTCCTCGGAGACGCAGCGCGGCGTTTCGGTTTTCGTTTCGCTTGCTTCTTCAGGAACGCCCCGCCACGCAATAAATCTGTACTCAGATTAACATAGATTTGTTTTGATCAAGCTTCGACGATAGGAGCCAGACGTCGTTAACTCTACGGCTTTCCCGGGGCCGCCCCCAGCGCGATGAGGACATGTGTCCTGGTTGCATCTCACCCCATTCCGATCCGTGCACGTATTTCGGCAGGCGTAACGCCAGCCTGACGCATTGCGCGCACGGACACATCGCCCGCGCTTTTGGCCAGCTTGCGCCCGGCGGCGTCCGTAATCAGACGATGGTGGTGATAGAGCGGCTCGGGCAGCTCCAGCAGCACTTGCAGCAAACGGTGCAGATCGGTGGCCGGACGCAGATCCAGCCCACGCGTAACATGCGTCACGCCCTGACGCGCGTCGTCGACGACCACCGACAGATGATAACTCGCCGGGATATCCTTGCGCACGATCACCGCATCACCCCAGCGCTGCGGCCGCGCGATGATCTGGCGCTCCGTGCCGTCCTCGGCGAACTCGGTAAAGGTCAGAGCCACTTCCGGATGGCGACGTTGCAGTTCCGCGAGAGCCCGCGCCATATCGAGCCGCAAGGCAAACGGTTCGATGCCGGAACGACGCCGATCATCGCCCTCATGAGGCTGCGCCGGATCGCGCGTCATCAGCGGTGCGCCGTCGGGATCGATAGCCTCCGGATGCGCGGCCCGCTTCGCTGCCAACTCGGCCCGTGTCGCGAAGCACGGATAGAGCAGGCTGAGCCGCTCCAGCTTTGCCGCAGCGGCGCGATAGTCGTCAAAATGCTCGGACTGGCGCAGCACAGGCGTTTCCCATGCGATGCCGAGCCAGGCCAGATCCTCGAAGAAATGCGCGACATAGGCATCCCGCGCACGCGACACATCGATGTCCTCGATCCGAACCAGGAACCGCCCGCCCATCCGTTGCGCCATCTCAAAGCCGGTCAGCGCCGACAGGGCATGACCCAAGTGCAGTTCGCCATTCGGGCTCGGCGCAAAACGAAAGACGGGGCGGTCAGCCATAACATTGAACGAGCTCTGTGCGGATCGGATAGGAAGCGAATGGCCTGAGACTATGTCCGGACGTGTCAGCAGCGAAACCGAAAATCCGAGTGTCCGGCTTTACTCGGCATGCCTGTGCGCTACTCTCGCGGCAGTCGCGGCATCGCTGCGCAACAGTCATCGCATCGAGACCACCATGGCAAAAGCGCGCGTATCCGCCCGACGGGTCCTGGTCGACTCCGGCCTGATCGAAACCGACGACGATATCAGGACCGGCATCCAGGCCGTGCGCCGCAAATGCCCCGATCTTCGCCGCCTGCATGATCTCATCGGCGATCCGCCACTGCGCCGCCGGCCAGCCGGATTCGAGGGGCTGTCGCGCATCATCGTTGGCCAGCAATTGTCGGTCGCGAGCGCGGCGGCGATCTGGGGCCGCGTCGAAACCACCGTCGCACCTTTCAGCGCCGAAGCGCTGCTGGCCGCCAGCGACACCGCGCTGCGCAGCGCCGGACTTTCCGCCGGCAAGGTGCGCACGCTCCGCGCCGCCGCCACCGCCGTTGCGAGCGGCGACCTCGATGTCGAGAATCTGAGCCCCCTCTCCGACGAAGCCATCCACGAGCACCTGACGCGCGTCTCGGGGATCGGGCCGTGGACCGCTGACATCTTCTTGATGTTTTGCCTCGGACGTCGCGATGCCTTTGCGGCTGGAGATCTGGCGCTGCAGGTCGCGACAGAAGCGGCCCTGGGTCTTGGCGCACGCCCCACGGCCAAGGAACTGCTCGATGTCGCCGAGCGCTGGCGCCCCTGGCGCGGCGTGGCCGCCCGCCTGCTGTGGGCCTATTTACCCGTACTGAAGAAGCGCTCCGGTTTGCCGGTTTGAGCCAACGGAGATACGATTCCGCCCATGCGTCCGCTCGATGGCCCACGCCGCGAACCCACCACAGCCCTGCGCGGCCTCGTCGTGCTGCTGCACGGCTATGGCGCCAACGGCGAAGACCTGATTGCGCTGGCCGACGCCTGGCGCAATGCCATGCCCGATATCGCCTTCGTCGCACCCAATGCACCCGAGCCAATGGAGGAAGCCGGCTTCGGCGCGCGGCAGTGGTTCGCACTGACATTCCGCGATCCCTCGGAGCTTTGGCGCGGTGTGTCGACGGCCGGTCCCGATCTCGATGGGTTCCTCGATGCCGTGATGCAACGCTATTGCGTGCCGCCGGATCGCGTGGCCCTGGTCGGCTTCAGCCAGGGTACCATGATGGCGTTGCACGTCGGTTTGCGCCGCAAGATGCCACTGGCCTGTATCATCGGCTTTTCAGGCCTTCTGGCTGGTGCCGAACATCTCGAAGCGGAGGTCGTGTCGCGCCCGCCGGTGCAGCTCATCCATGGCGCCCAGGACGAGCTCATCCCGCTCGACGCACTGCAGATGACGCGCGAATCGCTCGGCAAGGCGAATGTCGCCAACGAATGGCATATCTGCCCGGATCTCGGTCACGGAATCGATCCGCACGGCTTTCAGATCGCCGGCAGCTTCATCGACCAGTACGTGCGACGTTGGTGATTCGCGCCGATTCGCGCGCTGCAGGGCTGTGACAATTCGCAAAATCGTTGGTTTGCGCCCCGGCTTCACAGAACCGACATCGGCTTGTAATATCCAACCCCAGCGCGAGTGCGACGTGCAGAAGCTCATCCGTAAGGGTCGAGTGCAGGAAGCACACACGTGAACGCTGCAACGACACCGCCGGAATCGATGCCGGCACTGGTTCTGAACGCCGACTTTCGGCCGCTCAGCTATTATCCGCTGTCACTGTGGAGTTGGCAGGACACGATCAAGGCCGTGTTCCTCGATCGCGTCAACATCGTCTCCGAATACGATCGCCACGTCCGCAGCCCGTCATTTGAAATGCGGGTGCCGAGCGTCGTCGCACTGAAAACTTACGTCAGGCCCGCGCTTTATCCCGCGTTTACGCGCTTCAACGTGTTTCTGCGCGATCGCTTCAGTTGCCAATATTGCGGCAAGAAAGAAGACCTGACGTTCGATCACGTAATCCCGCGCTCGCGCGGTGGCCAGACCCGCTGGGACAACGTCACGACGGCTTGCGCGCCGTGTAACCTAGCCAAGGGCGGTGACATGCCCGACAAGGCCGGCATGATGCCGATGCAGATGCCGTATCGGCCGACTGTTTTTGAACTCCACCGCAACGGCCGGCTATTCCCACCGAATTACCTGCATAAAAGCTGGCTCGACTACCTATATTGGGACACCGAGCTCGAGCCATGAAAATGACCCCGGTTTTGTGACCGGGGCCGAGATAAGAACGATCGGCAATTTGATGAATCGCGCGGTCGCAATCACGCGGCCTTGCGCGATTCCGTGAGGCAGAGCCGCTCGGCGATCGCATCGACAGCCTTGCTCCAGCACAGACCATCGGACGCATGCTCTGCCAGTCCGAACGCGGTCATCGCGTCGGCTGGGGTGCCGCCATCGCGAAAGATGCGCGCGCAGATCTGGCGCGCGACGCCAATTGCTGAGTGCCACTGCATCGGATTGATGTGACTGCGGTTCATTGCGGTTGCCTCACCTTGCACGCGGCGTTGCGCCGGACCTCAAATATAGCGGCAAGCACACCAGACGCTCTGGCATCACTACGCGGGACCTTGCAATGTGAAGCCTCCGAGGAGACAACTGTGTCCTACGCCGAGCGTACTTGCCAACTTGCGGGGAGCCCTGATTAACCCCCAA
>JAEZBZ010000088.1 GCA_023412745.1 Pseudomonadota bacterium | reverse complement strand
GTGACGCCCCAGCTTGTTCTCCGGACCTGCCTGGACTAGAGGGTCCAAGCAACATCGACCCGTTTGCACCTGCTAAAGCAGGGTGGGAGAGCGAAATGGATGAAGTAGCGACTAAGATCATCGATATCCTGAAGAAGCACATGAAAGAACCGCGCGACGACATTAACTTGTCGACCGCGTTGACGGACCTCAAGATCGAGTCGCTCGACCTTGCCATGATCGTATTCGACATCGAAGACAGCTTCGGTATCGAGATCCCCTATAACGCGAACGAAGAAGCCGGTGACTTCAAGACCGTCGGCTCCGTCGTGGACCGGGTGAAGTCGCTCATCGCAAACGCCGGTGCAGGCGCGGCGGCTGGCGCGGCGAAGGCCTAATTCAGGCTTTCCGCCACGGTTCCAGCGTATCTCCGGGCGATTTAGCCCTAGGTAGGACGTTAGTTTAGACATGACAAACACGAACGGCGGACGCCGCGTCGTTGTCACCGGTATGGGCGCGGTGACGTCGATCGGCCAAAACGTCGAGGATTTCTGGGCCGGCATGAAGCGCGGCCAATCCGGCGTCAGCGAGCTTGGCGGCTTCCCCCTGGAAGACCTCAAGATTCTGATCGCGGCCCAGATCAAGGACTTCGACCATCGCGCACGCCTCAAGGGCACCAAGCGCGACAAGATCATCATGCACGCGGCCCGCTTTTCCTGGTTCGCGGCTGCAGCGGCTGAGGAAGCCGTCATGCAGTCCGGTCTCGAAGTCCCGTTTGTCGATCCGTACCGGTCCGCCTGCATCATCGGATCGGGTGCTGGCGGCCTGACGACCTACGAAGTCGCCTATCGCGACCTGTTTATCCACAACAAGCGTGCGACACATCCGCTGACGCTGCTGCGCATCATCGGTTCGTCGGCGGCGGCGCACGTCGGCATCGAGTACGGCGTCAAGGGGCCGACCTTCGCGACCTGCAGTGCATGCTCCACGGCGACCCACGCCATCGGCCTGGCGCGTGACTACATCAAGCATGGCATGGTCGACGTGGCCATCGCCGGCGCTTCTGAAGCCGTCATCAACTACGGCACCATGAAAGCGTGGCAGGCGCTCCACGTGCTGTCGCCGGAAGGCTGCTTCCCGTTCGCCAAGAAGCGCAACGGCACGGTGCTGGGTGAAGGCGCCGGTATCCTGGTGCTGGAAGACTACGAGCACGCCCGCAAGCGCGGCGCCACCATCCTGGCCGAACTGACCGGCTACGGCATGACCTCCGACAGCAAGGACATGGTCAACCCGGACGTCGAAGGTCCGCGTGAAGCCATGAAGCTGGCGCTGGCGGACGCAGGCTACGGCCCGTCCGATATCGACTACCTGAACGCGCACGGCACCGCGACGGCGATCAACGACCTGAACGAGACCAACGCGATCAAGGAAGTGTTCGGCGACTACGCCTACAAGCTGGCGATTTCGTCGACCAAGTCGATGCACGGCCATCCGCTCGGCGCCGGTGGCGGCATCGAGGCTGTCGCCTGCATCAAGGCCATCAACGAAGGCTGGGTTCCGCCCACGATCGGCCTCGACGAGGCCGGCGAAGGCTGCGACCTCGACTACATCCCGAACGTTGGCCGCAACATGAAGGTGCGCCGCACGATGTCGAACTCGTTCGCGTTCGGCGGCCTCAACGCGGTGGTTATCTTCTCCGAACCGCCGGCCAACTGATCATCACGAAATGACGCGCAGCGCATGGAGGCCACGGCTTCCATGTAGCGCCGAAGCAGACCTCAGCAACGGGCGCCCAGCGCCCGTTTCGCGTTTCTGGACCCCGCATGTCTTGTGCGAGCCACGATTGACGGGCTCTAATCGGTTCATGCCGACCAACATCCTGCGCCATAGCTCCAAGAAACCGGCCTCGCCCGCATCGTCAGCGCGCGACGCCGCGCCCGCGCCCGATCGTCACGCTATCATCCGGGCCGGTCGGGCGCACATCCGCATCCGATTATTGAACACGCAGACCGCCGACCGCATCTGGCGCGCACTCCCAATATTCTCGACCGCGCAACTGTGGGGCCAGGGCGAGGTGTTCTTCGATACAGCCGTCGAAAGCGGACGTGAGCGCGGTGCCAAGATCATCGCCAAGACCGGGGAGATCGCCTTCTCGCCGGATCGCGACGTCATCGGCATCCCGTTCGCGCGCACGCCGACGTCCAAACAGGGCGAACTGCGTCTTTGGTCGCCGTCCAATATCTGGGCGGAGGCGCTGGACGACGTGCGCGTGCTGCAGTCGGTCAGGCCGGGTGAAAAGGTGGAAGTGCGCAAGCTCGAGGACGGGGACGGCACCGCCGCCCTGCGCTGAACACACACGTCGTCACCGACAAAAGGCCGGTTATCCCATAAAATCAAAGCGCAGGCTGGCACCGCGGGCCCGCGCTTCGTATCCTTCGGGACCGAACGATCAAGGACACTGCCATGCTGCCAGCCGAAATCATCGAGCGCTACTGCATCCGCAAGGGCAAGTCGTTCAAGATCACCGACATCGATCCGTCCGACACCTGCGATCTCGACATCAACAAGTCGGATGCGAAGGACATGCTGGCCAATACGGTTAAACGCCTGAGCGAGCTGCAGGAACGGCTGCACGCGGCGCGGCAATGGGCGGTGCTTGTCATCCTGCAGGGCATGGATGCGTCGGGCAAGGACGGCGCCATCAAGCACGTGATGTCCGGCGTCAATCCGCAAGGCTGCGACGTTCACTCCTTCGCCGCGCCTAATCGCCAGGAACTCCAACACGACTTCATGTGGCGCACGTCCAAGGTCATGCCGTCGCGCGGCCGCATCGGCATTTTCAACCGCTCCTACTACGAGGAAACGCTGGTGGTGCGCGTGCAGCCGGAATTTCTGGCGCCACAACGGCTGCCCAAAAAACTCGTGACCGACGACATCTGGGACCAGCGGCTCACCGACATCTCGAACTACGAGAGCTATCTGAGCCGCCAGGGCACGCTGCCCATCAAGTTCTTCCTGCACATGTCCAAGAAGGAGCAATTGCAGCGCCTGCTCGCGCGCATCGATGATCCGGACAAACGCTGGAAGTTCGACATGTCCGACGTCGACGCGCGCAAACGTTGGGATGCGTACATGGACGCCTATCAGGCGATGATCCGCGGCACCGCGACGGCGAATGCGCCGTGGTACGTCGTGCCCGCCGACAACAAGTGGTTCACGCGTCTGGTCGTTGCCGCGACGTTGGTCGATCGGCTGGAAAAGCTCGAACTCCAGATGCCGAAACTCGATACGGCAGCGGTGCGCGAGCTGGAAAAGGTGCGCGATGCGCTGGTGAACGGGAAAGACAAGGGTAAGCCGGCGAAGGGCTGATCAGTCCGCGAAAACAGCCGTCAGGCGCTCGCGCAGGATCGCCGCGAGCCGGTCCAACGGATCTTCCGTCATGGGCGTGATGATAGCCAGTTCGCGCAGCAGCAGGTCTGAGGAAAGGTCCGCAATTGCGACTGAACGATACCAGCCGTTGCTGGTCATGAAATCGCGATAGCCCTGCTCTTCCCGCGAAAGCACCTGATGCTGCGGCCTCACGCCGATCACCGGCAATTGCGCAGCGACGCACTCGGAAATCATCGAGCTGGAATCATCTGTGCAGATCACGACATCCGCGCCGTCCAGCACTGCGCCGAGCGTCCCCGGCCCGGCCGTACGCACATCGACGAACGCCGCGATTGAAGGCGAACCGATGGCCACGCGTTGCACGATCAGGTCGCTGGTGCTCGAAGCCGTGCGGCGCGAATTGCTGATGCGCCAGCGCGTGCCAAACGCTTTGTGCGTGGCGTCGACGAAGTCCAGCAGCCCCCGCCATTCCTGGTCCGTAAAGCGGCACTCGCCGGAGTCACCACCGATCAGCAGCGCTGCGTCGCGCGGTGGCGCGCCTGTTATCCTACCCGTACCACCCGCGCCCGACGGCAACTTCAGCGCCGACGGCTTCAGCACCATCGCTTGCCCGGGTCCTTGCGCGTGCTCAGCGTATGAGGTCAGCACAAGCGCGAAGTCCTTGGGGCGAAACTGGCGCAACGATCCGTAGTGGACATTCGGCACGCCGAGCAGCCGCGACGCTGCAATGTTAGCGGCTAGCATCTCCGCACCTGCCGAAACGATGAAGTCCGCCTTCGGCAACGCGCTGACGTCGATGCCATAGCCCACCCGCAGCAGCCATCGCGGGGAAACGCCGGCATTGCACAGAGCCGCCAGAACGCGCCCGGACCAGCGCCGCTTCACCATCATGCGCACCGTCTCGACCGGCCGCAGACGACGCGCAGCCTCGACGATGCCATCCGACAAGTGATAGTGGCCGGGACGGTCATCAGCGAGCAGGAGAGCGGTGATCGCGCGCATGCGAACGGCCTTGCTGGCTTGCCCGGACACGGTTGCGGCCGCACGCCGGTGTCGAAAACTGCTGGTGGGCCCTGTACGATAGTACTGGAGCCTACGGCGCCGTCCGGTCTACCGGGATGCCACCGGACAAGCAATCACATTGCCCACCGCAGAGATGAACCAAGCACTGGATTTTATCGACTAACCGCTATCCCAGCTGATGGTTGCCTCAAACTCGATGGTTGACCAGAACCAAGCTCGCGAACACGCGCCAGAAAAGTGTTTCGCAGCGGTTCGTCAATGTCGCTTACGCAATTCGTGATGATCTCGCCAATAGGGGCAGGGAAAACGAACTTATCGTATCCGTTCCCCCCTTCGATGAAATCAAACAGGCGTCCCTTGCGCACATTTTGGTAGAACACCACGAACTTGCCGATGTAGTCGCGGTACTGAACCTGCTCAATTGCGGAGAATTGATCCTCTTCCGACGCCAAATAAGCTAGGCGTCGACAAACATAGCGATAGACTGCCAACTCCCTATCGGTTGTCGCGATACGATCATCGCTCGAAGCGGGAGTTTCCACGACCACGAAGCCCGCAGGCTGTGACCGCATCTTGAGTTGTTCAACTACAGGGCGGACAATGGCCTCCTCGTAGGCAACACGAACAAGGGACTGATAACGGCCCAGGATTGAAGAGCGCCGTAGGTTCCTGAGGCCAACACGCTGCAAAATGAGCCTGCAGAAGTCTTCCGAGGGTTCGCGAACCTCATCAATCAATACTGCGCGGAGTCGCTTCTGAACCAGTCGTAAGCTCGCTAGTTCTGTAACCGTCGAGGGTTCAAAGGCTGCGCTTGTGATATGACCCAACGCCTCAATCTGTTCTGGAAGCAAACGTCCCGTGGCAATACATGTCATGTCGAGCGTAAGAAACGGCTCATCATCCATAACGTTTGGTTCGTCACAGTCCACGAAGAACTCGAACTGAACTCCATTGGTCAGGATCGCTAATCTCACGCTCTGCAAAGCGCTGAAATATGACCGGAGTTGGCCTCGATTGCTGGCCAGATCGACGCCGACCTTCTTACACTCGATGGCAATAATGGGCTTACCATCTCGCATAATCGCAAAGTCCACGCGATCTGCCCGGTCGGCGCGGAAGTCAGCAGCGTATTCGGGTTGGACTTCGTAAGGGTCAGCAGGATCGTAGCCAAGCGCTTCAAGAACAGGGAGCACCAAATAGAGCTTGGTACTTTCCTCATTCTTACATACCGAAGCGATCGCGACTGCGCGCTCCGCCAGCATCTCCAAGGCTGCCCTGAGTTCAACATGCGTGTTCATGGTATCTTCCCGAAAGCGGCGACGGTGCGAATCACTCCCTTCAACCATTACAGCATACTGACGATGTCGCCTGCGGAGACAGCGTCACGTCATCCACCGCTGTAAGCGGCTTCTGGGCTGCCTGGATCTTCGTACGGGCTTCAGCTTCAAGCTGAGGTCGTCGTCTCGTCGTCTCGATTCGACGAGCTGCCAATACTGCCGGCGCTGGCCGTCCGTCGAACCGACGCGCGCGGGGTTGGGCCGGCGGGGCGCAGAATCAAAAATGGTGGGCCCGGCAGGACTTGAACCTGCAACCAGACGGTTATGAGCCGTCGGCTCTAACCAATTGAGCTACGGGCCCGGATCGCAGAGCGAAGAAGGCTCCTATACCAGACTTCGCGCAAGATGCACGCCCCGCGATGCCCCGCCCCACCGCCTATGCGCGGATAAGCGCCACTTAGCGTGGTTTGGACGCAATCCCGCTTATAATCGCGGCAGTTGCAAGCCACGAGGATTCCATGACTGACACGCTCACCAAATTGCTCCCCGGGTTGCTGCTCGGCGTGCTGCTGGCGCTGCCGACAACTGCTGGCGCACAGACCGAGCGCCCACGCCACATCAGCGTCACCGCATCGGCCACGGTCGGCGCAGAGCCTGACATCGCAGCGATCTCGACAGGCGTCGTCAGCGAAGCCGACACCGCGCGCGAGGCACTGAACCGCAACACGGCCGCGATGAAGAAGTTGATCGACGGCCTGAAGGGCGCAGGTATCGACGCCAAGGACATCCAGACCACCTCGTTCCATGTCGAGCCGCGCTACTCGCAGCCCAAGGACGGCAAGCCGCCGGCCATCAACGGCTATCGCGTGGTCAATCAGGTGCGCATCACGTCGCGCGATATCGGCAAGCTCGGTGAGGTTCTCGACCAGGCGGTGACGCTCGGCGCCAACCAGATCAACGGCATCGAGTTCGAGGTCAGCAAGGCCGAAACCTTGAAAGACGACGCGCGCAAGGGCGCGGTTGAGAATGCGCGCCGCCGTGCCGAACTGTTCGCGACGGCGGCCGGGGTGCAACTCGGCGACGTCATCTCGATCAGCGAAAACGTTCAGGAATTCGCACCAGGACCGCGCACGTTCGCGCGCGCAAAAGTTGCCTCCGCGGTGCCGATCGAAGCCGGCACGCAAATGCTGGAAGCAACCGTCAATATCACTTGGGCGCTGAAGTAGCCGAAGCTCTAGAGCAGAGAAGCAACCTCGACGGCGCCGGACAGCGATCCGGCGCCGGGCTGCCGCCGCCAGTCGTCGGAATTGCGCATCTCACCGCCTATGCGGATGCGCTCCAGCACCGCAAAGTCGATCGTCGCCACAGTCCAGCCAGGCACGTTGACTTCGCCTTCCGCCAGCACGCCGCTCATCGACAGCGCCGCCTCTGGCGGCACGAACACGCCCGCCGCTCCCGCATTGCGATCGACCGCCGGTGACCACAGTGCATCGCCGACCGTTGGCGACATCGCGGTGGCGATCTGGCTTTCGAGCGCGCGCGCGCAGGCACCGGCCCGAACGCGATGGTAGCCCGACAGCCGCTCCGTACAGGACGGGATCAGCACCAGCCGCGCGCCTGCTTCCGCCTGCGCACGCACCAGCAGTGGGAACTCGCTATCGTAGCAGATCGCGATACCGATCCGCCCGAGCGCGGTTTCGAACACATGCAACTGATCGCCCGCCACAACGCCCCACGTGTGCTCGAACGGCGTCATGATCATCTTGTCCTGCACGCCCATGCGGCCGCCCGGCGTAATCAGCCGCGCCGCATTGACGAACGCGCCATCGCGCGACCGCCGCACTGGACCGGACGGCGCCAGGATGTGTACGCCATGCTGGCGCGCGAGACTGGCATAGACCGCGTCCATCTCATCGGCGACGCTGGCCACCGCCTGCAATGTAAGTTGCAGATCCGAAGCGATCCTGGAGCCGAATGTCGCCGCAACTTCGATCGCGCCGTATTCGGGAAACACGAGCAATTGCGCGCCTGTTTTCGCACCCTCGCTGACCCAGCGCGCGGCATTGTCCTGCCACTCGGCCATCGTCACCGGCTCCGAGATCGGATACTGCGCGACCGCCACAACAATCTGATCGGGATAGGCCATTTACAGCGGCTTCATCCAGAATTGCATCGGCTTCTTCGTCTTCTCGGCATCGCCGATATCGAGCCACTCGAACGAACCGACAAGCCCTTCGACCTTGCGATAGCCGCGCTTGGTCCAGAACGGATCGAGCGGATGATAGTCCTTCGGCCGCATCGGATGATCGTCAGGCCGGATGACGCCGCAGAACGTCGTGTGCGTATAGGCGCCCTTGGCTCCGGCCATATTGCGCGCGTGCGCCTCACGTCCGTCGAAGAACGCATGCCCGATGCCACGCCCGCGATACGAGGGCAACAGGACGGACTCGCCGAAATAGAACATGCGGTCAGGATCGAGCCCGCGCGCCTCGAACAGCGGCACGAACGCGTCGGTGTGGCCGCGCAACGGCGAGGCCGTGGCGACGCCGACGATCTCGTCGCCATCGCGTGCCGCGATGATTACCGCGCCCTCGGACGCGGCAAACTCCGCCAGATAACCTTCCTCGTAGCTACGGGACCCGTCGTAGAGGTATGGCCAGTCACGGAAAACCGCAATGCGCAGTCTCGCCAGCGCTGGTACGGCGTCCTTGATCGCGGCCCCGGTCAGCGGCTCGATGACGAGGCTCATGCCTGCAGATCTCCGCCGACCTGCATGATCCAATCGGTCAGGTTATAATACGTGGTCACGCGCGTGATCTTGCCGTTCTTGACCGCGAAGAACGTGCCGGCGGGCAGAATGTAGGTCTGGCCCCGCGCCGGCGGCAGCCCAGTTTCCGACTGCAGATACGAGCCGTGGACATTGAACTCGGCAGCCGCGCGCATGCCGTCGGCCGACGTCATCACGACGATGTCTTCCAGCCGCTCCTTGTAGTGATGCGCCATGCGCGCGCAGAAGGCGTGGAAGCGCTCCTTGCCCTCGCGACGCTCGCCCTGGTTCACGTCATGCACCACGTCTTCGGAGACGCAGGCCAGCATGCCGTCGATGTCGCCCTTGTTGAAGTAGTCATAGTAATGGCGGATCAGCTCTTCCGTCGCAGCGGTGGTGTCGGTCATCTCGCATTTTCTCCTGCGTGCTTGCTGCAGGTATAGCAACGTCACGCGGCTTGGCCTATCGCCATGGCCGTTGTGGCGAACGCCTGTCGAAGTTGCACGTTTCATAGCAACACGAAGAACGGCTGGGATAGCAATGACGCGCTCCAGGCAGGATAAACAGCGCCACAGCATGGTCGACCGTCAGATCGCCGCGCGCGGCATCTCGGATCGGCGGGTGCTGGATGCGATGCGGGAAGTCCCCCGCCATGCTTTCGTACCGGATCACGTCCGCCAACTCGCCTATACAGATCAGGCGCTGCCCATCGAAGCCGGTCAGACCATTTCACAGCCCTATATAGTGGCGCGCATGGCCGCGCTGGCGGAAATCGGACCGAGCGATCGCGTGCTGGAAATCGGCGCAGGTTCCGGATACGCCGCCGCGGTTCTCGGCAAGATGGCGAGTCACGTCGTCGGCATCGAGAGGCATCGCGAACTCGCTGATCTCGCCCGCGCCCGGATGGCGGCGCTCGGTTACGGCAACGTCGATATCGTGTGTGGCGATGGGTTTGGTGGCCAACCTGCAGCCGCACCGTTCGATGCCATCATCGTCTCCGCCGGCGCCGACACCATGCCCCCGGCCCTCAAGCAGCAATTGAAGATCGGCGGCCGCCTCGTGATTCCCTTGAGCCACGGGGACCATCAGGTGCTGGTCCGTGTCCGCCGCACCGGCGAGGACAGCTACGTTGAGGAGCAGCATGAGCCGGTCGCGTTCGTGCCGCTCGTCGCGGGCGGCACTTGATCAAATTCACCTCAACAAGACCTTTCGCCGCTCCTTCGATCCGACACGGCGGGCGGTTGTCGAACGCCTCGGGCGCGGACCGGCATCCGTCAGCGACTTGGCCAAACATTTCGATATCGCCCTGCCCGATTGCCAGCTCAGGCCGGAACCCGTCGCCGCCGCCGGCCACGATGACGAGGCCTGAGAAGATCGAGTAGGAACCGACGAACCATTTGCCGGTATCGGTGTGCAATTCGCTGACTGGCCCCACGCCGGACAGGATTATCGCGGCATTCACGGAAGGCATCGACAGTGCTCATGCCTTCGCGTAGCCCGCCGTGCCGATCAGCAAGCCACACAGCAGCTATCAGGATTTCACGCCGCCGAACGGCCGCCAACCGCCCGCTGCTTGAGCTTGAACGTCAGCAAACTGTTGTGCAGTTTGAGGATGCGGCTGAGGGAAGTGCCGCGCGCCGTGCTGTCGGGTACCTTCGCTCCAAGAAGCAAACCCGCGATCGCGGCAGCTTCAGGCTGCTGGACGTTCTTGTCGTCCTTCAAACGACGAAAGACGTCTTCGAACGCGCTGTTGCCGAGCAGCGTCTTCAAATCGGAAGCGTAGCGATCAACTAGCGCTTGATTAAGTGGCCCGTGCATCTTCTTTTTCCGTCCCGCTTTCGGTGACGCAGACGCAACAGGTGAATTCGAACTGGCTGACTTGGCTTTCGGCGGCTTGGCAGCCACCGGCTTGGATTTCGTTGATTTGGCCATTCTACCTCCTGGCCAGAATCTATGAGCACATGTCAGACACTACAAGCGGCTGTCGATTTCGTCACCGAGCCTGTCGAAGGCTTCTCGGATATCCTGAAACGGAGCAGCCTGACTTTTGCTTGCATACACGATTCTATGGCCGGATGCCCGGCTGAGCTCCCGCTTGTCTGGAATAAAAGCTTCAACAGGCAAATAGCTCGCGTTGCGTAGCGGGACCTCCGCCGTCAAGAGCGCCTGCTCCAGGGCTACTCGCCCCGCGGCGTGCGCATCGACCTCGACATCGTTCAGCGCATTGTCGCGCAGTTCGCCGTCGACCACGGTCTTAAAGGTTGTCATCGTACCAACGACGCCGACGATCTTAAGGTTTGGCCATAAAGACTGGTGCACGCGAAGCTGGTCAGCAAACGCACCGACCGCTTCGGTCGAAAGATCATCCAGCACCGTCGGAATTAGGACGTGCGTTGCCGCGCACAATGCCTGGATGCATCCGGTCGTCAGTCGCGGCGGTGCGTCGATGATAATGCGATCGAACGATGTCTGGATCAGCGGATCGTGGAGCATTTTTGCGAGATGGAAACGGATGTCATCGTCTCGCTGGCCGAGCAGCCATTCGACCATGAGACGGTTTTCCATGGGCGCTAGTGAATAGTACGTTGGGATCAGTTTTGCCCTCGGGACATTGGCTACTGACTCAGCCGCCTGCGATAGCCATTCTGCATCTTTACCGTTGATGAGGTGGGCAGACTTGCTGGGATTTCCATCCGTTTGAGAGATTAGGAGATTATTGCGATCCTCATCGGACAACGCGTTCGCAGTCAGAGATCCCTGAAAATCCAGGTCAATGCCGAGGACACGCTCACCCTTCTTGATCGCATAGTGCGCCATCAAGTTCGCAGCGACTGTCGTCTTCCCGACGCCGCCCTTCAGGTTCGCGACAACGATGATCGGCTTACTGATATTGAACCAGTGATCGTAGCCGGGCGGCTTATCGACAGGAATCGAACTTGCCAGCCAAATGCCTTTGCTGTCCGGCGCGACAGCATTCAAAGCACGCTCTATCTGGCGCTTGCCCTTCCACAGCGCCCATGCGCGCGGATAGATCTTGCCGACGAGCCATTTGGCCAGGAGCGTGATCACCCCGACCAAGGCCAGGGCTATCACCTTTGCCGTCCAATCTTCCCATCCAGATTCGGCAATGCTTCTTAGAAGCCGTTCCATGAACGGCACGCTCTCGCCACCCATATCAATCCCGTAAGCAAAACTAACGTTTCGGGATTGAAAAGTGAAAGCGTCGCCGCGTCGAACACAGATCTTCAGATAACGCACAAACAAACGCAGCGTGATACGAAATAGCCACAGTCGGGATCAGCGGTTTGTCCCGTAAACAAAAAAGGCCAGCTTCCCAGCTGGCCCTTTTCAATTTGCTTGTCGGATCAATTATCCAGGAAGCTGCGCAGCTTGCGTGACCTGCTCGGGTGCTTGAGCTTGCGTAGCGCCTTGGCTTCGATCTGACGGATGCGCTCGCGGGTGACCGAAAACTGCTGGCCGACTTCTTCCAGCGTGTGGTCCGTGTTCATGCCTATACCGAAGCGCATGCGCAGCACACGTTCCTCACGCGGTGTCAGCGACGCCAGCACGCGGGTCGTAGTCTCGCGCAGGTTCGACTGGATCGCCGCATCGATCGGCAGCACCGCGTTCTTGTCCTCGATGAAGTCGCCGAGGTGGCTGTCTTCCTCGTCGCCGA
>JAEZBZ010000251.1 GCA_023412745.1 Pseudomonadota bacterium | reverse complement strand
GTCGTGGAGAACATCATTGATTCTTCTGGCGGATTCATGACCGCAAGAGGGGTCCAAAAATGCAAAACGGCGCCCTGTGAGGGGCGCCGTTTTGAATGCTGTTTTCATTTGCGCCGGACTCAGAGTGGCTCGCAGCGAGGTCGGAGCGGCAGGCGGCAAACGGAGCAAGAAGTCTGATTTTAGAGGCTGTTCCGGGCCACCGGGTGAACTGCCGGTTAGAGTGTCGGTGGCCTGGCTTGTTGCAAACGTGTCACAAACGTCGGGGCAAGGGCTGCCGCGTACGTCAGTTAGGCCATTGCCTTCACGCGCGCGGCCAGACGCGACACCTTACGGCTCGCGGTGTTTTTGTGCATAACGCCCTTCTGCGCGGAGCGTGCCAGGACCGGCTCGGCAACAGCAAGTGCTGCCGCGGCAGCACTCTTCTCGCCGGAGGCGATCGCTTCCTCAACCTTCCGAACTTCAGTCCTCATCCGCGAGCGGCGCGCCTTGTTCACTTCGGTGCGGCGTACCGTCTGGCGGGCGGCCTTTTTGGCCGACGATGTATTCGCCATAGTCTTAGTCCTCTCACAATGCAGCGTTGCCGAAACGCAGTGTTTGAGGGGCTTCTCGCCCGGCACGCGCACTGGGACCGGCTGTAAAAAACACGTCAAGCCGCCCGGAACGGCGCGTTCCAGGGCGGCAATTGCGGTATGGCTATACCTGTCTCGCGACTCACGGTCAACGTGTGCTGCTGAATGGAAGCCCGCGAAATGGGTAAATGCCGTCCTCGTCAAGCCGTGCGCTGCTGCCTATAGTGCCGGCGCTGCGGACATCGGATCGCGTTTTCAGCGGTCGTGCCGGCAGCGCAGTCATGAGATCCAAGCCAATTTTGAGCGCGCGATGCGGATACTGGTTACCGGGGCGGCAGGGTTCATTGGCTATCACGCGGCGCTGGCCCTGCTGCAACGCGGCGACACCGTCGTAGGCATCGACAACCTGAACGACTACTACGATGTCAGCCTGAAGCAGTCGCGGCTCGACCAATTGGCGCCGCACAGCGATTTTAGCTTCATCCGCGCCGACCTCGCGGATCGTGACGCGATGGCGCGCATCTTCGCCGAGCATCGTCCGCAGCGCGTCGTGCATCTCGGCGCACAGGCAGGCGTTCGCTATTCCATCGAAAACCCGGATGCCTATGTGCAGTCCAATGTGGTCGGCACCTTAAACGTACTCGAGGGCTGCCGGCGTCATGAGGTCGACCACCTCGTGCTGGCTTCTACCAGTTCGGTCTACGGCGCGAACACGCGCATGCCGTTCTCGGAGGGGGACAACGTCGATCATCCCGTCAGCCTATATGCGGCGACCAAGAAATCGACCGAGCTGATGGCGCACACATACGCGCACCTCTATCGCGTGCCGGTGACGGGATTGCGCTTCTTTACGGTCTACGGCCCCTGGTATCGGCCGGACATGGCGCTGTTCAAGTTCACCAAGGCCATTCTGGCCGGCCAGCCCATTGACGTTTTCAACGAGGGCAAGCACGCGCGCGATTTCACCTACATCGACGATACGGTGGGTGGCATTCTCGCAGCGCTCGACCGCCCGGCGACGCCCGATCCCGATTGGAGCGGCGATCATCCCGATCCGGCGACGTCATCGGCGCCTTACCGGCTTTACAACATCGGCAATAACAATCCGGTCGAGCTGATGGATCTGATCGCAACGCTTGAGCGCGCGCTTGGCAAAACCGCGATCAAGCGGTTTTTACCGATGCAGCCGGGTGACGTGCTGCGCACATATGCCAATATCGATCGGCTCGTGTCCGATGTGGGTTATCGCCCGTCCACACCGATCGACGTCGGAATCGAGAAATTTGTAGCTTGGTACCGGGACTACTATAAGCCGAACACTTGAGCTTACGTTGTCCGAAGCGATCATGCGGGGGAAGCACGTGCCGACAGTCTTCGTTCTTATCGCAGTTGCCATCAGTCTTGTTGTTCTGGTGCTGACGGCATCGATGCGGGCCGCCGATGTGCAATGGGCCTATGTGCATATGGCGGTGGCTGCCGCGACGGCGCTGTTCGTTGCGTTTGTCGGCATTCGTCAATGCCGCGCATTGCTCGACAAGGGCGTGTCGGCGTCGGCGGTGGCCAGCAGCAACGCCTTCTACATGGGCATCGTGTGGGCTTGGGGTGCGCTTGCCCTGGTGGCGACCTATGCCACCAGCGTCCTGATCTGGAAGGAGTGGTGGCAGTTCCTGATCGGATTCGGAGCGGCGGCGCTACTGTCGTTCTATTTCTCGTCGGCGCTGAAGCGCAATGCGATGGCCGGGCGCGAGGATGAGGCGCTGCTGAGCCGCTCGCGCATCGTTGCCAAAGTCCAGCTCGTCGCCATGGTGATCACCATGCTGGGCCTGCTGATCGACGGCAAGATGTGGCGCTTCCTCGTCGTCCGCTATACCGACTGGGCCGCCAATGACGTCTTCTTCTTTGGTGCAATGGCAATTGCGCTGATCAGCGGTTATGCGCTGAAGGCCAACAAGCATCCTTGAGAAACGTCCTGTCGGCCGCTGGCTGGCTGACTGTCTGGAGCGAGCGGCAATGTCGTTGCAACCCCTGATGCCGTGGCTGATCGGCTCAATGGTGACCAGTGTCGTGGCCATGGTCGCGGGCGTCTCGTATGGCGAGCCGCTGCTTGCAGTCGCGGCGGCGGCGCTGTTTTCCGCCATGGTGCTGGCGGCGAGTGTTCTGGTCAACCGGCCGGTCTGGTCGCTCGATCCAGCGCAGGCGCATGATGATGAGGCGTCCAATGCGGCCCGTCGCAATGCCCGGCTGATGACAATCGCCTTCGCGTGGGGTGCGGTGGCGATGTTCGCGGTCTACACGCTGTCGGAGCTGCGGTGGTACCACGCGTGGCAGTACGGCCTGGCGATGGCGCTGCTGGGTGCGTTCACGTTCGGTTACGGTTTGATGATCGGCATCATGCAGAACACCGAGCGTCGCGCGATGCTGCTGCGCAGCGGCGTCATGCTGACGCTGGTGCAGGGTGTCGCCGCCGCGGGCGGCCTGCTGTTCCTGCTGCAGTCCGGCAAGCTGCTGCTCATGCGGTCGGACTGGCCCGCCAACCTGATCTTTCTGTTCGGGGGCATCGCGATCGCCGGATTGTCGGCGATCGCGGTTATCACGCAGCGCAAGCTGATG
>JAEZBZ010000247.1 GCA_023412745.1 Pseudomonadota bacterium | reverse complement strand
GAGAACGAGATCGCGGACAACCCGCGGGCGAGGTCTGCCAAGTTGCGTGCAGCAGAGCGCTTGAATGCGCCAGCTTGGCCTCTCGAACCTGTGTCCCTGGGCGTGCCGTCGATCGCTGGTTGAGCGTATCGGTTGTGAAGGGCGCTTCATGCTCCGCTTTCTGACGGGATTGGCCATGGGGCTGACCATCGTATGCGCGTTTGCGCTGTACGGGTTCAGCTATGGCACCAGCAAGATTGCCCTGAAGGTGCAGACCGACGAGCGTTACGTCGAGCGCCTGCGCACGGAGATCGCGGTGTTGCGGGCTGAACGCGCCTATCTGGCGCGGCCGGAACGCATCGAACCGCTGGCGCGAGCCATCGGCCTGCTGCCGGCATCCGGCAAGCAGCACGTGCGTCTTGAAGTGGGGCTGGCCGCAAGCCAGCGCCCGTCCGCGCAGTGAGGGCCAGACATGTCGGCAATGACCATGAATGATCGTGCCACTCCTCTCGCTGAGGCCCACTCGCTGGCGGCCCGCTCGTTCTGCGTGGTCATGGCGATCATCCTGGTGTTCAGCGCCATTGGCGTGCAGCTCGTGCGGCTGGCCTTTAAGGGACAGGTCGAGGTACGCGCGTCCATGAGCCGGCCGCTGACGACCTCGATCTGGCGGCCCGACATCGTCGATCGAAACGGCCGCTTGCTGGCCACCGACATCGAGGCGCCGACGCTCTATGCCGACCCGTCGCTGATCTCGGATGTGGACGAGGTGGTCGAGCGGCTGTTCAAGGTTTTCCCGGACATCGATCCGGTGGAGCTGCGCCGCACGCTGGCCGACCGCAACCGCCGGTTCGTGCGCATCAAGCGTGGGCTGTCGCCGGCCACCGCGCAGCGCATTCATAACTTCGGATTGCCGGGCATCGCCTTCCGCCAGGAACCCAAGCGCGTCTACCCGAACGGTCTGCTGGCCGGGCACGTGATCGGTAACGTCAATGTCGATAACCAGGGTATTTCCGGCATCGAGCGGTTCATCGATGAGGCCGCAGGTGTGGAGGCTGCGCAGTCCGGCGCCAGCGAAGGGATGAAGCCGGTTGCCGTCAGTCTCGACATGGCGGTCCAGCACGGGCTGGAAAGTGAATTGCGCCAGGCCATGACCGACTTCAAGGCGGCGGGCGCTGCCGGTCTCGTCATGGATGTCAACACCGGCGAGATGCTGGCGATTTCGTCGTTGCCGGGGATAGATCCGGCGCAACGGGCGCAGAGCCTCGATCCCTTGCGGTTGGATAAGAATACTGACGGCGTCTATGAGCTCGGCTCGATCTTCAAGGCGCTGACGGTCGCCATGGCGCTGGAGGAACGCACGGCCAGTGTCGACAAGGTCTACGACGTGCGCGCGCCATTGCGTGTCGGAGCCTACACGATCCGCGATCAGTATCCGCAAGGCCGCCCGCTGTCGGTGCGCGATATCTTCATTCATTCCTCCAACGTCGGTGCTGGCATGATGGCGCTCGAAATGGGCGGCGCGAAGCAGAGTGAGTACCTGCAGCGTTTCGGACTGCTGGAAACGCTGCGCACCGAGGCCGGGCCGATCGCGGCGCCGAAGCTGCCAGCGCGCTGGGGCCAGGCCGAGACCATCACCATTTCCTACGGCCACGGCATCGCCGTCGCGCCGGTACAGTTCGCAGCCGTCGCGGCTTCGCTGGTCAACGGCGGATTGCGCGTGACGCCGACCTATCGTCCGGTTCCGGGTGGGGCGGCGTTCGTCGATCGGGTGATGGCGCCGGAAACCAGCGCCGCCCTGCGCGATCTCATGCGCCGCAACGTGACGTCGCCGCACGGCACCGGACGGCGCGCCGAGGTGCCGGGCTATGAGGTCGGCGGCAAGACCGGCACGGCGGAAATTCCGGGCAAGAAGGGTTATCGCGAAAAGGATGTGATTTCGTCGTTCGTCGCCGCGTTCCCGATGAGCGCGCCGAAATACCTGGTACTGGTGATGCTGCATGAGCCGAAGCCGACCGAACTCAGCGACGGGCGAATCGGTGGCGGCATCACGGCAGCGCCGGTGACGGGCCGTCTCATTGCGCGCGTGGCGCCGCTGCTCAACGTTCTGCCGCAATGAGCAGTATGTAACGGCGGTACGGGTGATATGTGTCCATCACGCTTCTCGATCATCACACGAGCTGTGGATGCCGATCATTTGACGGTAGCGACGTTGGTCAATATGTAGCTGACTGAAGCCGCGCCCGTTTATCGCGGACCAGTCACGTCGGTTCCATACACATGCGGCTTGCGCACCTCGTTGTTCCGGACCTCATCGTGCCGCACGGATTCGCGGACCTGGAGATCTCGGACATTACGGCCGACAGCAGGGCTGTGCGGCAGGGGACGTTGTTTGCTGCCTTGCCGGGCTCGCGCAATGATGGCGCGGCGTTTATTCCACAAGCAATTCAAAGCGGCGCGGTGGCCATCCTGGCGCCGGAGAGCGTCGATCCCGGCGCGTTGCCGGTGCCTGTTCTGCGCGCCCGCGACGTGCGCCGCGCCCTGGCGCTGATGGCGGCGCGGCTTTATGCCGGCCAGCCCTCGACTGCCGTCGCCGTCACAGGCACCAACGGCAAGACGTCGGTGGTCGAGTTCGCGCGGCAAATCTATGCCGCACTGGGCCGGCAGGCGGCCTCGCTCGGTACCATTGGCCTCGTCAAGCCCGACGGCGGCGTCTACGGCTCGCTGCCCACGCCGGACCCGGTTTCGCTGCATAAGATGCTGTCGACGCTGGCGGCGGAAGGCGTAACCCACGTTGCCTTCGAGGCGTCGTCGCACGGGCTCGATCAGCGCCGCTTGGATGGCGTCGATCTGGCTGCGGCGGCATTCCTCAACCTGGGTCGTGATCATCTCGACTATCACCCGACCGTGGATGACTATTTCGCCGCCAAGCTGAGGTTGTTCGACACCTTGCTGGAGACCGGGAAACACGTGGTCGTCCATACGGATGACGCGCGCTCGCAGGCCGTCATCGACGTCGCGACGCGGCGCGGTCATCGCGTGCTGACAGTGGGCGAGGCGGGCGATTTGCTGCGGCTGGACGATTTGCAGCCCGATGGTTTCAGCCAGCGGATGCGCGTGACGGCGGAAGGTCGCCAGTACGACATCCGTCTGCCGCTGCTTGGCGGCTATCAGGCGGCCAATGCGCTGGTCGCGGCGGGCCTCGCAATCGCCACGGGCGAGGAGACCGGCGCGGTGCTGGCGGCGCTGGAAGACCTAAAGGGTGTCCGCGGTCGTCTGGATGTGGTGGGCGAGGCGGATGGTGGTCTCGTCGTGGTCGATTACGCGCACAAGCCGGAAGCGCTGGAGGCCGCGCTGAAGGCGCTGCGTCCATTTGCTTCCGGTAAGCTGATCTGTGTGTTTGGATGTGGCGGCGACAGGGATCGCGGCAAGCGGCCAATCATGGGACGCATCGCGATCGACAATGCGGATCATGTCATCGTCACCGATGACAATCCGCGCAGCGAGGTGGCCGCTGCCATCCGCGCGGAAGTACTGTCAGGCGCAGGGGGCGCCAGCGAAATCGGCGATCGGGCGGCGGCCATCGCGGCCGCGATCGCTATGATGGGTCAGGGGGATGTTGTGCTCATCGCAGGTAAGGGCCACGAGACGGGCCAGATCATCGGCAACACGGTCGTTCCTTTCTCGGATCACGACGAAGCGCGCAAGGCACTCGCCGACCGGGCTTCAGGCGGGCACGGTTCATGACGCAGCAGCTGTGGGCGTGGGACACCTTGGTGGCGGCCAGCGGCGGAATGGCCGACGGTGCGCCGCCGCTTGGGATCACCGGCATTTCCATCGACACCCGGACACTTAATCCGGGAGATCTGTTCGTTGCCTTGCGTGATGCGCGGGACGGACATGACTTCGTGTCCGCAGCATTCATGGCGCACGCGGCGGCGGCGTTGGTGTCATTCGGATATCAACGCCAGCCGGGCGACGGCGCGCTGTTGCGGGTTTCCGCACCCCTGGCTGGTCTGGAAGCCATTGCACGCGCCGCGCGGGCGCGGACCAAGGCCCAGATCATCGCGGTGACCGGCAGTGTCGGTAAAACCGGCACCAAGGAGGCGTTGCGCGCCTGCCTACAGCGGCTGGCTGCGACCCATGCCGCTGAGAAGTCCTATAACAATCAGTGGGGTGTGCCGCTGACTCTGGCGCGCATGCCGGCGAATTCGGCCTATGGCGTCATCGAGATCGGCATGAACCATCGCGGCGAGATCGCGCCGCTGACGCGTCTTGCCCGTCCCCACGTTGCCGTCGTGACGACGGTCGAGCCGGTGCATATCGGCCATCTCGGTTCGCTGGAGGCGATCGCGGAAGAAAAGGCCGATATCTTCCTCGGCCTGGAACCTGGCGGCACCGCCATCATCAAGCGCGACAGCCCGCTCTTCGATGTGATGCGCGCGCGTGCCGAAAGCCAAAGCGCGCGGATCATCAGCTTCGGCCTGCATCCTGCTGCCGACGTGCGCGCTGTTGCTGTCAAGCTGGAGGCCGACGGTTCGGACGTAACCATCCAGGCGAACAAGCGCGTCATGACCTATCGACTTGGCGTGCCGGGCGCGCATCTGGTCGACAACTCGCTCGCCGTCGTGGCAGCGCTCATTGCCGTAGATGCGGATCTGGAAAAGGCGCTGCCGGCTTTGGGGCAACTGACGGCGGCGCCAGGACGTGGCGCGCGCTCGGTGCTGTCCACGCCCGCCGGCGAGGTGCTCCTGATCGATGAAAGCTACAACGCCAATCCTGCCTCGATGCGCGCCGCGCTGGCAACGCTCGGCGGGGTGCCGCGCAACAGGTGGCGGCGTCGCGTCGCCGTACTGGGCGACATGCTGGAGCTGGGACCGCGTGCGGTCGAGATGCATTTCGGGTTGAAACAGGCCATTGACGACGCGGGGGTCGATCTGGTCTTTGCATGCGGCCCGAACATGGGACGGCTCTTCGCGGTTCTCGACAGCGATCAGCAGGGCGGATGGGCTGAAACTTCCGATGAACTGGTCAACTATCTGCTCAGTGCGGTAAAGGCGGGCGACGTCGTGATGATCAAGGGGTCGCTTGGCAGCCGGATGGCGCCGCTGGTTGCCGCTGTTCGCAGCCAGTTTCAGGCGTAACGGACTGATTTGACGGCGGCTCGGGGCTGTCGTCCGGAATGGGTGCTGTCTCTTATACACACTCCGAGCCCACGAGACGCT
>JAEZBZ010000245.1 GCA_023412745.1 Pseudomonadota bacterium | reverse complement strand
AACGCCAACGAGGTGATCTCGAACCGCGCCATCGAGATGCTCGGCGGCACGATGGGCTCCAAGAAACCCGTCCACCCGAATGACCACGTCAATATGAGCCAGTCCTCAAACGACACCTATCCGACGGCGATGCACATCGCATGCGCGGAAGAGGTCGTGCATCGGCTCATCCCGGCCCTGCAGAAGCTGCGCAATGCACTGAACGACAAGGCGCAGGCCTGGCAGCGCATCATCAAGATCGGCCGCACGCACACCCAGGATGCCACCCCGCTGACGCTCGGCCAGGAGTTCTCCGGCTACACCCAGCAGGTCGAGAACGGCATCGCCCGCATCGAGCAGACGCTGCCGGCGCTGATGCAGTTGGCGCAGGGCGGCACCGCCGTCGGCACAGGCCTCAACGCGCCAAAGGGCTTCGCGGAGAAGGTCGCCGAAGCCATCAGCGCGATTACGCAGCTCAAGTTCACCAGCGCGCCGAACAAGTTCGAAGCACTGGCCGCGCACGACGCCATGGTGATGAGCCACGGCGCCATCAACACGGTCGCCGCGTCGCTGTTCAAGATCGCCAACGACATCCGCTTCCTGGGTTCAGGCCCACGCTCCGGCCTCGGCGAACTGAGCCTGCCGGAGAACGAGCCGGGTTCGTCGATCATGCCGGGCAAGGTCAATCCGACCCAGTGCGAAGCCATGACCATGGTTTGCACGCAGGTGTTCGGCAACCAGGCGACCCTTACGTTCGCGGGCGCATCCGGCCACTTCGAGCTGAACGTGTTCAACCCGGTGATGGCCTATAATTTCCTGCAGTCCGTGCGCCTGCTGGCCGACGCGGCCGTCAGCTTCACCGACAACTGCGTCGTCGGCATCGAACCGCGCGAGGACAACATCAAGTCCGCGCTGGATCGTTCGCTGATGCTGGTGACCGCGCTGGCGCCGAAGATCGGCTACGACAACGCCGCCAAGATCGCCAAGACCGCGCATAAGAACGGCACCACGCTGCGCGAGGAAGCCGTCGGCGGCGGCTACGTCACGGACGCGGAGTTCGACGCCATCGTACGGCCCGAGAAAATGATCAGCCCGGACTGATAATTGCCGGCTGGCGGCGAGGTGACCATCATGACCGCCGAGATCGTCAATCTGCGTCAGGCGCGCAAGCGCAAGGCGCGCAGCGAAAAAGAACGCTTGGCGCAGGAAAATCGCGCCAAGTTCGGCCGGCCGCGCCACGAGCGCGACCGGTCATCGGCTGAAAGCGATCGCCAGCAGCGCGAGCTCGATGGCTTGAAGCGCGAGCCGTCGTCGGCCGACGATACCAGCGAATGACGATCTTCCGGGCGCGGACAGCCCATAGCCTCATGCGGAACGACAGGGCGGCCAGCCTGCCATGAGACCGATCAAGCGTTCCTTCACGATTGCCGGCCACAGCACGTCGATCTCGTTGGAAAGCCCGTTCTGGGATGCGCTGAAGGACGTCGCGACCGAGCGCGGCACGTCGCTCGCCAGTCTGGTTGAGGAAATCGACAAGCAGCGCGGTGGCGCGGGATTGTCGAGCGCCGTCCGGGTCTGGATTTTGGATCACTATCGCAATCGCCCAAACGGCAGGGCGTCGGATCAGTAGCCTGAACGCAGCTGTCTGCTTCTCAATAGCGTGACGGGCGCGGCCACTGATCTTCCCAGGTCGGCGGCGGCGTGAACGGCCGGCGCTCTGCCGGCTTCGGCGGCGCGGCAAGCGGTGGCACCGGCGGCACACCGATTTCGATAGGTCCGGAGGATCTGGCTGGGGGCACGGGCGGCTGCCATGCGCCGGTTGCGGCATCCGAGCTTTGTCGATGATCCGGCATCGCAGGAGGCAGTGGCGGCGGCGTCTGCAGCGATTGCGGCTGCGCCGGGCGCGCAGGGATCGGCAGCGGCACGTCGATGACCCTGGGCGGATTGACCTCCTCGGCAGGCTGCTGCTGCCTGCGCAGCATGTCCTGCTGATGTTGCAGCTCTATAGCGCGCTGGCGTTCGGACTCCGCCCTAGCGCGCGCCTCGTCCTCACGCCTCATCCGTTCGAGTTGCTCGACGTCCCGCTCCATGCCGCGCACCGCCATTTCGCGCTCGAGCGCGTCGGACACAATGCGCGGCTCCAGGCTGGCATACGACACCAGCGGCCCGACGTAGATCACCGAAACGCCGGGAAGCTGGGCCGGCGTGATCCGCGCGGCCGGCTTCGGCGAAAACTTCCATTCCGTGTCGATCTTCAGTTCACCGAGATCGATCGTGGTCTGGTTGCTCACCACCGCCTTGGGCGTATCGATATCGAAGGCCCGCACGCGCAGTGCGCCCTCGCCCAGATCAACCCCGATCGTCCGATCACCCATCGGCAACGGGCCCTCGGCGAACGCTTGGCGCAATCCCTGCTGCAGGGCTTCCCCGCGCGGCACCACACGGCCGGTCAGGACCGCCTCAGCGGTCGCCTCGATCGCGCCGGGGGCGAGGCGATGCATACTAGCCTGCTTCAGCTCCAGCTCGCCCTTACCGGTGATCACCGATATCAGAGCCCGCGGCGTCACCGCCTGGCCGGAAAACTGTACCGAGAGCTGCGCCGCGCCCGTGCCAATTGGAACGTCGCTGGTCCCGACGATCTTGGCGAGCTGCACATCCCACAATCCGAACACGCCGGAGAGCTTGGCGCCGGCGGCACCGCGTTCGAGTTTGAACGCGCTCGACACCGCACCACCCAGCGCGCGCCCTTCAAGTTTCGAGACGGTGATCAGCTCCGGCGTAAACTCCGCCTCCAGATTGGCGGCCGACAGACCGAATCCCTCTTCCAGAGTTAACGCATCCGTCTCGATGCGCAGGCTCCCGGTGACGTTGTCGAGGTTGGTGAAATCGAACGGCTCCTCGCGCCAATGCGACGCGAGCGCT
This sequence comes from Pseudomonadota bacterium, assembly GCA_023412745.1. Taxonomy (GTDB): domain Bacteria; phylum Pseudomonadota; class Alphaproteobacteria; order Rhizobiales; family Hyphomicrobiaceae; genus ZC4RG25. The sequence goes on along the minus strand of JAEZBZ010000245.1, from coordinate 8,244 downwards.
TCGTCCGTCTCCTGCGATGACGCGCGGCGTCCATCGAGGACCAGACCGAACAGGCGCGGCAGCGAGATATCGTCGGCCTTGACTGCAATGTCGAGACGGCGCGCCCGCTCCGGCCCGGACACCGCAACGGTTCCGCTGACGCGCGAACTGCCGACCTCGAACTTGTCGGCAGCGATCTTGAGACCGGCCTCGGTGACGTCGACATCGACGCGTCCGCGCACGCCCAAGCCGATCGCGGCGGCCGGCCGGCGCAGTCCGGCGAACTGAAACGCCTTGGCCGCATCCGCCGAGGCGACGTCGGCTTCACCGTCAAAGCGCAGCGACAGGTCGTCCAGCACAGAACCGCGCCCGCGCACGTCGACCTGCAGATCAGGCGCCGACATCTGCGCCAGTGTTGTGACATCCTGCGCCGGTGTTCCGACCACCTTGAGCAGCAGGCGGCCACGGCCATTGCTTTCCGCATCACCGTGGGAGGCCATGCTGCCCGCCAGCGCCGCCTGGGCGAGACGCGCGACCTCCGCGCTTTCGCTGACGACGAGACCATCGACCGGCGCCGTCCGCCAGCCGCTCCAGCCGCCATCGAGGGTGAGGCTGGCGACGAAAGGCGCGCCGCGCATCATGCCATCGAGATTGAGTTCAGCGGCAGTCGGTCCGACGCTGCCCAAGCGCGAAACGAACGCCAGCCGCAGCGGCGCAAATCTCGCCATCCAATTCGCCCGCGGCGAGGCCGAGTCGATCGCGGCCAGCCGCAGCGCGTCGTCCACGGCCGATGGCGTCTGTGCCTCGACAACACCGCGCAACGTACCCTTGGACTGGGCGTCCAGATCCTTGATCTCGCCGTCGAGATCAAGCTTGAGGCCGCTCGCCGTCGCGGCACGCAGGCGCGGAACGGTCAGCGTGCCGTTGTCCAGCAGCACCTGGGCGTCGACGTCCTTTAGGCTCAGCGTGCCATCGGTCAGCGTGTCGGCGCGGATGTTCAGGTTCGCATCGAAGCTCGCAAGATCAGGGAGTAACCCATTCAGCGAAGGCGCGGACTGGCCCGCCGGCTGGGCGGCAGAGTTGAGCGCGACGTTGAACAAACCTGAACTCAGAATTCCGGGTAGAATCGCCGACAGATCGGCGCGTCGCGTGTCCGCCGTCAGCGTCAGCTTTTTGCGCGCTCCCCAAATGTAGCCGAACTCACCGGTCAGGCGATTGGCGTTGGCGTCCAGTTCCGCCTGCCGGAACTCGATGCCCGCACGCGACAGCTTCATCCGTGAACTGAGCGCGAAACTGCCATCGCCGCGCGTCTGGCCGGAAACGCTGCCGCGCGTCGCCCAATGCATCAGGCGGCCGAGATGGGCGCCGCGCAGGACCAGATCGCCTGCCAGTTCGTCGTTGCCGCTCGCATCGCGCCGCAATGCGCCGCTGAAATCCAGCCGCGTGCCGCCCGGCAATCCGGCGCGCAACTCGCGGATTTGCAATCCGCTGCCACTGTCCTCGAAGGCGGCGACGAGCCCGCTCACCTGCTCGCCAGCGAAATTGGCCTGATCGACAGCAACGCGGGCCGCCACCTCGCTGGTTTCAGGCAGCAGGCTCCTCAGCCTGTTGCCGAGCCGCCGCGCCGTCTCGAACGCGGTTGCGTTGGACGGCGCACCGGAAATCTTCTCAAGGTCGAGCCAGCGCGACGCAAGGTTTGCGGTGATGCGCGGACGGCCGCTCCATTGTGCCTCCGCCGTGCCCGTCAGCAGTTGCGGCCGGCCGGCCTGCTCGAAGGAAAACGCGACATCCTTCAACTGCGCCGCGAGCGTGTCGGCGGCCAGTTGGGCGCGGATCTCGAAACCTTGCCCAGGCGTGGCCGGCTGTTGCCCCTCGGCGGCGGGCGGCGCCACGGTCGCGACGACTTCGCCATCCACACGCGGGCGGCTGGTGAGATCGCGAACGACACCATCGAATAGGTAGGCGTTGCCGGTCTGCGCCGTACGCGCCGCCAGCTTCAGCCGCACACCGCCATCGGGGTCGGGCGGTGCCGTGGAGCCGCGGATCTCGCGCTCGACGCCGTTCCACGTCACATCGCCACGAAACCGATAGGGGCCCTCAATAGATGGCGCGCTGAGATCGGCGTCGCGGATCGCAACGCGCGCGAGCTGATCTCCATCGACGCCATGCAGTGCCACCACGCCATCGGTAATCTTCAACGATTGCAGCGCAAGCCCGCGCGGCACGAACGGCAACGCGCCTTGGCTGATGCTGAATTGCTGCCAGTTGCCGCCGCCGTTCTTGTTGACCTGCAGCCGCAGCGACGGCTGCTTGAGTTCGATCTGCTTAGCTTCAAAAATGCCCTGCACCAGCGGCGGCAGCGCCAGCCACATGGTGAAGCTTTCGGCCCGGAAGAATGCCTCCCCCGGGTCGGTATCGGAAATACGCGGGCGCTCGAAGCTGACGTAGGGCGCGGGCAGCAGGCGCAGATTGACGTTGCCGCCGACGCGCACCTCGCGACCGAGCATCCGCGATGCTTCTTCCTCGAACACGCCGCGATAGGTGTTCCAGTCAACCGCATAGGGCACGGCGAACGCCGCGCCGAGCAGCAGCATCACGAGACCGGCGAACCACAGAAGAACGCCGTTCATGTTGTACACCCCCGCGATGTCAACAGGCCCGCTCCAGGCTTCATCCGGATCCGCGTCATCGTTCCATGCGCCGACATGTGCACCACTTGCGAGCCCGGCAGCGCAAAACGGGCTGCGCCCGCTGGTCGGGCTTGCAAACGTGCAACAACGGCCTCAGGTCTCTTATCGCACAGCACAATCGAAGTTGGGACTCCTTCCCACCCCATGCCGTGCATTTGATAACTCCCGTTCTGCCTGTGCGCGGCTGCCGCAGGCCCCGTTCTTGCCGCACACGGCATGCTATATGTCCAACCATGCATACGAATCGCAAACATTCCACGAACAGCGACGGCCAGAACCTCGAGCCCGGCACCATCAGCGACGACGCGGCACCCACCGCCTTGTCGATTTCCGCGCGGGCTATGAGATCGGCGGAACCGCCTTATCTGTCCGGCCTGAACAAGGCCCAGCGGGCAGCTGTCGAGGCGCTGGACGGCCCGGTGCTGGTGCTGGCCGGCGCCGGAACCGGCAAAACCCGCGTTCTCACCACCCGCATCGCGCATATCCTGGCCTCGGGACGGGCGCGCGGCAGCGAAATCCTGGCCGTGACCTTCACCAACAAGGCCGCGCGCGAGATGAAGGAGCGCATCGGCCAACTGATCGGTGGCGCCGTGGAAGGCATGCCCTGGCTCGGCACGTTCCACGCCATCGGCGCCCGCATCCTGCGCCGCCATGCCGAACTGGTGGGACTGAAAAGCGGCTTCACCATCCTGGATACCGACGACCAGATCCGGCTGATGAAGCAGGTCATCGAGGCCGCCAACATCGACAAGGACCGCTGGCCGGCAAGGCAGCTCGCGGGGATGATCGATAGCTGGAAGAATAAGGGGCTGCTGCCCGAGCAGGTGCCGGTCGGCGAAAGCTTCGCCTTCGCCAACGGCAAAGGCGCGAAGCTGTATGCCGATTATCAGCAGCGCCTGAAAGATCTGAACGCGGTCGATTTTGGCGACCTGCTGCTGGAAGGCCTGCGCCTGCTACGCGATAACCCGGATATCCTGGCCGACTACCACCACCGCTTCCGCTTCATCCTGGTCGATGAGTACCAGGACACCAACGTCGCCCAGTATATGTGGCTGCGGCTGCTGGCGCAGGGTTCTCCCAACATCTGCTGCGTCGGCGACGACGACCAGTCGATCTATGGCTGGCGCGGCGCTGAGGTCGAGAACATCCTGAAGTTCGAGAAGGACTTTCCCGGCGCGACCGTGATCCGGCTGGAACGCAACTACCGCTCGACCGCGCACATCCTGTCCGCCGCCTCCAAGCTGATCGCGCACAACCGCGACCGGCTCGGCAAGACGCTGCAGACCGACGACGCACCCGGCGACAAGGTGACGGTCACCGGCGTGTGGGACGACGAGGAAGAAGCCCGCATAATCGGCGAGAAGATCGAGCAGTTGCGCCGCCAGGGCCAATCGCTGAACGAGATCGCGATCCTGGTGCGTGCCTCGTTCCAGATGCGCGCGTTTGAAGATCGTTTCGTGACGCTCGGCCTGCCTTATCGCGTGATCGGCGGGCCGCGCTTCTATGAGCGGCAGGAAATCAAGGACGCCATCGCCTACTTCGAGGTCACGCTCAATCCGGCCAACGATCTGAAGCTGGAACGCATCCTCAACGTGCCTAAGCGCGGGCTCGGCGACACCTCGCTGAAGAAGATCCGCGATCTGGCGCGCGCGCTGGAGGTGCCGCTGCATCACGCGGCACGGCAGATCACCGAAACCGAGGAAATCACCGGCAAGGCACGCAAATCGCTGGCCGGGCTGATGTCATCCTTCGAGCGCTGGCGCGCCGCCGTGCCGACCATGAAGCACACGGAGCTTGCCGAGCTGATCCTGGACGAGTCAGTCTATACGGCCATGTGGCAGCAGGACAAGTCCCCGCAGGCGCAGTCACGGCTAGAAAACCTGAAGGAACTCATCCGCTTCATGCATGAGTTCGAGACCATGGCGGGCTTCCTCGAACACGTCTCGCTAGTGATGGATACGGACCAGGCCGACACCGGCGACCGCGTCTCGCTGATGACCCTGCACGCGGCCAAGGGGCTCGAATTCGACGTCGTCTTCCTGCCCGGCTGGGAGGAAGGGCTGTTTCCGCATCAGCGCAGCCTGGATGAAAGCGGGCAAGCGGGGCTGGAGGAAGAACGCCGCCTGGCCTACGTCGGCATCACCCGGGCGAAAAAGCACGCCCGCGTCTCCTTCGCCCAGAACCGGCGCACGCGTGGACTGTATCAATCCGCCATCCCGTCGCGGTTCGTGGACGAGCTTCCGCCCGAGCATGTCGAGGTGGTCGAGGCGCCGGCGAAGTTCAGCGGCGCCTATGCCAACTTCGGCCGCCCGGCAAGCAACACCTACGCCAACCCTTACGGCCGCAGCCGCTTCGAGGAGCAGCCACCGCCATTTCAATCCAGCAGCTATGACACGCCGGGCTGGCAACGGGCGCAGCAGAAATGGAAACAGGGCAACAAGCCAAAGCGCGGCCCGACGACGATCGACGGCGATCTGGTTGCATCATCGACCCGGACCACAACATCGTTCCGGCTGGGCGACCGCGTGTTCCATGACAAATTCGGCTACGGACAAGTTGCAGAGGTCGAGGGAAACAAACTGACCGTCGATTTCGAAAAGGCCGGACGCAAGCATGTGGTCGAGAGTTTTCTCACGCCGGCCTGATTATCCATTTCTCTGAAATTATCATTTGCAGAATACCTCCGTCGTCTGGTTGTTTTGCAGTCCGTTCGACACAATTCGACCATTTGGGCGACGGAAAGTCGCGCGGCACGCCAGCCGAGGGGAGTTCAGTATGGTGTTCAATCGTAAACCCGAAGCAAGACCCGCAAATCTCGACGCCTTACAGATCAAAACAATGGATCAGGCGCCGAGCGGCGCGCCTACGCCGACGCCACTCCGGTCTAACGGTGTGTCTGGCGCATCGGGCCAGGATGCCAGCGAGTCGGTGATCGGCAACGACCTGACGATCGAGGGACAGGCCATCACGATCCGCTGCCAGGGATCGCTGCGGGTTAATGGCAATATCCAGGCCGACCTGCACAGCATGAAACTCACCGTCGGTGAGGAAGCCATCATCAGCGGCACCATCGCCGCCGAGACGGTCGACGTCTACGGCCGCGTCCAGGGCGCGATCCTGGGCTCGCGCGTCGTGCTGCATGCTAGCGCCGTGGTGGAGGGCGACATCCACAGCCAGGCTCTGGCGATCGACCAGGGCGCCAGCTTTGATGGCCGCTCGCGCAAGGTGAAAGATGCCTCCGAGATCGCGCCACAGCTCACCTCGCCGAACAGCGCCGCGCGCGCAGCGAGCTGAATGAGATTCTCTGCCTACGGGCAAGATGACTACCGGAATGAATAGCCCGTCCGAGCGAAAGCCGGGCGGGTTATTGTTTTTCATCTCTGGAGCCAAACAGAATTCATCGCGCGGCGGAATGATCGCCGTTCAATGATTTTATGACAGTGTTTGAGGCCGGCATTAACGCCGGATGATTATTCGCTGACCATTCATTGAAATTGCGAATCAATCGCGATCAGGTTTCCTGTCGCTTCTCGGCGAGAATATCCCAGGCGATATTGATGCGCTTCATGCGCTCCTCACGCACCACCCGGTCGGCATCGTCTTTGGCCAGATCCGGATGCCAGCAGGCTCGCAGGGCATCGACCAGCTTCTTCAGCGTCTTTGGGCTGACATCGGCATTCACGCCGAGCAATTCATAGGCTTCATGGCGATCACGCGGTGGCTCGCGTCCCGAAAAGCCCGCCCCCGAAAGGCTACGCTGCGCACCGTCCACGATCTCCTTCAGGCGATGCAGCTCCTTGACGATGCGCTGCAGGCGATTGCGCATCCGCCGCCATTCTTCGACTTCCGCCGGCTGCGCCGTCATGACGGCCGTCAGGAATTGTTCGAGATGGCGCATTTCCTTTTGCAGAACGCGGCGCAACGGCGCGACGCCGTTGAGGCTGTCGACACTGCTCTCGATCTGCCGCAGCATCGTGTGCGATGTCTTGCACAGCTCGGTGCACATGCGTTCGTCCTGCGGCGTCAGCATCGTCGAAGGCCGCAGCATCACGGCAGACGATGATGGCGACGCAGACCGCCGCCCCACGTCCGGTTCGACGCGGCGATACGGCATGACGGAGGTCTCCGCCCGTTCACGCCGCACACGCGTAGCGAACCATCCCGCGCCGGAGATCAGTCCCGACAACAGCGTCAGTCCAACCAGCAGAATGGTGAAATCGCGCTCCGGGCGGAAATCGCGCCATTGCGAGGTCAGGACGGTGAAGGCACGCAGCGGCGCGATGTCAAACGTGGCGCTGATCTTCGGCTCGGTTGGCGCGATGATCGACGACCAGCCGGCGATCGGCAGCAGCTTAGCTTCCTCTTCGCTCAGCTCGCTGCGGTTTTCGCTTACGCGGATCGGCTGAGGCGCGACGGGTACAGTCTCGATCTGCGGCGCCGCTTGGATGACCGGGGCAGGCGGTTCAGGCTCGGCCAAAGGCTCTGGCACGACGACCTTTTGCTGCGGCGGCTCCGGCTCGACCGGCTGCGCGGCCGGCTCGTCTATCTGCGGCGGCGGCAACGCCTGTTGCTGAACGGGTCCGACCCACGGCAATGGATCGCTGCCGCCAACCTTTGGGGCTGCCGCCAGCTTCTCGGCAGCTGGCCTATCGGGAAACCTCAGCGGCGGCGGATCGGCCCAGCGTTCGCTGGCCGCGATATGCGGATTGCCATAGGCGGCGGCTGACGTGGCGTTCGCGCTATGCTCAGGAACCGATGGTTTGGCAGGCGCCGAACCGCTTGGGCCACGCGCGGGCTCGGAATTTGCCGGATGAACCGGCGCAGGCTGTGGCACCACCGACGGCTGTTCGACCGCCGCCGTTGCGACCGACTTGGCGTGCTGTGGCGCGCCTTCCTGGGACTGCTGAGGCGGCGCGATCGCGGCCATGCGGCGCTGCTCAGTACCCGGCCGTTCGTCGACTATTGGAGAGGACAGCGTGCCAAATCTGGCGCCCAACATGGATACGGGCGCGAACCCGCGCGGCATGATGACGGTTGCCGCCCGGCTCTGGGCACGCGTTTCGCCCCGGCATTGGGTCGGCAGCCGGGCAAACGATCGCGCATCGCGAAAGCCGCGTTCGCGTTCGCGCGTTGTGGCTTCGGCCTCCAACTCCATATCGCAGTCATCGATCTGTGGCTGACCGGCACGGCGCATGAACATCTGATTGCGGCGCACGACTGCGCGGAATCCATTGGCGTTGGCAAGCGATGCCGCCAACTGCACCCACGGCACCTGAGCGTTGCCGCAGATCACATCGAACCGATAGGCCATGACATGCCGGCAGCCGTCAGGATCACCCGGCGTACACATCGTTACGGCGCGATGCTCACGACCCGTGGCGAGTTCATAGGTCGTCAGCGGCGCGGGCCGTGCCAGCAGGCGGCCCGCCCGAACCTCGCAGCTCAGCGGCAGTTGAATGGCTTCGCGCGCATGCGCGACTTCAGCTCCAGCTGCCGCAAGCAGCGCCGGTGCGATTAATCGCATGACGTTTCGTCGTTGCACCAAGGGCCCCCAAAGCCTTGCACGACAGGACTG
>JAEZBZ010000297.1 GCA_023412745.1 Pseudomonadota bacterium | reverse complement strand
GCCGTGCGATCTCTCCGCAATCGAGGCCCGTCGCCTGATCGGCGCCAAGAAGCTCTCACCCGTCGAGTTGCTGGATAGCTGCCTCGAACGCATTGCAGCCGTCGATCCATCGCTCAATGCCATCGTTGCCATAGACGAGGCCGGCGCGAAAAAGGCAGCGAAGGCGGCCGAGGATGCGGTGATGCGCGGCGACGACCTCGACCTGCTGCACGGGCTGCCGGTCGGCGTCAAGGATCTGCAGGCGACGCGCGGATTGCGCACCACCTGGGGCTCGCTGATCTACAAGGACCACATCCCGTCCAAGGATGACGCGGCCGTCGCCTCGGTGCGCGATCAGGGCGCGATCATCCTCGGCAAGACCAACACGCCGGAGTTCGGCGCCGGCTCCAACACCAAAAACCGCGTTTACGGCGCGACCGGCAATCCTTTCGATCCGGTCAAAACCTGTGGCGGATCGTCCGGCGGCTCTGCGGTAGCGCTGGCGACCGGCATGCTGCCGCTCGCCACAGGGTCGGACTATGGCGGCAGTTTGCGCACGCCAGCCGCGTTCTGCGGTGTAGCGGGCTTCCGCCCTTCGCCGGGCGTCGTGCCCGCGCCGGAACGGTCGACCGCGATCACACCATTTTCCGTCAACGGACCGATGGGCCGCACCATCGCTGACGCGCATCTGTTGCTCAAGGCGCAGATCGACATCGACAAGCGCGACCTGTTCTCCAGCGACGACACCCTCCACATCCCCGAGGTGCTGCCGCAGATCGATCTCGCCAATGTACGCGTCGCCATCTCGACCGATCTCGGCTGCGCGCCAATCGACAGCAACATCCGGCGCGTGTTTGCCGATCGCGTGGCGCGCTTCCGCAATGTCTTCGCGGAGGCGCAGGATCGCGATCCGGATTTCGGCCCCGTGCATGACGTTTTCGAGACGCTGCGCGGGATCTATTTCGTGGGCGCACATCGCGAGCGGCTGGAAAAGCATCGCGATCTGCTCGGGCCCAACGTCATCGACAACACCGAGCGCGGGCTCAAGCTGACAGCGACCGAGATCGCCAATGCGTATGTGGCGCAGACCAAGATTTATCATCGTTTCCTCGATTTCTTCGAGGATGTCGACGTGCTGATCTGCCCGGCGGCGTCGGTCTCGCCGTTCCCGCACGAGCAGCTCACCATTACCGAAATTAACGGCGAGGCGCTGCCAACGTACATGCGATGGCTCGCCATCACCTACGCGCTGACCACAGCGGTGCCTGCCGCCGCCGTTATTCCCTGCGGCGTCGATCATCTCGGCATGCCGTTCGGCATCCAGATCGCCGGTCCGAACGGATCGGACGCGCTGGTACTGGCGATCGCGCACGCACTGGAGCAGGCCCTCGCCACCGATCCGGCGACCACGCGGCCGGTGCCCGACCTCGGCAAACTGATCAAGCGTTGATTGCGTTTCACGCCGGCGGCTGTTCCGGGCGCACCAGCACCGTCGCGTCGAGTTCGTAGTAGTCACCACGATGGCCTGCAAAGATCTGCAGCGTCGTGGTGAGCCCAGTCGGCGCATCGAGCGTGCCGGCCGCAATCGAGATTGTGTCGCGCTCGGGCGCATCCCAGAACAGGCTGGAACCACAGCGGCGGCAGAACCCGCGACGGGCGAAGTCAGACGAGGCAAACCACGCCAGTTCTCCGACATCGTCGAACACAAGGTCAGCACGTGGCGCATCCGTGTAGGCGCCGACATGACCATGCCAGCGCCGGCACATGCCGCAATGGCACACCGCAACGTAAGTCAGCGTTGCTTTTTGGGTGTGAAAGCGCACCGCGCCGCACAGACACTGCCCCGTTACGACATCGTCACTCTGCGCATGGTCCATTGCCGGCCCCTCAGTACGCGTGGAGATGCACAGCAAGTCCGCCTCTGCGCGCGTCGTCAAACTAGTATTTGTGAAGCAGGTTCACGGTGCCGTACGCACTCGGATCGCGATCGACACGATCCGACAGCCCCGATGCCAGCGTAATCTCGCCGCTGCTCCAGGCGAAGCGCGCGAATGCGCCGACACGGCCGTCGCCGAGCTCACCGCCACCCATGGCCGAAGCTTCGATGCCAAGTGAGAGATTCTCTATGACCCGATAGCCGAACCGGCCGCGCGCGGCATAGCGGCCACCGTGCACGGTTGAATAGGCGAGATCCAGAGAGGCCCAGCGCTGAGCGTCGATCTCCCACCACGTCTCGACTAGCGCCTTAGCGCCGAGATCCGACCCGACGACATCATTCTCAGGATCGAAATCCTGCAGGGTGTGATCCTCGGACGCGACACCGGCGAAGGCTTTCACCGTCAGAGCGCCCCACTGGACATGATAGCCCACGAGCACGTCATAAAACGCGAAGGTGCCGTCGACCTTGCCGAACGGTCCATCATAGGAATAGCCGCCGTATCCGCCGACGGCGCGGACCCGCCAACCATCGGTCGATAACGGTCCGAGCAGCGCTGCGGTAAGGCCTGAATATGCCGCCCAGCTCGACGATGTGACATCGGCGCCGGCCCAGATCTCCTGGGTCGGCTCGGACTTTTCCTGCGCCAAGCCTGGACCGGGCAGGCACAGGACGATCGCCATCCCCACCACGCCAGCTATCCACGCGCCGCACCTGCTCGACCTCACGCCCCGCACGGTCGTACTCGCAAACTCACGCCACTTACTAAACGATGTTAACCAAATATCAGACAGCTGCTCAACTCGAATTATCGCAGTTGAGCAAAATCGCCTTCGCGAGCGCGTCTACGCCGCATCCTCGGCGACGGCACGCCGCTTGCGCGCGGGTCGCACCCCATTTGAATCGCGCCGTGCCATGCGCACATAATCGATACATGCGCGCCTGCGGAGCCTCACCCATTGAACTTCGAGAGTTGGCTGCATCTGACTGACGATGGCCTTTATTGCGCGCCCGGCGGTTTTCACATCGATCCAGGCCGGCCGGTTGCCCGCGCGGTCATCACGCACGGCCATTCCGATCACGCCCGCTTTGGCCATGGCGCGGTTCTGGCAACACCCGAAACCATCGAGATCATGCGTTTGCGGCTTGGCGAGGATGCAGCCGGGTCGTTCCAGCCGCACGGCTACGGCATTCCACTGCAGCAAGGCGAGGTGACGCTCTCGCTGCATCCGGCAGGGCACATCCTCGGCAGCGCGCAGGTTTGCCTCACCTATCGCGGCCAGCGCGCCGTGGTTTCGGGCGACTACAAGCGCGCCGCCGATCCGACCTGTCCGTCATTCGAGCTGGTGCCGTGCGACCTGTTCATCACGGAAGCGACGTTCGCGCTGCCGGTGTTCCGGCACGAGCCGGCGGAGAAAGAAGTGGCGCGCTTGCTTGCTTCGCACACGGCATTTCCGGAACGTACCCACGTGGTCGGCGCCTACGGACTCGGCAAATCGCAGCGGCTGATGGCTCTGCTGCGCCGCGCCGGTTACGAGCGGCCGATCTATCTGCACGGCGCGTTGAAAGCGATGACCGACCTGTACGTATCTTACGGCCAGGATTTCGGAGAAACACCGCTGGTACGCAATACCGGCAGCGGCCTCGCCGGCGAGATCGTGCTGTGCCCGCCGTCGGCCCTGAAGGACCGCTGGTCGCGACGGCTGGTCGATCCGGTCACCGCGTTCGCCTCGGGATGGATGCGCGTGCGCGGCCGGGCACGCCAGCGCGGCGTCGAGCTGCCGCTGGTCATTTCCGACCACGCCGATTGGCCGGAACTGATCGAGACAATTGTGGAGACCGGCGCGGAGGAGGTCTGGGTCACGCACGGACGCGACGACGCTCTGGTTTATCAGCTCGGCTTGATGGGCAAGCGCGCCCGCGCGCTGGCGCTGCCCGGCCTTGAGGATGAGGGCGAATGACGGCCATGAACCCGCACGCTTCAACCAGCCGCTTTCAACGATGAAAGCCTTTTCCGAGCTGCTCGACCGCCTGTCCTACACACCCGGCCGCAACGCCAAGCTGCGGCTGATGCAGGACTATTTCCGCACAACGCCGGATCCCGATCGCGGCTGGGCACTGGCGGCGCTGACCGATGGCCTACCCTTCTCGTTTCCCGTGCGCCGCATCCTGATGGACCTGATGGCCCAGCGGCTCGATCCGGAGCTGTTCCGTTTGTCGCGCGATTACGTCGGCGACACCGCAGAGACCGTTGCGCTGCTTTGGCCTGAAGCCGCGACGGAGCACGAGGCACCGCGTCTCGCCGACGTGATCAGCCGCCTCGGTCTCATCGACTCGCAGGAGCTCGGCGACACCATCGCCGCGTGGCTCGATAGCCTGGACATCAGCGGACGCTGGGCGCTTCTGAAGCTGCTCACGGGCGCGTTGCGTGTCGGCGTGTCGGCGCGGCTTGCCAAAACCGCCGTCGCGCAGATGGCCGGTCATTCCGTCGACGACGTCGAGGAGGTCTGGCACGCGCTGTCGCCGCCATATGCTGAGCTGTTCGCCTGGCTGGACGGCAAGGCGGAGCGGCCCGACATCAGCGGCGCACCAGTGTTCCGTCCGCTGATGCTGGCACACGCCATTGAGGAACGCGAACTCGCCGAACTCGACATCGCGGCGTTTGCAGCCGAATGGAAATGGGATGGCATCCGCGTCCAGGTTGCCGCTGGACTCGGTGAAGCGCGAATCTATTCACGTAGCGGCGACGACATCAGCGCCAGCTTTCCTGAATTCATTCCGCTGTTTGGCTTCAACGCAGTGGTCGATGGCGAACTTCTGGTGCTGCGAGATGGCCTCGTCGCACCGTTTAACGATCTGCAGCAGCGCCTGAACCGCAAGTCCGTCACCCGCGCTATGATGCAGCGCTATCCCGCGCATATCCGCCTTTACGACGCGCTGGTGATCGACGAGGAAGACCTGCGCGACCTGCCGTTCTCGGAGCGCCGCCAACGTCTGGAAGCGTGGCACGCAAAGGAGCATCCGCCACGCACGGATTTGTCTGAGTTTCTGCCCGTCGCCGACCTCGATCACCTACACCAGATCTGGCGCGACACGCGCAGCTCCGGCATCGAAGGCCTGATGCTGAAACAGCGATCGAGCCCCTATATCGCTGGGCGGCCGCGCGGGCACTGGTACAAGTGGAAACGCGCGCCGCTGACACTGGATTGCGTGATGATGTACGCCCGGCGCGGCTCGGGAAAGCGCTCGTCCTATTATTCAGACTACACCTTCGGCGCCTGGACGTCCAATGCGGAGGGCCGCGAGGAACTGGTGCCGGTCGGCAAGGCTTATTCGGGATTCACAGATGCCGAGCTGGTAGAGCTGGACCGTTGGATCCGTGGCAACACGGTTGAGCGCTATGGTCCGGTGCGCGCGGTGCGGCCCGAGCTGGTGCTGGAGGTTGCCTGCGATGCCGTGCAGCGATCGACCCGCCATCGCTCGGGAATTGCCATGCGATTTCCCCGTATTCATCGCGTCCGCTGGGACAAGCCAGCAGCCGAGGCTGAGCGATTGGAAACCCTGGTCGCGCTGATAGAGGGCTAAGTCATCCACATGCTCCCGCCGCACGCGATGCGGGCTGTTGTATAGTCTCCACCACTTCCCATATGGTACCAGGGTCGGCGTATGGAGCTGGTCATGCAAATGGACTTCAAACTGGGTCCCACAGACGGACCCGTCCAGAACATGTTTCAGACCTTCTGCAACGGACTGGACATGGCGGGGCTGAGTTTCGAGCCCTTGATGCGGGCGGCCGCACGCAGCCAGGTGGAAATGTTCACTTTGGCGAGCAAGCGGGCACAAGCCTACATAGAGTGGCCGATGCGGCTCAGCCAATGCCGCACACCGCAGGATCTGACGTCGGAGCAAATCCGCTTCTGGCAGACCATGGCGCAGCACTACACGGAGAGTTCGCAGCGCGTCATGGGCGTTTGGGCGACCGTCGCGCGCGATGCTTCCGTCCAGCGCACTACCAAGCCGGAACGCGACTACATCACGTTCCCCGAGCCGTCAGAAACCGAAGCTGAACGGCCAGCGGCGCGTTCAGGCGGTGAGCGTCGCGCGGCGTAGGCTTCGCCGCGGAGCTCTGATAGACCGATGGCGCCGGATTGCTCCGAGCGCCGCGGCTGGAGTGCCGCTGCGCGACGGACTCAGCGAAAATCATCCAACGTCAGCACTGGCGTGAACGTCAGGCCGGCTTCCTTGAATGCGGCTTCCGCACCCTCCTGGCGATCGACCAGCGTAACCACGCGAACAACCTCGCCGCCCTCAGCGCGAACGGCTTCTGCCGCCTTCAAGGCGGAACCACCAGTCGTGGTGACATCTTCCACGATCACCACGCGTGCGCCACTCAGGCTTTCGCCCGGCGCCAAGCCTTCAACCAAGCTGCGGGTTCCGTGTTCCTTGGCCTGCTTGCGCACGAAGAAGGCCGACACCGGCGCGCGGGTCTGGCTGATGGCCGCGACGGCCGAAGCGATCGGAACCGCTCCCATCTCAAGGCCGCCGATCCAGCGCGCATTGTCGTTCTGAATCAGATCAAGAATGAGCTGCGCCACCAGATAGCCGCCCTCGGCATCCAGCATCGTTGGCTTCATATTGAAGTAGAAAGAGGACGTCCGGCCGGACGCCAGCTTGATCTCCACGCCGCTTTTGAACGACCGCGCCTTGACGATGTCGATGAGGCGCGCGCAATCGGCGGCGGGTGACCGGGGTGAGGATGCCATGGCTCGCTTATCCTTTGAATTCCGCTGCAGTGGCTAGACGCCCGTGCGGCCGCGCTGTCAAGTCCTTCGCGCCGTTCAATGCACCCTACCGTGCGGCTCACAGCACGGTCAGCGCGCGCCAACCCGCTGCGGTCGCCATACCCGCGACGATCGCGGCAAACGTATTTCGCAGCACCACCATCACAATCGTGCTGGCGATTATCGCCAGCCAGGCCGCGACATCACCCCGCGCTGCCGCGCCGACTACGACCGCCACCATCACCGAACTCGCCAGATGCCGCAGAAACACCTGTAACCGCCGCGTCAACGGCACGAAACTCATCATCCAGGCGCCACCGAGACGGGTGCCGAGCGTCACCAGTGCCATGCCCAGAACGGTTGCCAGGGGAACCAGATCAAGCGTCATCAGCGAGCACTCCAAGAACGCCGCCGCACAACGCGCCGACGATGATGTGCCAGCCGTTCGGCAACAACCAGAGCGCCAACAAGGCCCCAAGCGCCGCCGCCAGCCAC
The DNA here is from genome assembly GCA_023412745.1 of Pseudomonadota bacterium. GTDB lineage: Bacteria > Pseudomonadota > Alphaproteobacteria > Rhizobiales > Hyphomicrobiaceae > ZC4RG25. The sequence continues at coordinate 4,214 of JAEZBZ010000297.1, read as the reverse complement.
GGCTTTATGTCATCGCGGCCCCGCCACATCCCGACCAGGGTGGTAGAGAAGAACACAACCATCAGCACATCCAGGCCAAACCGTTTCGGCTCACCAATGCCGGCGCCGAACAAGGCCCCCAACAGCGTCGAGACCGTCCAGGTCAGCCACAGCACCAGCGCGCTGCCGAGCAGAATGCCGGCGTCATCGCGATATTTGCTGCGTTCGGCGATGGCATAGGCCCAACTGGAATCGGTGGTGACCGCCAGAACGGCATAGCGCTGCAGCGGTGGTAGCGGCGCCAGCCATGGGTACAGGGCTGCTCCGTAGATGAGATGCCGCGCGTTGATCGCCAGCGTAATCAAGAGGATCAGCGCGACTGGCAAAGGCCCGATCCAAAGATCCAGCGCTGCAAACTGCGATGCCCCCGCCGTCACCAGGAAGCTCATCAAAGTCGCGAGCAAGGGATCCAGCCCCTTCTGGGTCGCCGCAACGCCAAAGGCCAGCCCGAACGGCACGACGAGGAGACCGATCGGCGCGATATCCCGCATGCCGCACAAGACGCCGAAGCGCGTAAAGGGCGGTCTGCCGGGCGTTTTCTCCGGCTCGTCGGTCGTAGTCTGCTGCATGAAGTGTCCTGACGCGTCGCGCCGTGAGGGCGGGCACGACGTTTTATCGCGGCGTTCGGCCCGATCAAGCATGGACGCATGATGGCTATGCAAAAGCACCTTTCATTAGGTCGTGCGCAAACCCGGCAAATTGACTAACGATGACGGCAGACAATCAAAAATCAGCAGATGAGGACGCCCCGTGTCTGTCAGTGACGAACTCCTTTCGCGCTTTGCCGATCTCGCGACGCCAACGCTCGCCAACGCCCTCGATGATGTTGGTTTCGACGGCGTCATGAGCGGTATTGGACAGGTTGTGCCAGGCACGCGCTGCTACGGCCGCGCCGTGACCATCACCCAGACCTCGTCCGCGCGTGGCAACTTCACGTCCGCGGATTTCAAGGTCGGTCATATGATCGACGCCGCCAATGCCGGCGACGTGCTCGTCGTTGACAATGCCGGGCGCGAGGTTTCGACGTGGGGCGGACTGGCGACATTCGCCGGCAAAGTCAAAGGCTTGGCCGGCTTGGTGGTCGATGGCGGCGTGCGCGATCGCGAAGAAATGGAGCAGCACCGCTTTCCGGTCTTCACGCGCCACATGACGCCGCTGACGGGCCGCACCCGCATCCGCATCATTGCGATCAACGAGCCGGTGACCTGCGGCGGCGTGCGCGTGCGCCACGGCGACGTCATCGTGGCCGACGGCTCCGGCGTAGTGTGCATTCCCGCCGAGCATGCGGAAAAGGTTGCCGATCTCGCAGCCCGCTACACCAGCGACGATCGCCTGGCCGAAGCGGAACTGGCCAAGGGCCTCACGTTCCGCGAGGCCATGGCGAAGTTCACGCGGATCTGAGCTTCACCACGGCGAATGGCGCACATCAGTGCGCCATCAGCACCGGCAATTCCGTATTCGACAGAATATGGCTGGTGGCGCCGCCGAAAATCATCTGCCGCAGGCGGCTCTGCGTGTAGGCGCCCTTGACCAGCAGATCGGCGCCGAGACGGTGCGCTTCTTCAAGAATGGCGGCGCCGGGCTTACGGCCGCCGCCCAAAACCGTCACTTCGCGGGCAGCAATGCCGTGCCCGGCTAGGCAGTCTGCAAGCTCTTTGCCCGACGGCCCTGGCGCGGTTGCGCCTTCCACAGTCAGCACGGTGACCTCGCGGGCCTTCATCAGCACCGGCATGGAATAGGCGACCGTGCGCGCCGACTCGCTGCTGCAGTTCCAGGAGATCACTACGCGCTCGCCCATCACGCGCGGCGGCATTGGTGGCGCGATCAGTAGCGGCCGGCCACTTTCGAACAGCACCGCTTCGAGCATGGTCATGCGTGGTCCCGCGGTGCCACCCTGCGGACGGCCCACGACGGTCAGGTCATAAACCCGGCCAAGGCTGCCCAGCGCGGAATCATCCAGCGGATCGACGGCGCGCCAGCGATGGCGAACCCGTTCGGTTCCCTCGGTCGGCGTTGCAGAGACCGAAGCGAAGAACGCATCGAAGATTCGGCGCGCGCTGGACAGGATTTCGAGGTCTTCCTCTTCCGCGCGGGGGAACGTCACGGTCACGACCGGATCAGGCCCGACAACGGAAATCTGCGGCAGGCGCACAGCGACGCCTTCTATCATGCTGCCGAACGCGGCGCCGAGGTGCATGCTGCATTCCAGCATGGATGTTACGAGATCGTGTTTCTCAATTGGAACGAGAATGTTCTTCACGTTGTCCTCCGCTGTGACGGATGTGTGCGGTTTATGAAGCGGACGAAGCACTTATAACATGCTTCGCGCCTCAGCGGGCAGGACTTGGTTGCATTGCGGCGACGGTTATTTCCTCGGCGAGGACAATAGGGCACGCATTGTCCTGGCAAACAGAACAAGCCATACGCCACACGCGCGTGCATCCTGGAGCACGGACGTCACACGCAAAAAGGCGCCCGCAACATCGCCGGCGCCCTCATAACATCGCGGAAACGCAGCCGTTTTACATGCCCGCGTAGTTCGGCCCGCCGCCGCCTTCGGGCGGCACCCAGTTGATGTTCTGGCTCGGATCCTTGATATCGCAGGTTTTGCAATGCACGCAGTTCTGCGCGTTGATCTGGAAGCGCGCGCTGCCGCTGTCGTCCTTGATCACCTCATAGACGCCGGCCGGGCAATACAGCCGCGCCGGCTCGCCCCACTCCGGCAGATTGACCGCGATCGGGATGCTCGGATCCTTGAGCTGCAAGTGAACCGGCTGATCTTCCTCATGATTTGTCGCCGAAAACGACAGATCGGTGAGCTTGTCGAACGTCAGCACGCCGTCGGGCTTGGGATACTCGATCGGCTTGCAGTCTTTCGCCTTCTTCAGGCTGGCCGAGTCGGGCTTGCCGTGGCTTAATGTATAGCCGAGGCCGCGGCCCGGAATAATGGTGTTCAGCCACATATCGATGCCGCCAAGCGCGATACCGACGAACGTGCCGAACCTCGTCCACAGCGGTTTGGCGTTGCGTACCGGGCGCAGGTCGCGTGCGATCGGGCCGGTGCGAACAGCCGTCTCATAGGCGTCGAGCTTGTCGTAAGCGCGACCGTTCTTGATCGCGTCGACGACGGCATCGGCAGCGTAAATGCCTGACAGGATTGCGTTATGGCTGCCCTTGATGCGCGGCACGTTGACCATACCCGCAGAACAGCCGAGCAGCGCGCCACCCGGGAACACGAGTTCCGGCAACGACTGCCAGCCACCCTCGGTGATGGCGCGCGCGCCATAGGCGATGCGTTTGCCGCCTTCCAGGTGATGCCGGATCGCCGGATGCGTCTTGAAGCGCTGGAACTCGTCGAACGGCGACAGGTAGGGGTTCTGATAGTTGAGGTGCAGCACGAAGCCGACCGCGACTAGGTTATCACCGTAGTGATAGAGGAACGAGCCGCCGCCGGTGCGGTTGTCGAGCGGCCATCCGAACGTATGCTGGACGAGACCCGGCCGATGCTTCTCCGGCGGCACCTGCCACAGCTCCTTCAGGCCAATGCCGTACTTCTGCGGATCGCGTCCGGCGCGCAGATCGAACGTGCGCACAAGCTGCTTGGTGAGCGAGCCGTGTGCGCCTTCCGCGATCAGCGTGTACTTGCCGCGGAGCTCCATGCCGCGCGTGAAGCTGTCCTTGGGCTGACCATCGCGACCGACACCCATGTCGCCCGTGGCCACGCCAACCACCGCGCCGCTCTCGTCGTGCAATGTCTCGACAGCCGCAAAGCCCGGATAAATCTCGACGCCAAGCTCCGCCGCCTGCTCGCCCAGCCAGCGCACGACGTCGCCAAGGCTGACGATATAGTTGCCGTGATTGCTCATCAGCGGCGGCATCAGAAAATTCGGCAGGGGCAGCTCGCCTGCGGGGCCGAGATACAGGAAGCGATCTTCCAGTACCGGCGTGGTGACCGGCGCTCCCTTCTCTTTCCAGTCCGGAATCAACGCATTGAGGCCGATCGGATCGATGACCGCGCCGGACAGCGTATGCGCGCCGACTTCCGATCCCTTCTCTATGACAACAACGGAGAGCTCCATGTCGGCCGCGATCGCGAGCTGACGCAGCCGGATCGCCGCGGCAAGGCCCGCAGGCCCCGCGCCGACGATCACCACGTCGAATTCCATCGCCTCTCT
>JAEZBZ010000264.1 GCA_023412745.1 Pseudomonadota bacterium | reverse complement strand
TCGTCTTCGATCAGAAGGACCCTCATCCCAATCCTCTCTTCCAAGACCCGGTTAACGCCGGGCCCGCTGCCCCAATCTGAAGAGCACGCAATCTAACTTTGCCTAATTTATCGTTAGAGTTTTACACGGAAGAGGTTAACACAGCCTAATCGATCAGTTCGCCGACGATCATTCTCCAGATTCGCAAGCAACCTTAATTCTGCCGCCCAAACGAAATCTGGTATTCCCGGCCGTCAACCAAACAACACCACGACAAGCGCCAAAAGAGCGCCCGTTTCTGTTCGACGAAGTTTTGGTAATCCCCTCACACTGCCGCTCCCCCGCGCGACACAACCAAGCCCGAGCCCCCCGGCTTTGGTGGTTGAATGCACCGCTTTGCGACGAATCAAGAATTACCAGAATTCGCCGAACCGCCCTAGAGTCAGATGGTGGAAATATGCTCCGGACGAATTTCCACAACTTGTTGGCTCGCGACCGTGGCTTTACCGCAACTTAAGCCGTCGCCAGTATATTCCATCTAGAGATCTGAATGACGAGCACGCATAAGTTGTGCTCGATAGCCACGAAATCAGTAGCTTGCAGACAGATCAAGACATCTGGCATGAGTATTGAATACGTAGTCTCATGTCAGATATTGTTCGAGTGTGTCAGGGGTATCGAACATGAAAGTACGGGAGACGAGCTTCCGCCTCAAACGTTTTGAAGTCGAGGAGAAGCGGCGCAAGGTTTCCGACCTGGAACTCATGATCCGTGAGTTCGAGCACATGGCCGTCGAGCTCGATCGCCAGGTGCAGTGCGAGGAAGATCGCACCGGCATCAAGGATCGCGCCCATTTCGCCTATTCCACGCTTGCAAAGGCGGCAGCGCAGCGGCGTGACAATCTTCGCGCTTCGGTGGCCAACTTGCAGGCCAAGCTGGAAATGGCCGTGCGCGAGCGCGACGATGCGGCGGCGGATTTCGACCGTAACGGACCCGAGCAGCGCGATCATGATCGCTTGCCGCGCCGCCCGGATCGCGGGTCTAGCGCCTTCATGCGCTAAGGCATTCGTATTGCAGCGGCGCACCAAGTCGGTGGGCCGCTTATCCACACGGGGGTTGCAGCCTCCCCACCCGTATGGGAGCTTTGCCGCGCGTCTCCGGTCGTTCCGAGATGGGCAACAAGCATCCTGTGTGGCGGCGAGGCATGATCCTGGATAGCACGGGCCGAATGACGGCGATCGCGATGACCGCGCTCGCGCTGAGCGCCTGTGGCGAGGCCGCCAAGCTGCCCCAACTCCCGCAACTCACCGGCAGCGTCGGCGAGCCTATGCGTGCGCCCGGCAGCGTGCCCGAGGTGTACGCCCGCATCGCGCAGAACTCGCGCGCCTGCTGGTTCGGACCGGACGGCGCACTCAAGACGACGCACATCTTCCATGCCGATCTCACGCCGCCTTCTCGCGGCGAGACTGCGGAACTCGTGGTTCACGAGTTGGACCGCGGCGGCGAATCCCGCTGGGGCCGCCGGATGTTCAGGATTTTGCTTCAACCCGCCGACCAGCAAACGGCCATCGCCGTCGACAACATCTCGATGCCGGCCGAGATCGGCAGCCGCATGCGCGCCGACGTGTTTCAATGGAGCCAGGGCGGCACCGGCTGCACCACCCGCAACGCGGAACCCGTTGCGACAGCGCAAACCACGGAGCCTGCGGCCGCGAAGACCACTGCGCCAGCAACAACGGCATCGACGCCTGCCAAAGGCAAATCGGCACCGAGCACCAACTGACTCTTAATCAGCGGCGCGTGCTTCATGACAACGCCTAGTCGGAGCCAGTGACGACCGACTCTCGCGACAGCGCAAGCATGACAGCGCATTTTCGCGACGCCCCGTGAAGGCCGACAAACGCAATCTATGCTGGAGACACCGCACAGCGCATACCGCCCGCCCCGCGCGCCGCCTGAAACAGGCCTTGCGGGCGTCGCAGATCTGCGAACACGCTCGCGAAGCCGGCAAGCGCGATCAAGCTGTAAACTGCGCGGGGATTAACCCCCGCCCGGTCCGTGTTACTCGCGGTAGTCTTGAACGCGCGTCGCCCTCAGCCCGGGCAGCCCGTGCTTGTCGATCGAACGCTGCCAGCTCAGGAACTCGTCGACAGTCAGCGTGTAACGCTCACACGCTTCCTCCAGGCTCAGCAGTCCGCCGCGCACGGCTGCGACCACCTCTGCCTTACGACGGATCACCCACCGCTTGGTATCCCGCGGCGGCAGATCGGCTATCGTCAATGGACTACCGTCGGGTCCGATAACATATCGGACACGCGACCTGTACTGTTGCTCGGCCATGATACTCAACGCAATACTCACGTACATTAGCTGAACCTGGAGCGAATATGGCTGAGCCATCTTAATTTCGCTCTAAAGTACAGGGTAAACATATCACCCACACGCCTAAAAGCCGTTTCAATACATTAATTAACCTTTACGTCACCTCTCTTCTGCGCAATTAATCTGTGGTGAATTCTTGTATCTGCGATCGGATGTCCGATGCCCAGCGAGATGGCTTGCTTCGCCGCCGCATTAAGGCCATATGATCTGCTTCGGCTGTCGGTACACCTCGGTGCCGCAGGATTTTCTGGCCTCGCCAGGACGCGCAGATCAGTACAGTGAAGCTATTCGTGTCGGCGATGACATCGAGTGAAGCGGCAGCTTTGTCGGAAGCAACACGTCCAGTCGCAGCGCAGGAGCGGCGGCGAGTGGTTGTTGCAATGTCCGGTGGCGTGGATTCCTCAGTCGTGGCAGCCTTGCTGAAGCGCCAGGGCCATGACGTTATCGGCATCACATTGCAGCTCTATGACCATGGTTCGGCAACCGGCCGCCAGGGGAGCTGCTGCGCGGGCCAGGACATTCACGACGCGCGCCGGGTCGCTGAAGCGATCGGCATTCCCCACTACGTGCTCGACTACGAAAGCCGGTTCAAGGAATCGGTGATCTCTTCGTTCGCCGACAGCTACCTTGCCGGCGAAACACCCATTCCCTGCGTGACCTGCAACCAGCAGATCAAGTTCCGCGACCTGCTCGATACCGCGGCCGAACTCGGCGCCGATTTCCTGGCAACCGGCCATTACATCTCCCGGCGCGATGGTCCCGATGGACCGGGCCTCTACCGCGGCCTCGATAACGATCGCGACCAGAGCTACTTCCTGTTCGCCACCACGCCACAACAGCTTGCCCGCCTGTGGTTCCCGCTCGGCACCATGCGCAAGTCGGATGTGCGCGAACTCGCGCGCCAACTCGACCTGGCGGTGGCCGAAAAGTCCGACAGCCAGGACATATGCTTCGTCCCATCCGGCCGCTATACCGACGTCATCGCGCGGCTGCGTCCCGAAGCGGCGGACCCCGGAGAGATCGTACACATCGACGGACGCGTACTGGGCCGTCACGACGGCGTCATGCACTACACCATCGGCCAGCGCCGCGGCCTCAATATCGCCAGCAGCGAGCCGCTATACGTCGTGCGCATCGAGGCTAAGGATCACCGCGTCGTGGTCGGGCCGCGCGCGAGCCTGACGACCGGCGTGCTGGAGCTGAGGGACATCAACTGGCTGGGCTCATCCGGGCAACTGGAGGCCGCACGCCACGGACTTCCTCTTTTCGTGCGCATCCGCTCGACACACGCGCCTGTTGCCGCATTTTTGATCCATGATGGCGAGGATAATTGCGCGCGCGTGATTCTGCCGGAGCCAATTCATGGCGTTGCGCCGGGGCAGGCTTGCGTGTTCTACACTGCTGCGGAGGCAGGCGCGCGTATTCTGGGTGGCGGCTGGATCGCGCGCACGCGCGCCATAGACGCCGACGACGAAGCTGTACTGCGCGACCGCTCGTTCGTGGCGGCGAATTGAGTTTTGGCTAAAGGCGCCCCTAAGGGCATTGGGCGTTAGACTAACGCGGGAGAAAGCAAGTGATCGGCAGTCGAGTGCGAACAGAAAAACAAAGCCGCCGCGTCATGGGCGGTGCGATTGCTGCGAAGGCTCCGGTATCGATGGACGAAACCTCCGTCCTGAGCGCATACCGCCGCTGGGCGCCATTCTACGACCACACCTTTGGCAAGTTCGCATCCGAAGGCCGCAAGCACGCCGTCGAGATCATCAATGCGCGCGAAGGCCGCGTGCTTGAGGTCGGCGTCGGCACCGGGCTGTCGCTGCCGCTGTACGGCCGGCATCTGGATATCGTCGGCATCGACCTGTCGCCGGAGATGCTGGAAAAGGCCCGTAACCGCGTCGCCACCGAGGCGATCGACAACGTCACCGGCCTTTACGAGATGGACGCCAGCAAGCTCGCGTTCCCCGACGCCTCGTTCGACACCGTCGTCGCCATGTACGTGATGACTGTGGTGCCGGAGCCGGAGAAGGTGATGCGCGAGCTGTCGCGCGTGTGCAAGCCGGGTGGCGAAGTTCTTCTGGTCAATCACTTCAGCCAGGAAGAGGGCGTGCGCGGCTGGGTCGAACGCCGCATGGCGCCGTTCGCCGACCAACTCGGCTGGCACCCCGTATTCGATCTGGATCGCATCATGGTGTGCGACGACCTGAGAATGATCGAGCGCCGGGCGCTGCGCCCAATGGGCATCTTCACAATGATCCGCATGTCGAAGGCGGCGGTCTGACACGGCTCGCGATACCCGCGTTGATGGGGCACCGTCCTCAGGGCGACGCCGCGACGCGGACTTTCTGTACAGATCAGGCCGCTTATGTTTGCAGGCTTGCTTGACAGCACGCGGCAGTGCTCCTTATATCGCCGCGGCTTGGCGGGATAGCTCAGGTGGTTAGAGCGAAGGTCTCATAATCCTTAGGTCGGCGGTTCGAGTCCGCCTCCCGCTACC